>NZ_JBEXZT010000007.1:0-351005 GCF_040631275.1 Streptosporangium sp. NPDC020145 | reverse complement strand
TTCGCCTGCCTGGTCGCCGACCGCGACCACGCCAGGCGCAGACTGGTCGACTGGTACGAGAACTCCCCGATCAGCGACCAGGGCCCCTGGCTGGGGCTGCGGCCCTGGCGGATGGCCGCCGGAGTGCTCCTGGGCGCCGCCTGCGCGGTGAAGTGGTCGGGCATCTTCTACCTGGTCGCGTTCGTCGTCATGTCGCTGATCTGGGACGCCGGGGCCCGCAGGGCGGTCGGCCTGGGCAGGCCGTACAGCGGGGCGCTGGGCAAGGACCTGCCGACGCTGCTCGGGGCGATGGGCCTGCTGCCCGCGCTGACCTATCTCGTCTCCTGGACCGGGTGGTTCATCTCGCCGCTCGGCTGGGGCCGCAACTGGGCGCAGGCCACCTCACAGGGACCGGTCTTCTTCGTCTTCGACTCCATCCGGTCGTGGCTCAACTACCACTTCCAGGTGCTGGGTTACCACACCGGCCTTTCGGCCTCCCACCCCTACCAGTCGGAGCCGTGGAGCTGGCCGTTGATGCTTCGCCCCGTGGCGTTCTTCTACGAGGGCTCGGACAACGTCTGCGGGGTCAAGACCTGCGCCTCGGCCATCCTCGGCGTCGGCACCCCGGTCATCTGGTACGGCGGGCTCGCCGCCCTGGTCGCCATGATCGTCTGGTACGTGTCGTCCCGGGACTGGCGGGCCGGGGCCGCCCTGCTCGGTTACGCCGCGGGCTGGCTGCCCTGGTTCTACTGGGCGCTGGCCGACCACCGCACCATGTTCAACTTCTACACGATCCCCATGGTGCCGTTCATGATCCTGGCCATCACCCTGGTCGCCGGGCTGATCATCGGCCCCGCGGACGCCACACCGAACCGCAGGGCCGTGGGAGCGGGCGTGGTCGGCCTCTTCGCCCTCCTCGCGATCATCAACTTCTGGTGGCTCTATCCGGTGCTGACCGCCGACGTCATTCCGCACGAGGAGTGGTGGCGCCGGATGCTCCTGCGGAGCTGGGTCTGAACCCGTGCCGCAGCGCGATCGCCGCCGCCAGGCACGCCAGCGGTACGGCGGGCAGCACGTAGCGGTAGTCGAACTCGGCAGTCGCGGCGGGCGCCAGGATGAGCCCGAAGGCGCCCAACCACGGCAGCAGGACCGGACCGCCCAGGGTGCGCCAGCGCGCCACGACCCCGGCGAGGCCGATCAGCAGCAGCACGCCGACCACGATGCCGGGCAGCCTGACCGTCTGCTGGTAGCCCTGCATGAACCTCGCCCACGGGTCGTGGACCTCGGTGCCGATCACACTGGGCTTGCCGCGGATCTGGGCGGTCGGCAGGCTCGGGTCGTAGGTCTGGGCGTCACGGTCGCTGGTGCCCCTGTACGACGGCCAGGTGGGCAGCACCTTGCCCTCCGGCAGGAACTCGTACTGCCGGTAGGTGTTGGCGTCGGGGAACTGCGGCCGGTCCCAGCGGAAGGCGCGGAAGAAGTCTCCGGCCATGACGCCGAGATAGTCGAGCGGCTGGGCCAGGATCGCCCGCCTGGCGAACGCCCCCGCGGCCCGGTTGATGTCGGGGGTGAAGGTGGTGTTGGGCCCGAAGGCGTGGAACCGCTGCCCGGGCTGCGCCCACCACAGGTACTTCTGCCCGGAGAAGTGACGCTCGCTCGGCGGGGCGCTGATGCACAGCAGCGCCAGTTCGAGCTCCTTGCGCGGATCGACCCTCATCGTCCTGCAGTCGGCGAACAGCGCGGTCCGCATGTACAGGATCGCGCCGTCGCTGCTGGTCATCGCGAAGTTGCCGTACGTCGCGGCGAACCAGGCCATGTAACCGGCCACCGGAACGCCACAGGCCGTGACCATGGCCACGATCGGCTTCCAGCCGGTCCGCTTGACGAGCATGTAGACCGCGACCAGGGCCAGGATCGGCAGGCCGATCGACCTGGTCAGCGCGGTCAGCGCGAGCAACAGGCCGACCACGGCCCCGACCTGCCAGGACATCTTCCTGTGCCAGAGCACCAACGTCACGACGCCCACGACCAGCAGCATGAACATGGCGTCCGACATGATCAGGTGTTCGAGCTGGATCTGGTAGGCGTCGAACAACACCGGCAGCGTGGCCAGCGTCGCCCCCCACCCCGGCAGCCCGAACCTCCTGCGCAGCAGGACGTAGATCAGCAGCGCCACACCCAGGCCCATCAGGTGCTGGGTGAGGACCACCAGGGAGAAGCTGTGGAAGGGCCGCAGCAGGAGCAGCCAGAAGGAATAACCGTTCGGTCGCAGGGCACTGGGTCTGCCAGGATTGACCGCCCCCGAGACGTACTCGAAGGAGTCGTTGAACCACAGCGCCGGACCGTATCCCAGCATCGTGACCACACGCAGCGCGAACGCCAGCGCCACGGCCACGGCGAACAGCCGGTGGCGGCCGAGGAGGGCCAGCGCGCGCGAGAGCACACCCGCCGCGGGTGAGTCGAGGCGCGGCGCCTCGGTGACGGTCACCATGCATTACAGGATGCCAGCCGTTTGGTGGAGTTGACCCGCACAGTAGACGTTAGAGGGCATCATGATGAGGTTGGGCTGTGCCGTAACTGAGAGGTTGAGACGTGGAACTGACCGTGGTCATGCCTTGCTTGAACGAGGCGGAGACCGTGGAGACCTGCGTACGCAAGGCACTGGCCTGCATGCGGGAGCACGGGATAGACGGAGAGGTGCTGATCGCCGACAACGGCAGCACGGACGGCTCCCAGCAGCTCGCCCGTGACGCGGGCGCCCGCGTCGTGCACGTCGACGCCAAGGGGTACGGCAACGCCCTCATAGGGGGCATCAGGGCCGCCCGCGGCAAGTACGTCATCATGGGCGACGCCGACGACTCCTACGACTTCACCGCGCTGCTGCCGTTCGTCGAGCAACTGCGCGACGGGGCCGACCTGGTGATGGGCAACCGCTTCAAGGGCGGCATCGCCCCCGGCGCCATGCCCCCGCTGCACCGCTACCTCGGCAACCCGGTGCTGTCCTTCATCGGCAGGCTGTTCTTCCCCAGCGCCATCGGTGACTTTCACTGCGGCCTGCGCGGCTTCCGGCGCGACTCGATCCTCAGGCTCGGCCTGCAGACCGGCGGCATGGAGTTCGCCAGCGAGATGGTCGTGCGCTCGACCCTGTCCGGTCTCGACGTGCGCGAGGTGCCGACCACCCTTTCGCCCGACGGCCGTTCCCGCCCGCCGCACCTGCGCTCCTGGCGCGACGGCTGGCGCCACCTGCGCTTCCTGATGCTGTACAGCCCGCGCTGGCTGTTCTTCATCCCCGGCCTGATCCTGATGACCCTGGGCCTGGTCGCGGGCGCCGCCCTGAGCTTCGGGCCGATCTACATCGGCAAGCTCGGCTTCGACGTCGACACCCTGGTCGGCGCATCGGCCGCCGTGGTGATCGGCTTCCAGGCGGTCCTGTTCGCCCTGTTCACCAAGGTCTACGCGGCCGAGGAGGGCTTCCTGCCCGAAGACAGGCGCGTGCGCAAGCTCGTCGACATCGTGACCCTGGAGAAGGGCCTGATCGCCGGAGGCCTGCTGGCCCTGGCCGGACTCTTCGGCCTGGGCGCCTCGCTGGTCCACTGGCAGACGCGCAGCTTCGGCCCGCTGATCCCGTCGGAGTCACTGCGCCTGGTCGTCCCCTCGGCGACCGCGCTGATCATGAGCTTCCAGACCATCTTCGCCGCCCTGTTCATCAGCATCCTGGGCATCCGCCGCTCCAAGGAGACGCCGATCGACGTGGCCGCCTCCGCGGCCGAGGAGGCCGCCCAAGCCGTCAGCCTGGACGGCGAGGAGCAGACGGTCCCCCGAGAGAGCACCAAGGCCTGAGCCCCTCCCGGGAGAGCGGCACGGCCCGATCCCCGGGAGCGCACCAAGGCCTGAGTCGGCGTCCCTTAGGCTTGGCTACATGTCCCAGCACATCCTGACCGCGGTCGCTTGGCCGTACGCCAACGGCCCCCGCCACATCGGGCACGTCTCCGGATTCGGCGTGCCGTCCGACATCTTCAGCCGCTACCAGCGGATGGTGGGCAACAAGGTCCTCATGGTGAGCGGGACCGACGAGCACGGCACCCCGATCCAGGTCCAGGCGGACAAGGAGGGGCTGAGCGCCCGTCAGCTCGCCGACCGCTACAACCGGGTCATCGCCGAAGACCTCCAGGCGCTCGGCCTGTCCTACGACCTGTTCACCCGGACCACGACGGACAACCACTACGCCGTGGTCCAGGAGGTCTTCAAGGGGCTGCACGCCAACGGCTACGTCTTCCCCAAGACGACGATGGGCGCCATCTCCCCGTCGACCGGGCGCACCCTGCCCGACCGCTACATCGAGGGCACCTGCCCCATCTGCGGCTACGACGGCGCGCGTGGCGACCAGTGCGACAACTGCGGCAACCAGCTCGACCCGATCCAGCTGGTCAACCCGGTCAGCAGGATCAACGGCGAGAAGCCGGTCTTCGTCGAGACCGAGCACTTCATGCTCGACCTGCCCGCCTTCGCCGAGGTGCTCGCCACCTGGCTGCAGTCCAAGCAGGGCGACTGGCGGCCCAACGTGCTGAAGTTCGCCCTCAACCTGCTGGGCGACCTGCAGCCCCGGGCGATCACCCGTGACCTCGACTGGGGGGTGCCGATCCCGCTCGACGGCTGGAGCGACCAGGCGAACAAGCGGCTCTACGTCTGGTTCGACGCCGTCATCGGCTACCTCAGCGCCTCCATCGAGTGGGCCCGCCGCTCCGGCGACCCCGAGGCCTGGCGGCAGTGGTGGCAGAACCCCGACGCCCGTGGTTACTACTTCATGGGCAAGGACAACATCGTCTTCCACGCCGAGATCTGGCCGGCGCTGCTGCTCGGCTACAACGGCCAGGGTGCCAGGAACGGCACGCCGGGGGCGCTCGGTGCGCTGGACCTGCCCTCGGAGGTCGTCTCCAGCGAGTTCCTGACCATGGAGGGGCGCAAGTTCTCCTCCTCCCGTCAGGTCGTCATCTACGTCCGTGACTTCCTGGCCCGCTACGACGCCGACGCGCTGCGCTACTACATCGCGGTCGCCGGTCCGGAGAACCAGGACACCGACTTCACCTGGTCGGAGTTCCTCAACCGCAACAACGGCGAACTGGTCGCGGCCTGGGGCAACCTGGTCAACCGGTCGATCTCGATGGCCGCCAAGAACTTCGGCGCCATCCCCGAGGCGGGCGACCTCACCGACGCCGACCGCGCCATGCTCGAACGCAGCCGGGCCGCCTTCCCCAGGGTCGGTGCCGAGCTCGGGCGCTCCCGCTTCAAGAACGCCACGAACGAGGCGTTCGACGTCATCCGCGAGGCCAACAAGTACCTCGCGGACCAGGAGCCGTGGAAGATCAAGGACGACCCCGAGCGGGTCAAGTCGATCCTGCACGTGGCCCTGCAGGTCGTCGACGACGCCAAGACGCTGCTGACCCCGATCCTGCCCTCCTCCTCCAACAAGATCCACGAGATGCTCGGCGGGACCGGCGTCTGGTCGGGGATGCCGGAGATCAGGGAGGTCGAGGAGAACGGCAGGCCGTATCCCATCATCACCGGCGACTACGACGGCCAGGCGCGCTGGGAGCACACCCCGATCCGGCCCGGGGTCCCGCTCGCGCCGCCGACCAGGCTCTTCACCAAGCTCGACCCGAAGATCGTCGATGAGGAGCTCGCCCGGTTGGGGTGACGTGGCAGGCTCGATAGGTTGGGGCGGGTGAGCACGACGAAGCTTCCCGCCCCTCCCGAGCCCCTGGCCGCGGAGGTGTTCGACAGCCACTGCCACCTCGACATCATGGTGGGCAACCGTCAGGCGTCCTCGGGTGACCCCGTCGCCCAGGCGGCGCAGGCGGCCCAGGCGAGCGTCGAGAGCATCCTCGACCAGGCCCGTTCCGTCGGGGTGACCCGGCTGGTCACGATCGGCTACGACCTGCCCTCCTCCCGGTGGAACGCGGAGGTGGCCGAACTGCACCCCGACGTCTACGCGGGGGTCGCGATCCACCCGAACGAGGCGCACGCCTCGACGCCCGAGGTGCTCGCCGAGATCGAGGCGCTGGCCCGGCTGCCGCACGTCAGGGCGGTGGGGGAGACGGGCCTCGACTACTACCGCGACTGGGCGTCGAAGGACGACCAGCACGCCAGCTTCAGGGCGCACATCGAGATCGCCAAACGGACCGGCAAGGCCCTGGTGATCCACGACCGGGAGGCCCACGACGACGTGCTGGACGTCCTGGCCGACCAGGGGGCGCCGGACGTCGTGGTCTTCCACAGCTTCTCCGGTGACGCCGAGATGGCCGCCAGGTGCGTCCAGGCGGGCTACCACATGTCCTTCTCCGGCCCGGTCACCTACAAGAACGCGGGCTATCTCCGGGAGGCCGCCGCGCTCGCGCCCGTGGAGCTGATGCTGGTGGAGACCGACGCGCCCTACCTTCCGCCGACGCCGCACCGGGGCAAGCCGAACGCCCCCTATCTCATTCCCCTCACGCTGCGCTGCCTCGCCGAGGTCAAGGGGATCGACCCGGGCGAGCTGGCCACGGCCATCAGCGCCAACGGGGAGGCCGTCTTCGGCACCTGGTGAACACCGCCAGAACACACGACGCCCCGCCACAACGGCTTTCGACCCACAGCGCCGCTCGGCCCACGGTGTCCGGGCCACGGCGGCTTCACCTCGTCTTCAGCCCACGGAGGCTCAGCCCACCGAGGCGCCGAACTCCGCAGGCTCCCCGTCGTCCTGGGCGGGGGGCAGCGGGGTTCCCACGGTGTCGTTGCGGCCGAGGACCGTCACCGCCCCAGAGCCGTCGCGGTCCGGAGCGCCGACCACGAGGCGGTTGCCGCCGAACCCGACCGCCCAGCCGAACCGGTCTCCCGCCTTCCCTCGCTCGACCACCCGGGCCGCGGACGGATCTCGCACCGGGACCACCACGACCCGGCCGCGTCCGCCGGGACCGCCGAACGGGGCGCCGACCGCCAGCCGGGCGCCGCCCTCCCCGGTGAGGGCGAGCGAGAAGCCGTACCCGTCGCCCGTGGCGCCTCGGGAGCCCTGGTCGAGGGTGGCCAGCGGGGTGATCTCCTCTGCCGCCGAGGAGCGGAAGAGCCGCACCAGCCCCGAGTCGCGTACACCACCGCCGTCGCCGAGCGGCGCCCCGACCGCGAGGTAACCCGCCTCCCCCTCCTCCGCGTAGGCCATGGAGTAACCGAACCGGTCGCCGGCGTGGGTCTCCACGATCCGGCGCAGGTCCCACTTCCTGCTGGTGTAGGCGTCCCTCGCGCCGGACACGTCGTAGATCACGGCGATCGAGCCCGCGTCCGCGGCGCCCCCGCTCTCCTGGCGTCCCGTTCCGTCGTCGTTGTCGTACGGCGCGCCGACCGCGAGGTCGGCCGCGTCCCGTCGGCCGCCCATCCTGCCGACGGCCACCGACCAGCCGAACATGTCGCCGGGTTCACCGCTGCCCGGCACCCCCGGCGTGTCCTGGGAGATCCGCCGCCCCTCACCGAACCCGGCCCCCACGTCGAACAGATGGACCGCGCCGGAGTCCTCGACCCCGTCGGCGTCCTCGTGCGGGGCGCCGACGGCGAGCGTGCCCCGCCCCACGGCCAGCGACCAGCCGAAGTGGGCGCCCGCCTCGGGAGAGGAGGGGAGCAGGCGCGCCGGAGGGCGGGAGGCCGTGCCGTACACGATGTAGACGGCACCCGCGTCCGGCCGCCCCGCCACGTCCGTGTACGGCGCGCCGACCACCAGGTCCGCGCAGCGGTCGCCGTCGAGGTCGGCCAGCCGTACCGACCAGCCGAACCCGTCGCCCGCCGCGGGCGCGGGGGCGCGCACGACCCTTGCCTCGTCGCCCCTGCCGGACAGGACGTGTACGGCTCCCGCCCCGGTCACCCCTCCCGGGGAGGCGAACGGGTCGCCGACGGCGGTGTCCCCGCCACAGCCCGCGGGCGACGGGGATGACGATGGCGACGACGGCGACGACGGCACAGCCACGAGGGTGAACAGCAGCGCGAACGGCACGGCGGCCTGCGGGAGGAACCTCACAGCCGCACCTCGATCCGCCGTCCGCCGTCGGTCACCTGGCCGCTCAGCCGGGCCGGTCGCCGTTCGGGAGGCAGGTCGTAGACCAGGACCCGGTCCAGCCTGCCCCCGGGGGCCAGCGTGTCCGTCAGGCCCGCCACGGGCGCCTCGGGGGTGTGGGGCGTCCCCGCGTCGTCGAGCAGGGTGAACGGGTCACGACTGAGGGGGACGCGTTCGCCACCCGGGTTGAGCAGGGTGAGCGTGACCACGCACAACCTGCCGCGCGCCGTCGTGCCCTCGTAGGAGGTCAGGCCGCAGCGTGGAGCCCGTGGCACGATCAGCTGCGGGTCTCCGACCGGAGAGCCGATCGGGATCCGCCTGCCCACGTCGGTCGGACCGCCGCCCGAGGAGGTTCCGCCTCCTGTGCCGCCAGGGCTCCCGAGGACGTGGGCCAGCACCGCGACGGTGACCGCGAGCGCGGCGGCCACCACGAGTCCCACCATGATTGATTTCCTCCGCCGGGACCGGGCCGCGGGGGGCGCCCCGGGGGCGCCGAGGCCACCGAGGACCTGGGTGGTGTCCGGTTCCACGTTGGCCGGAGGCCGCCACGTGTCACCGAGCACGTCGACGACCGGAGCCGGCGGGTCCGCAGTCAGGGGGCCCGCGGGGGCCGGGGTGCCGCCGACCAGCGCGATCAGCAGGTCCTGCGCGGTCGGGCGCGCTCCGGGGTCCATCGCGGTCGCCCTGCGGACCAGGTCGTCGAGCGGGGCGGGAAGCGAGCCCAGGTCGGGTGGGGTGTTCAGCAGCCGCGTCGCCATGGTGATCATGTCGCCCCGGCCGTACGGGTGGCGGCCGTTGCCCGCGTAGGCGATCAGGCACCCCCAGGCGAAGACGTCGGCGGCCGGGGTGATCTCAAGCCCCTTCACCTGCTCCGGCGCCCACCACCCCGGGCTGCCGAGCACCTCGCCGGAACGGGTGAAGCCACGGGTGGAGTCCAGTGCCCTGGCGACGCCGAAGTCGATCACCCGCGGCCCGGACAGGGACAGGATCACGTTGGCGGGCTTGAGGTCGCGGTGGACCAGCCCGGCGACGTGGATCGCCGCCAGGGCGGCGGCCACCCCGAGGGCCACACCGTGCAGCTGGGCGGGGTCGAGCGCGCCGTACACGCTGATCTGGCGTGACAGAGGAGTGCCCGGGATGTACTCGGTGACCATGTACGGCCTGCCGTCGTCGGCGTTGCCGTCGCCGAGCACCTGGGCGGTGCAGAACGAGGCGACCCGCCGGGCGTTGCGCACCTCCGCGTGGAACCGTTCGGCGAAGCCGTCCTCGACGGCGACCTCGGGCTTGATCACCTTCACCGCGACCAGGCGCCCCTGCGGGTTCCGTGCCAGGTAGACGGTGCCCATGCCGCCCTCGCCGAGGCGCCCGAGAAGCCGGTGCTCCCCGATCCATCCGGGGTCGCCGGGACGTAACCCCTCGACGCCGGGCCGGTTGGCATCCATCACGGGGGCAATCCTTCCATCGCCGACGAACCCCCGTACGGATCACGTTATCCGGAAGACCGGGCGTCCTCACCGGGGGATTCCATGCGCGACACTTGTCGGATGACATGGGGAGCATGCGGTGAGTGAGGGGCGGCGATGAGCCTTCTCGGCCCGGTCGAGATACGTGAGCTGGCGGAGCGGCTCGGCGTCCGCCCGACCAAGAAGCTCGGCCAGAACTTCGTGATCGACGCCGGTACGGTGCGCAGGATCGTCCGGGTGGCCGATCTGCGCCCCGACGACGTGGTCATCGAGGTCGGGCCCGGCCTCGGGTCGCTCACCCTCGCGTTGCTCCCCGAGGTACGCGGCGTCGTGGCGGTCGAGATCGACCCGGTCCTGGCCGAACAGCTCCCGCTGACCGTCGCCGGGCACGCCCCCGAGCTCGCCGACCGCCTGACCGTGGTGCTCGCGGACGCCATGCGGGTGCTGCCCGAGGAACTGCCCGAGGACAGGCCGACCGCCCTGGTCGCCAACCTCCCCTACAACGTGTCGGTCCCGGTGGTGCTGCACCTGCTGGAGACGCTGCCGTCCCTGCGTGCCGTCCTGGTCATGGTCCAGTCCGAGGTGGCCGACCGGCTGGCCGCGGCGCCGGGTTCGAAGGTCTACGGCATCCCCTCGCTCAAGGCGGCCTGGTACGCCGACGTCCGCAGGGCCGGTCCCGTCGGCAGGACGGTCTTCTGGCCGGTGCCCAACGTGGACTCCGGGCTCGTCGCGATGACCCGCAGGCGGCCCCCGGAGACCACCGCCTCGCGCGAGGAGGTCTTCGCGGTGGTGGACGCCGCCTTCGCCCAGCGCCGCAAGACCCTGCGCGCCGCCCTCGCCTCCTGGGCCGGTACGGCCGCCGCCGCGGAGCAGGCGCTGCGCGCCGCCGGGGTCGATCCCACACTCCGTGGCGAGCAGCTGTCCATCGAGGACTTCGCACGAATCGCTGAAAAGCGCACATGAGCTGATTTGTCGGGGAGCTTTGCGAGGACGTGTGCGGGGACCCCGTTACGATCGGGGACCGTGACGAGCGATGAGAGGGACGCATGAACTCGGTGACCGTCCGGGTGCCCGCCAAGGTCAACCTGCGGCTCGCGGTCGGGCCGCTCCGCGACGACGGCTTCCACGACCTGGTGAACGTCTTCCACGCCGTGTCGATCTTCGACGAGGTGACGGCCGTCGCGGAGACCGGGATGCGGGTCCGCGTCGAGGGTGAGTCGGCGAGCGAGGTGCCGCAGGACGCCGACAACCTGGCCATCCGGGCCGCCCTCGCGCTCGCCGGGCACGCAGGCAGGTCCTACGGCGTCAGTCTCGTCATCCGCAAGGCGATCCCGGTCGCGGGCGGCATGGCCGGCGGCAGCGCCGACGCGGCCGCGGCCCTGGTCGCCTGCAACGAACTGTGGGGCCTCGGCCTGCCGGTCGAGGACCTGATGGAGATCGCCGCCGACCTCGGCAGCGACGTGCCCTTCGCCCTGCTTGGCGGTACGGCCGTCGGCACCGGCAGGGGGGAGCGGCTGACCTCCCTTGAGGCGGATGGCACGTTCCACTGGGTTTTCGCCCTGGCCGACGGCGGCCTGTCCACGGCGAGGGTCTACGCCGAGTGCGACCGCCTGCGCGCCGAGAGCGGTGACCCGGTCGGCCCGCCCCGGGCGTCACAGCCCCTGCTGGCCGCGCTGCGCGCCGGAGACGCCAAGGCCCTGGGCGCCGAACTGGCCAACGACCTGCAGCCCGCCGCCGTGTCCCTGCGCCCCAGCCTGGCCAGGACCCTGGACGCGGGCCGCGAACACGGAGCCCTGGGCGCCCTGGTCTCCGGCTCGGGTCCCACCTGCGCCTTCCTGGCCGAGTCCGCCGACCACGCCGTCACCCTGGCCGCCTGCCTGCGGGCCGCCGGAGTGGCCAGGGACGTCCTGACCGCCCAGGGCCCCACCCCGGGTCCCACGGTCGTCTGAGGCCCGGGGGCGCGTTAACCGGGAATCGCATCCCGTTGGTGCGGGCACAGGTTGACGATGGCGAGCTTCGCTATGTACGCGGACGCCTCCGGGTCGAACCCGCTGGTCCCGAGGTGTGCGGCCGCGGCGAAACCCTTTCCCTCCTCCAGCGCCGCGCACATGTTCCGGCCGAGCCATCCCAGTTTGTAGGGGTCGGCGTCCCTCAGCGCCTTCCGCTGCCTCACCGCCGCCGTGAACGCCGCTTCGAGTGCCGACGCCGACGGGTCGGGTGCGGCTGTCGGCTCCATGCTCGGCGTGCTCGGCCCGGTGTCCTCCTCGACCGGGGGCGGTGTCCTCATGGGCGTCGGCGTCGAGGCCACCGGTTCCGCCACGGGTGTCCCGGCGCCGTCGTCGGGCGGGGCTGCCAGGCCGCCCAACAGCCTGAGCACGCCTATCACCGCGACGGCCGCGATGACCACGAAGACCGCGATGTTCCTGCGACTCCGCGGCGGCGGCGATTCCGGCCGCCGACCGGGTGGCGGGCCCGTGGGGGAAGGCTGCTCAGGAGGACGCATCCGCGCACCATATGCCACATATTCACCGATTGATCAGCAAACAACCAATACGACCACCCAAAAACGATCATCAGAGGAGTCCCAAACCCCACCCCGCTCCACTCCCTTGTTCCCAGCCCCTCCAGGCGGCCCCGATCCCCGGCAAGACAGCGCGACAGCTCGGCCAAGATTCCAGCTCTCCCCAACCCCACGACCAACCATCGGCGCCGGCCACGAAGGGTTCGATCTCGGCCTTACCGATGCCGTGCGTGAGGAGTGTCCGGCTTGGGCGCGTCGGTGTCTGGACTGAGGAGCGAAGGAGCGAAGCGGATGAGCGACGAGGGAAGACACCGACTCGAAAGCGCCCAAGCCCCGCGACGCCGCCAGGCGGAGCAAAGAGACGCAGTAACCTTATGAAACGATGAATCTGGTCAATCTTGAGTCGGTTTCCCACTCCTACGGTCCCAAGCCTCTGCTGAGGGATGTCTCCCTGGGCATCGAGGCCGGTGACCGTGTCGGGGTGGTCGGCCGCAACGGTGGTGGTAAGACCACGCTCATCTCGGTGATCGCGGGTGCCCTCACGCCGAACGCGGGACGGGTCACCCACAACCGGGGTCTGCACGTGGGGGTTCTGTCCCAGGGCGACGACCTCGACCCGGCGCTGTCGGTGCAGGAGATCGTCGTCGGCGGCAGGCCCGAGCACGAGTGGGCCGGTGACGCGGGCATCCGCGAGATCATGGCCAGTCTGCTCGGCGACATCGACCTCACCGCGCTGGCCGGGACTCTGTCGGGTGGTGAGCGGCGCCGTACGGCGTTGGCGAGGCTGCTGGTCGGCGAGCACGATCTGATCATTCTGGACGAGCCGACCAACCACCTGGACATCGAGGCCATCGACTGGCTGGCCAGGCACCTGTCCGCGCGCCGTACGGCGTTGCTGGTGGTCACCCACGACCGGTGGTTCCTGGACGCGGTCTCCACCAGGACGTGGGAGGTGGTCGACGGCACGGTCGAGCGTTACGAGGGCGGGTACGCCGCCTACGTGCTGGCCAAGGCGGAACGGGCCCGGGTGGCCGCCGCCTCGGAGGCCCGGCGGCAGAACCTGATGCGCAAGGAGATCGCCTGGCTGCGCCGGGGCCCGCCCGCGCGTACCTCGAAGCCGAAGTTCCGCATCGAGGCGGCCCAGGCGCTGATCGCGGACGAGCCGCCGCCCAGGGAGAGCGTCGAGCTGGTGAAGTTCGCCGCCGCCAGGCTGGGCCGTACGGTCTATGACCTTGAGGACGTCACGCTGCACGCGGGCGGTCCCGGGGCGGGGCCGTTGGTTCTGGAGCACGCGACCTGGCAGTTCGGCCCCGGTGACCGGGTCGGCCTGATCGGGGTCAACGGTTCGGGCAAGTCCTCGCTGCTGCGGCTGCTGGCCGACACGGTGCGACCTGATTCCGGCAAGGTCGTGCGGGGCAAGACCGTCCGGCTGGCTCATCTGTCGCAGGAACTGGCCGAGCTGGACCCCACACGGCGGGTGCTGGAGACCGTCGAGGAGATCCGCAAGTTCATCCAGGTCGGCAAGAAGGAGTGGACCGCCTCCCAGCTGCTGGAACGCCTCGGTTTCCGGGGTGAGGCGCAGTGGAAGGTGGTCGGTGACCTGTCGGGTGGCGAGCGGCGCCGCCTGCAGTTGCTGCGGCTGCTGATGGACGACCCCAACGTGCTGCTGCTGGACGAGCCGACCAACGACCTCGACATCGAGACGCTGAACGAGCTTGAGGACCTGCTCGACGGCTGGCCGGGCACGTTGATCGTGGTCAGCCACGACCGCTACTTCCTGGAGCGGGTCTCGGACAGGACGGTCGCGCTGCTGGGCGACGGCAGGCTGTCGATGCTGCCCGGCGGTGTCGACGAGTATCTCGAACGGCGTGCCTCCGGCGGGGCGCTGTCGGCCAGGGCCGCGGCTTCGACGGACATCCGTGCCACGCCGCAGCCGACGGAGACCACCGGCCTGTCGGCGAAGGAGGAGCGGGAGCTGCGCAAGGAGCTCTCGCGTCTTGAGCGTCAGCTCGACAAGCTGGGCACCCGCGAGGAGAAGCTGCACGCCTCCATGGCGGACGCCGCCGCCGACTACGGCAGGCTGGCCTCCCTCGACGCCGAGCTCAAGGAGGTCCTCGCGGAGAAGGAGGCCGTGGAGACCGAGTGGCTGGAGCTGGCCGACCGCCTGGGCGAGTGAAAGTCAGAGGTTTGTCCCCTGACGTGAGGGCAGTGGGGTCAGTGCGCTCCGGTGTCGGTCGCGTCAAAAGGGACGAGTAGCGTGCGCAGCAGGCCCGCGAGGGCCTGCTGTTCATGCTTTCCGAGGCCTGCCAGTAAGTCGCGTTCGCGGCGGAGCAGGTCGGCGAAGGCGTTGTCGACCCGGACCCGTCCGGCGTCGGTCAGGGAGACCAGCACCCCTCTCCTGTCCTCGGGGTCGGGGCGGCGCCGTACCAGACCGGCGGCGGCGAGCCTGTCGATCCGGTTCGTCATGGTTCCCGAGGTGACCAGGGTGGCCCTGAGCAGCGCGCCGGGGCTCAGCTCGTACGGCTCGCCCGCCCGGCGCAGCGCGGTGAGGACGTCGAACTCCCAGTTCTCCAGGCCGTGTTCGGCGAAGGCCGCCCGGCGGGCGCGGTCCAGGTGCCGGGCCAGCCGGGAGACCCGGCTCAGCACCTGGAGGGGCTCGACGTCGAGGTCGGGGCGTTCCTGGCGCCAGGCGGTGACCAGCCGGTCCACCTCGTCGCGGGGCCGGTCGAGGTCGCGGCCGGAGCGGTGCACGGTCATGTGGTGAGTCTATCTGTCTTGACATCGAGATAAATAACCCGTTATGAGTTGTCTTGATGTCAAGAGATATATGGAACCCACGGGTCTACGGCCGGTACGCCGACGAGCGGTCGCGGCCCTTCTTCGACCTGGTCGCGAGGATAGCGGCGCGGAGCCCGCGCCGGGTGGTGGACGCGGGATGTGGCACCGGCGAGTTGACCGCCACGCTGGCCGAACGCTGGCCCGAGGCCGAGGTGCACGGGTTCGACTCCTCGCCCGCGATGCTCGCCGGGGCCCCCTCCGGGGTCCCGGCGACGGGTGGGCTGAGCTTCTCCGTCGAGGACGTCACCCGGTGGCGTCCCCGCGAACCGGTCGACGTGATCGTGTCGAACGCCGTCCTGCAGTGGGTTCCCGGCCACCGTGACCTGCTGCCGCGCTGGGTGGAGGCGCTCGCGCCGGGGGGCTGGCTCGCCTTCCAGGTCCCCGGCAACTTCGGCGCGCCCAGCCACGCGCTGGTGCACGAGCTGTGCCGTACGACGTGGCGTGATCGGCTCGCCGACCTGGTCAGGCCGGATCCGGTCGGTGAGCCCGCCGAGTATCACGACCTGCTGGCCGGGGCGGGCTGCCGGGTCGACGCCTGGGAGACCACCTACCTGCACGTTCTCACCGGCGAGGAGACCGTGCTCGGATGGATCACCGGCAGTTTCCTGCGCCCCATGCTCGACCGGCTGTCCCCCGAGGAGGCGGACGACTTCCTGCACGACTGCTCCGACGTGCTCGTGCGGGCCTACCCCCGTGGTCCCCACGGCACCCTGTTCCCCTTCCGGCGGATTTTCGTGGTGGCCCAAAAGATGACCGAAAAATGAACAAACCATTAACGAAAGGCGTTGTCCGGACAGGGTGGGGTCTGTACCCGATGGGTAATTGCAGGTCGATCGTCCGGAGTTGTGGACGAATGGTGGGACGTCAATAAATACTGCAGGGACTGAGAGAGATATCTGGGCACATCAGGGGACGGCCTGTGGCTATAGAAATAGAAGACAAGTTCGACGTGCCGGTGGACTACGAGCTGCCCGAACTGACCGGTCTGCCGGGCTGCTCGGGGGTCGTCGGTCCCAAGACCCACCAGCTCGTCGCGCTCTACTTCGACACCCCTGACCTGCGGCTCGCGGCCCGGGGCATCACCCTGCGGCGGCGCCGGGGCGGCACCGACCCGGGCTGGCACCTGAAGCTCCCCAAGGCGAAGGGCGTCCGGCAGGAGATCGTCCACCCGCTGACCCGCAGCGCCAAGATCGTGCCCAGGGAGCTGGCCGACCTCGTGCTCGCCTACACCAGGGGCGCGCCCCTGACCCCCGTCGCCGAGCTCGACACCCGCCGTTCGGTGACCCACCTGGTGAACGGGGCCGGGGTTCGGCTCGTCGAGATCGCCGACGACCGGGTCAAGGGCACCGTGCTGGGTGAGCAGCCGCACCTCGAACGCTGGCGTGAGGTCGAGGCCGAACTGATCGAGGGCGACGTCAAACTGCTCGCCAAGGTCGGCAAGCGGCTGACGAAGGCGGGAGCCTCGCCCGCCGACTCGTCGAGCAAGCTGGCCCGCCTGCTCAACTCCGCCGCCCCCGTCCCCACGGTACGGCTCGCCGAGACCAAGTCCGGTTCGGCGGGCGAGGTCGTCATGGGATATCTCGGCGCCCAGGTGGCCGCTCTCCTGGCCCAGGACCCCCGGGTACGGCGCGCCGAGGAGGACGCCGTCCACCAGATGCGCGTCGCCTCCCGGAGGCTGCGCAGCGCGCTGAAGTCATTCACGTCGGTCGTCGAGGGGACCGAGACCCTCCAGGAGGAGCTGAAGTGGCTGGCCGGGGTCCTCGGCGAGGCCCGTGACCTGGAGGTCATCAGGGAGCGTTTCGCCCGCAGCCTCGCGACCCTCGACCAGGAGCTGGTCGTGGGCCCGGTCGGGACCCGCCTCAGCTCCGACCTGCTCGACGCCGAGCACGAGGCCTACGACCGGATCAGGGAGGTGCTCGGCGGGGAGCGTTACTTCGCACTGCTCGACGCGCTGGACGACCTGGTCGCCACGCCCACGCTCACCAAGGCCGCCAAGCGGCCCGCCGACTCCCTCGAAGCCGTCGCGGCCAAGGGCTGGAACCGGGTCACCAAGGCGTACGCGGCGGCCCAGGCCGTCGAGGGCCCGGAGCGCGAGGAGGCCATGCACGAGGTGCGCAAGACGGCCAAGCGGGCCCGCTACACCGCCGAGGTGCTCGGCCTGGGCAAGCTGGCCAAGCACGCAGAGGCCGTACAGGAGGTGCTCGGCACCCACCAGGACGGCGTCGTCGCCCAGGAACGGCTCGCGGCCGAGGCGGCCAACGCCAGGCTCGCGGGGGAGGACACCTTCACCTACGGCGTGCTGACCGGCCTTGAGCGGGCCGGAGCGGCACGGGCGTGGGAGGAGTTCCCGGCGGTCTGGGCCGAGACCTCCAAGGCCGTGGAGGAGCTTCTGTCGGCTTTCAGGTGATGTAGCGGTCCACGCCGACGACCCTGCCGCCGGCGTGGTGCAGCACCATGAAGGCGCCCTTGCGTAACTGCACGTCCCCGGGCCGGTCGGTGATCCCGGCGATCAGCTCGGGAAGCACCTTGCCGTGGCTGCACAGCACCGTCGAACGCTCCGAGTCCAGCACCTTCGACACCAGCCGCAGCGCGGCCCTCGGGTCGTGGTAGGTCTCGGACAGCAGCCGCTCCTGACGGATCTCAAGCCCGGCGCTCTCGGCGTACGGCTCAAGCGTCTGCACGCACCGGCTGCTCGTCGAGCTGATCAGTTCGACGGGGCGGTAGGCCGCCAGGGCGTCGGTGAGGACCTCGGCCTGGAGCCTTCCCACCTCGTCCAGGGGACGTTCGTCGTCGTCACCCTCCCAATCCTGGCGCGAACCGGCCATGCCATGCCGTACCAGGACGAGGGGGGTGGTCGCGAGCGGGACCGCGGTGAGGGCGCGCAGCAGGCCCGCGTCCCACTCGTAGGTCAGCCGCCGCCTGGCCTCCTTCAGCGAGAGCCAGACGACCTCGTCGACCTCCTCGACGTCGGTGTACGGCTCGCTGGTGGCGGCCCTGGCCACCCAGTAGTCGACGCGCTTGAGCCGCTTGCCCTTCAGGTAGTGGATCGGCGGCAACGCCCGGCCGAGCAGCGCGGTGATCCCGGTCTCCTCGGCCACCTCGCGCAGGGCTCCGGCGATGACGTGCTCACCCGGCTTCAACTTGCCCTTGGGGAAGGTCCAGTCGTCGTACTTGGGACGGTGGACGAGTGCGACCTCGGGGGCCGTCTCCTGCCCCCGCCACACCACCGCCCCCGCGGCGCGGATCATGTCGGTCGGGTGGACGTCCAGTTCAGTCATCTATCGTCCTCCACCGCCGGGTGCTGATCAGATGGTTCTGCAGGTCGTCACCGGGGTGCTGGGCCCAGCTGCCGTCCGCGTTGAGCCACCAGGTCGAGGTCTCCTCCGACATGGCCCGGTCGAGCAGTGAGCTGAGGTACATCCGCTGCTGCTGGCTGGTGACCTTGACCAGCGCCTCGACGCGGCGCTCCAGGTTGCGCCGCATGAGGTCGGCGCTGCCGATCCAGATCTCCGGCCTGCGCCCGTGGCCGAACTCGTAGATCCTGGAGT
This sequence comes from Streptosporangium sp. NPDC020145, assembly GCF_040631275.1. Taxonomy (NCBI): domain Bacteria; kingdom Bacillati; phylum Actinomycetota; class Actinomycetes; order Streptosporangiales; family Streptosporangiaceae; genus Streptosporangium; species Streptosporangium sp. NPDC020145. The sequence continues at coordinate 332,582 of NZ_JBEXZT010000007.1, read as the reverse complement.
GTTCGAGGAAGCGGCCGAGCACGCTCCTGACCCGGATGTTCTCGGAGAGCCCGGGAACGCCGGGACGCAACGTGCACACCCCGCGCACCCACAGGTCGACCGGGACACCCGCCTGAGAGGCGCGGTAGAGGGCGTCGATGACCAGCTCGTCGACCAGGGAGTTGGTCTTCATCCTGATGCTGGCCGGGCGGCCCGCCTCCTGGTGGGAGATCTCCCGCTCGATCCTGGCGACCAGACCCCCGCGCAGCGAGTGCGGGGCGACCAGCAGCCGCCGGTAGGCCGAGTGGTTGGAGTAGCCGGTCAGGTGGATGAACAGGTCGGTGACGTCCTCGCCGACCAGCGGGTCCGCGGTCAGCAGACCCAGGTCCTCGTACTGCCTGGCGGTCTTGGGGTTGTAGTTGCCCGTGCCGATGTGGCAGTAGCTGCGCAGCTCGCCGGAGGGCTCCTGCCGTACGACGAGGGCGAGCTTGCAGTGGGTCTTCAGGCCGACGACCCCGTAGACCACGTGGCATCCGGCCCGTTCCAGTTTGCGCGCCCAGGTGATGTTGGCGTGCTCGTCGAACCTCGCCTTGATCTCCACGACCACGACGACCTGCTTGCCCGCCTCGGCCGCGTCGATCAGCGCGTCCACGATCGGCGAGTCACCGCTGGTCCGGTAGAGCGTCTGCTTGATGGCCAGCACGTTCGGGTCGGCGGCGGCCTGCTCGATGAAGCGCTGCACGCTGGTGGAGAAGGAGTCGTAGGGGTGGTGCAGCAGCACGTCCCGTTCGCGCAGGACGGCGAAGATGTCGTCCTCGACGTGGACCACCTCGGCGGGCACGAAGGGGCGGAAGCTCAGCTCGCCCCGCTCCAGGTCGGAGATCGCGTGCAGCCCGGTCAGGTCGAGCGGACCGGGCACCCGGTAGATCTCGTGCTGGGCCACCCCCAGCTCGTCGACCAGCAGGTCGAGAACCTCGGGGGTGATGGTGTCCTCGACTTCCAGGCGCACCGGAGGGCCGAAGCGGCGCTTGAGCAGCTCCCGCTCCAGGGCCTGCATGAGGTTCTCCGTGACGTCCTCGTCCACGTCCAGGTCCTCGTTGCGGGTCACCCTGAAGACGTGGTGCTCGACGACCTCCATGCCCTTGAAGAGCTGTCCCAGGTGGGCGGCGATGACGTCTTCGAGGGGGACGAAGCGGTCCTTGGAGGCCGCGACGAACCGGGGGAGCCTGCTGGGCACCTTCACCCTGGCGAACACGGTGTTGCCGGTCGCCGGGTTTCGGACGGTCACGGCAAGGTTGAGCGAGAGTCCGGAAATATAGGGAAAAGGATGGGCGGGGTCGACGGCCAGCGGGGTCAGAACCGGCCGGATCCGCTCCCGGAACAGCTTGCGCATCTCGGTGCGCTCGTCCCGGCCGAGGTCGTCCCAGCGCACGATCTCGATGCCCTCGGAGGCGAGCTGCGGGCGCAGTTGCTCGTGGAAACAGGCCGAGTGCCGCTGCGCGAGCTCGTCGGCGATCGCGGCGATCCTGGCCAGTTCCTCGCGGGGCTTGAGCCCGCTCTTGGTGCGAAGCAGCAGGCCGGTGGCCATCCGCCGCTTGAGGCCCGCGACCCGTACCCGGAAGAACTCGTCCAGGTTGCTGGCGAAGATCGCCAGGAACCGTACCCGCTCAAGCAGGGGCAGGGACGTGTCCTCGGCCAGTTCAAGAACCCGCTGGTTGAACTGCAACCAGCTCTCCTCGCGGTTGAGGAAGCGTTCCTGGGGGAGAGGAAGTCCTTCGGGGGTGGGGTGCGCGGGATCGGCGGACATATGACCAGAATGCCCGCTTTGATTGAACGGAACGTTAATTTGGGATCAACGGCTGCTGTTGGTTACTCGCTTGTTTCCAGGTTTTCCCCATCTCCGGAGGCCGTCGCCGACCCTCCCGCGGGTGTCCTCGCCCCTCTGGCACGGAGCTTCTCCTGCTCCCTCAGCTCCCGCTCGCGGAGTTTCTCCTGCTCCCTGAGCAGCCGTTCGCGCTCCTTCTGCTCGCGCTCACGGGCCTTCTCCTGCTCCTTCAGCTCCCGCTGCCTGATCTTCTCCAGGTCACGGGCGAGCTTGTCGGCCTCGCGCCGCTCGCGCTCGCGGGCCTTCTCCTGCTCCTTCAGTTCGCGTTCGCGCGCCTTCTCCCGCTCGCGAAGCTCCTTCTCGGTCGGCGCCGGGGCCACGACGCCGTGAGCCTCGGGGCCGCGGGGTTCCAGGCCGTGGGAGAAGGAGGTCAGACGGGGGGTCGGGGACAGACCGGTGAGGCCGTTCCAGGCCAGGTTGACCAGGTGCGCGGCCACCTCCTCGCGGGCGGGCCTGCGGACGTCGAGCCACCACTGGCCGGTCAGCGCGACCATGCCGACCAGCATCTGGGCGTACATGGGCGCCAGCTTCGGGTCGTAGCCGCGCTCGGCGAACTGGTCGACCATCACGTCCTCGACCTGGCTGGCGATGTCGTTGATCAGGCTGGCGAACGTGCCCGTCCCCGAGGCCGCGTGTGAGTCGCGGACCAGGATGCGGAAGCCCTCGCTGTTCTCCTCGACGTAGGCCAGCAGCGCCAGCGCGGCCCGCTCCAGCTTGATCAGCGCGTGTGAGGCGGAGAGGGCCTCCGTCACCAGGCCGAGCAACTTCTGCATCTCACGGTCGACCACGACCGCGTAGACGCCCTCCTTGCCGCCGAAGTGCTCGTAGACCACGGGCTTCGAGACGTTGGCGGTCGCCGCGATCTCTTCGACCGATGTGCCGTCGAACCCCTTCTCAGCGAACAGGGTCCGGCTGATCTGGATCAGCTGCTCCCGGCGTTCCTTGCCTGACATGCGTCGTCGGGGTTCGCTCACGTTTCCAATGATGGCGCTCCCAGGTTGCGAAACGGGAACCGTATTTCGCCGGACCGGGGGCCGTCGCCCCCTTCTTGAGGGGGGCGCGGGCGTGTTGTCCAAGGTGTTAGGGGGGACACCGGAGGTGCGGCGCGGTGTCATGATTCAGGCGGATATGCGCTTGGCCGCCAGTCGTTCCGGCGTCGGCCAGCGGACGTCGTGAACCCAGCCCGCCTTCTCGAACCAGCGGATGACCCCGGCGCTGAGGTCGATCTGTCCCTTGAGCGCGCCGTGCCTGGCGCACGTCGGGTCGGAGTGGTGCAGGTTGTGCCAGGACTCGCCGAACGACGGGATGGCCAGCCACCACACGTTGCGCGACTTGTCACGCGACTCGAAGACCTCCTCGCCGAAGACGTGGCAGATGGAGTTGATCGACCAGGTCACGTGGTGCAGCAGTCCGATCCTGACCAGCGTGCCCCAGAAGAAGGCGGTGAGCATGCCCCACCACGACCAGGTCAGCAGGCCGCCGAGCAGCGGGGGGAGCACCATCGAGGAGATCGCCATCACCGGGAAGAACTTGTGCAGCTTGACAATGTCGGGGTCCTTGAGCAGGTCGGGGGCGTACTTCTCCCGGTTGACCCGGTCGGTCTCGAACAGCCAGCCCGCGTGCGCCCAGAGCAGTCCCTTGGTCAGCGACAGGAAGCCGCTGCCGAAGCGCCACGGCGAGTGCGGGTCGCCCTCCTTGTCGGAGAACTTGTGGTGCTTGCGGTGGGTGGCCACCCAGTCGAGCACCGACATCTCCAGCGAGAGGCTGCCCGCGATGCCCAGCGCGATCTTCATCGGGCGCTTGGCCTTGAAGGAACCGTGAGTGAAGTGGCGGTGCAGGCCAACGGTCACACCCAGCCCGGAAACCGCGTAGAACACGAAGAAGATCGCGACGTCGGTCCAGCCGAGCCCCCATCCCCACGCGAAGGGAACGGCGGCGAGCAAGGCGAGCAGAGGCGCGGCCACGACCACGCCGAACGTGACGAGTTCGATCGTGGTCTTCGGCTCTGGGTCCGCCTCCGGCTTCGGGCCGGGCGCGGGGCGTTCTTCGATGACGGTCATCGGAGCTCCTTGAGCGTGGATACCCCGTCCTTCAGGGCGGGGAGGAAACGCGGTGCGGCGCCGCTGTATCGAACAGACATGCGATTCTTAGCTGATTGTGCTGTATCATGTGAGGTGTGGCGCAGATCGTGAAGCGGGCCTACAAGTACCGCTTCCGTCCGACCCCCGAGCAGGCCTGCGAGCTTGTCCGGACGTTCGGCTGCGTCCGCTTCGTCTACAACAAAGCCCTGGAAGAACGCACCCGCGCCTACACGCTGGAGGGTCGTCGCGTCTCCTACGTGGAGTCCTCGGCCGCGCTGACGGCGTGGAAACGCTCGGGCGACGTCGATTTCCTGTTCGAGGTGTCGTCCGTCCCGCTCCAGCAGGCGTTGCGTCATCTTCAGGCGGCGTTCGCGAACTTCTTCGCCAAACGCGCCAAGTACCCTACGTTCAAGTCCCGCAGGAAGTCCCGTGCGTCGGCCGAATACACCCGCTCGGCGTTTCGGTTCCGGGACGGCCGGTTGACGCTGGCGAAGATGGACGCACCGCTGAACATCGTGTGGTCGCGCCCCCTCCCGGAGGGGGCCGAGCCGTCCACCGTGACCGTGAGCAGGGACGCGGCGGGCCGGTGGTTCGTGTCCCTGCTGGTCGAGGAGACGATCACACCGTTGGCTCCGGTCGAGCGGTCGGTGGGTGTGGACGCGGGCATCACCGCGCTGGCGACGCTCTCGACCGGCGAGAAGATCGTCAATCCCCGGCACGAACGCCGGGATCGGCACCGCCTGGCCAAGGCCCAAAGAGCTTTGGCCCGTACGGAGAAGGGGTCGAACAACCGGGCCAAGGCCCGTCTGCGGGTCGCCCGGGTGTACGCCCGGATCGCCGACCGCAGACGTGACCACCTGCACAAGGTCACCACACGGCTTGTTCGCGAGAACCAAGTGATCGCCGTGGAGGACCTGACCGTGCGCAACATGGTCAAAAACCGTTCGCTGGCCCGTGCCGTCTCGGATGCCTCCTGGCGTCGGATGCGCTCCATGCTGGAGTACAAGGCGGCCTGGTACGGGCGCACGCTGGTGGTGGTGGACCGCTGGTTCCCCTCCTCCAAGCTGTGCTCGGCGTGCGGGACCCTGCAGAGCGGGATGCCGTTGACCGTCCGGGAGTGGGTGTGCGCCTGCGGGGCGGTCCACGACCGGGATGTCAACGCCGCGAGGAACGTCCTCGCCGCCGGGCTGGCGGAGAGGTAAAACGCCTGCGGAGCTGGTGTGAGACCTCAACGAGAGTCCTCTCGGGCGGGCGACCGGCGGTGAAACAGGAAGGCCAACCCGTGAGGGTTGGAATCCCCTCCCTTCAGGGAGGAGAGGAAGTCAAGCACTACCTCACGGAAGCTGGGAGGAGGTGGATGTTTGTCGGGCTACGCAACCGTAACCTACGCCATCGTAAGTTAGGAATCCCTAAGTGCTTAATGTGGGGAAGGTGACTCTTGGGGGAACGTCGTCTAGGGGTTTAACGACTTGCGCGCCACCCGGTCGTCTGCTAGACGGCACTTGGCCTGCGCCTGTCCGGTGCCGTTCCGGCGACCGGCACGCCCTGTATCAGATGAGGTCTCCAAACGAGGCGCGTTTGATAGCAAGGGGTCGGTATCGTAGGGGAGTCGGGCGATCGGATGTGATCCGAGTCGCCGGGCTGATCCGGCATTGGGTAATTGGCAGCCCGCAAGGTTTTGGTCCTTGTTGTCCAGGTTCGAGTCCTGGTGCCGGAGCTGTTCGTTCTGTCTGGTTTGGCAACCCGGCTGGTCGGCTGGGTGGGTTGGTGGACGGGAAGGTATCCTCGCGTTGTCGAGTGGGTGACGGGGCGGTTTCCAGGCGGTAATCGCATCTCATCCCGCTTTGTCATGTCTCAGCTGCGACGCCGAGGGAGCCTCGTCCGTGAGTGTGCCGCGCCCGGCCGCCGTCATCGTCCTCGCCGCAGGCGAGGGCACCCGGATGAAATCGAAAACACCCAAGATCCTGCACGAGCTGTGCGGCCGCACCCTGGTCGACCACATGCTCGCAGCCGCCCGAGGCCTCGAACCCGGGCGGCTCATTGTTGTCATCGGTCATGAGAGAGACCGGGTCCGGGAACACCTGTCGAGAACCGGTCCCGACGCGCTGCCCGTGATCCAGGAGGACCAGCGGGGAACCGGCCACGCGGTCAGAGTCGTGCTCGAAACGGTCGGTGCGATCGAGGGAACCGTCCTGGTGACCTACGGTGACACCCCGCTGCTGCGCACCGAGACCCTCGCCGCCCTGCTGGAGCGGCACGAGGCCGACGGCAACGCCGTCACCGTCTTGACCGCCGAGGTCCCCGACCCGTACGGCTACGGCCGCATCGTGCGAGACACCACGGGGGCGGTCCTGCAGATCGTCGAGGAGAAGGACGCGACCGCGGAGCAGCGGGCGATCAGGGAGATGAACTCCGGCGTCTACGCCTTCGACGGGACCCTGCTCGCCGACGCGGTCAAGCGCGTCTCGACCACCAACGCCCAGGGCGAGGAGTACCTCACCGACGTGCTGTCCATCCTGAGGGAGGACGGCCACCGGGTCGGCGCACACGTGGCCGCCGACCACGTCGAGGTCGAGGGCGTCAACGACCGGGTGCAGCTCGCCTTCGCCCGCAAGGTGCTCAACACCCGGCTGCTCGAAGCCCACATGCGCGCCGGGGTCACCGTGATCGACCCCGCCAGCACCTGGGTCGACGTCGAGGTGACCATGGAGCCCGACGTGGTCCTCCACCCCGGAACCCAGCTGCACGGCCGTACGGCGATCGCGGAGGGCGCGGAGGTCGGCCCGGCCACGACGCTGACCGACACGCTCGTCGGTGAGCGAGCGGTCGTGCGCAACGCGGTCTGCGTCGAGGCGGAGATCGGCCCCGAGGCCCTCGTCGGCCCCTACGCCTACCTGCGCCCCGGCACCGTGCTCGCCAGGAAGGCCAAGGCGGGCACCTACGTCGAGATGAAGAACGCGAAGGTGGGCGAGGGCGCGAAGGTGCCGCACCTGACCTACGCGGGAGACGCGGTCATCGGGGCGGGGGCCAACATCGGCGCCTCGACGATCTTCGTCAACTACGACGGGGTCGACAAGCACCAGACGACGGTCGGCGAGCACGCCTTCGTCGGGTGCGACACCATGCTCGTCGCGCCGGTGAACATCGGCGACGGCGCCTACACTGCCGCGGGCTCGGTCATCGCCGGCGACGTCCCTCCCGGGGCGATAGGGGTGGCCCGCGGGCGGCAGCGCAACATTGAAGGGTGGGTCGCGCGCAGGCGCGCGGGCACCAGGTCGGCGGAGGCGGCACTGCGGGCAGCCGAGGCCGAAAACCAGCAGGGGAGCAAGACGTGAGCGAGCGAAGCAAGCGGGCCATCAGGCGCGGCGGCGTCGCTAATGCAACGGCGGGCCGTCACGGCGGGAGGACGGCATGACCAGCGGTACGAGCAGCGGTATGAAGCAGACCGGCCAGAAGAACCTGATGTTCTTCTCCGGACGCGCCTACCCGGAACTGGCCGAGGAGGTGGCCAGCCACCTCGGTGTCAGGACGACGCCGACGGCCCTGCGGGACTTCGCCAACGGGGAGATCTACGCCCGGTACCTTGAGTCGGTCCGGGGGTGCGACGCCTTCGTGATGCAGAGTCACACGGGGCCCATCAACAAGTGGATCATGGAGCAGTTGATCATGGTGGACGCGCTCAAGCGCGCCTCCGCCAAGCGGATCACCGTGATCATGCCGTTCTTCGGTTACGCCCGGCAGGACAAGAAGGGCAGGGGCCGCGAGCCCATCACCGCCCGCCTGATGGCCGACATGTTCAAGACGGCCGGGGCCGACCGGCTGATGTCGATCGACCTGCACACCTCCCAGATCCAGGGGTTCTTCGACGGCCCGGTCGACCACCTGTTCGCCATGCCCGTGCTGGTCAACTACCTCAGGGACAAGCTCGACCTGGAGACGACGACCATCGTCTCGCCCGACACGGGCCGGGTGCGCCTGTCCGAACGGTGGGCCGACACGCTCGGCACCCCCCTGGCCTTCATCCACAAGCGCCGCGACCTCGACGTGGCCAACCAGGTGACGGTCAACGAGGTCGTCGGCAAGGTGCGGGGCCGTACCTGTGTGCTGATCGACGACATGATCGACACCGCGGGGACGATCTGCAAGGCGGCCGACGCGCTCTACGAGCAGGGCGCGACCAACGTGCTCGTCGCCGCCACCCACGCGGTCTTCTCCGACCCGGCGGTCGACCGGCTGAAGAACTCCAGGGTCTCCGAGGTGATCGTCACCAACACGCTCCCGCTCGCCGAGGACAAGCGCTTCGACAAGCTCACCGTGCTGTCGATCGCCCCGCTGATCGCCCGCGCGATCACCGAGGTGTTCAGCGACGGCTCGGTGACCAGCCTCTTCGAGGGCGACAGCTGACCCTCCCTGAGGTACGGCCCGGCGTCCCGGGCCGTACCTCCCCGCGGAACCCACTAAGCTGATGGGGTTCGCCGCGAGGATGCCGCAGATGTCCGAGACCGCACGACGGGCGAAGACATCGGCTCGAAAGGCATCCGAGCCGCCGGGCACCGGCCCGGCAAAGAGACGCAGCGCTCGTAACGCCTTCCGCTAGGGCGGGTGAGGGAGAGCGCGTCCTTTTCCACCGACGAAGATCCCTAGGAGATCCACCGTGTCCGAGGTAGTCATCACCGCCGAGTCCCGCAACGACTTCGGCAAGGGCGCCGCCCGCAAGATCCGTCGCGAGCACAAGGTGCCCGTCGTCCTCTACGGTCACGGTACCGAGCCCCAGCACCTGTCCCTGCCGGGCCACGAGCTGCTGCTCGCGCTGCGCACCCCGAACGTCCTGATCCGCCTCCAGGGTGCGGTCTCCGAGCTGGCGCTGCCCAAGGGCGTCCAGCGTGACCCGCTCAAGGGCTTCCTTGAGCACGTCGACCTCCTGCTGGTCAAGCGCGGCGAGAAGGTCACCGTCGAAATCCCGGTCACCACGACCGGTGAGGTCGCCGACGGCATCCTCGACCAGCAGCTCGTCTCCGTCTCCGTCGAGGCCGAGGCCACGCACATCCCGACGGGTGTCGAGGTCGACGTCGAGGGCCTGGAGATCGGCGCCCAGATCACCGCGGGCGACCTGAAGCTGCCCAAGGGCACGACGCTGGTCGCCGACCCCGAGACGCTGGTCCTGCACGTCACCGCCGCCCCGACCGCCGAGCCGGAGCCCGAGGCCGCCGAGGGTGAGGCCGCCGAGGCCGCCGAGGGCGAGCAGGCCGCCGAGGCCGCCGAGTAGGACACCGGGTAAGACCGGTACACCGGGCCGCGCGCCGTACGGGCGCCGGCCCGGCCCGTTTCCCCGCTCCGCCGTACGGCGGCGGGGAAACCGAGCACGCCGGGGGTGCGCGGTCGTCGCGTCGTCCCCTGTCAGGGCAGTCCGGGACCGGGCTGCCCTGACGCGCGTGCGAGACCTGACGCGCATGCGAGAAGGGATGCCGACCGTGGACCGCTGGCTGGTCGTTGGTCTGGGGAACCCCGGTCCCGAGTACGCGGGGAACCGGCACAACGCGGGCTTCATGGTGCTCGACGAGCTCGCCGCGCGGGCCGGGGGGCGCTTCAAGGCCCACAGGTCACGGGCCGAGGTGCTTGAGGGGCGGGTCGCCGGCCTTTCCGCGGTGCTGGCCAAGCCGTTGTCGTTCATGAACCTCTCCGGTGGCCCGGTGAAGGCCCTGGCCGACTTCTACAAGGTCGAACCGGCCCGGGTGATCGTGGTCCACGACGAGCTGGACATCCCCTACGGAGCGCTCAGGGCCAAGCTCGGCGGCGGCGACAACGGCCACAACGGGCTGAAGTCGATCACCAAGTCCCTCGCGACGCGTGACTACCTGCGGGTCCGTTTCGGGATCGGCCGCCCGCCCGGCCGGATGGACGCCGCCTCCTTCGTCCTGCGCGACTTCGCGACCGCCGAGCGCAAGGACCTGCCGTTCCTGGTGGACAAGGCGGCGGACGTGGTCGAGTCGCTGATGAAGGCGGGGCTCGAACCCACTCAGAACGCCTTCCACGCGACCGACCTGAACATCTCGGGCCCGCCCCGGTGATCGACTTCTAGCCGTTCGTACGAACGGCGCGCGTTTCGGCCTTCGAACCTCGTACCTCCCGTTCCTGACGCTAACATTCGGTCACTGTCCGTTGGTGCATGGTTACGCAGGGGGAGTGTGTGCGTGACGTAATCGTCGACCGGGCGAGGCCGAGGGCCGCATGGGCGGTCCGTCCGAGTCTGCCGGACTGGGTCCGCCGTTACCGGGTGCGAGCCGCGGTGGCCGATCTCGGCTCAGCCTCCCTGGCCGGGACGCTCGCGCTGTTCGTCCGGTTCGGCGAGGTCACCCCATACGTGACCCCGTACGTGTTGCTGAGCCTCACGCTTCCGGTCGTCTGGGTCTGCGCGATCAGGATCAACCGTGCCTACGAGCCTCGCCTGATCGGGCTGGGGGCCGAGGAGTTCCAGCGGATCTTCCAGTGCGGGTTCACCCTCACCGCGGCCCTCGCCATCGGCGCGTACGTGACGAAGACCGACGTGGCCAGGGGATACGTCGTGCTCGCCCTGCCGCTGGCGACGCTGCTGACCATCCTCGCCAGGTACGGCCTGCGCCGCCGTCTGCACCGCAGGCGGGCCCAGGGGGCCTGCATGCGCCGGGTCGTCGCGGTCGGTCACCGCGCCGCGGTCGCCGACCTCGTCCGCCGCTTCCGCAGGGAGCGCTACCACGGCATGGAGGTCGTCGGGGTCTGCGTGCCGTACGACGGGATGGGGGACGTGGAGGGGGTCGCCGTGCTCGGCGGCCTGTCGGACGTCCCGATCGCCGTGCCGCAGGTGTCGGCCGACACGGTCGCGGTCCTGGCCTGTCCCGAGATGGACGGGGTGGCGCTGCGGCGTCTGGCCTGGCGCCTTGAACGCACCGAGACCGACCTGGTCGTCGCCCCGGCGCTCATGGAGGTCACCGGGCCGCGGATCACCATCCGCCCCGCCGCGGGCCTGCCGCTGCTGCACGTGGAGCACCCCGAGCTCACCGGCCCGCGGCAACTGGTCAAGAACCTCTTCGACCGGGTCGGCGCCGGGGTGCTGCTCGTCGTGCTGCTGCCGCTGTTCGCCGTGCTGCCGCTGGCCGTACGGGCCTCGGGGCCGGGGCCGGTGTTCTTCCGGCAGCGGCGGGTCGGCAGGGACGGCGCCGAGTTCACGATCTACAAGTTCCGCACCATGACCACCGACGCGGAGCGGCGCCGGATCACCCTGACCGGAGACGGCCAGGGCGTGCTCTTCAAGATCCGCAACGACCCGCGCATCACCCCGGTGGGCGCCCGGCTGCGGCGTCACTCCCTGGACGAGTTGCCGCAGCTTGTCAACGTGCTGCTCGGTCAGATGTCGCTGGTCGGCCCGAGACCCCCGCTGCCCGAGGAGGTCGCCCGGTACGGCGACGACGTCCGGCGGCGGCTGCTGGTAAAGCCGGGCATGACCGGCCTGTGGCAAGTCAGTGGGCGGTCTGACCTATCTTGGGAGGAATCTGTACGGTTGGACCTACGTTATGTGGAGAACTGGTCCCTCACGCTGGACCTGCAGATCCTGTGGAAGACCTGGTCGGCTGTCGCGCGAGGGGCTGGAGCATACTGATGACGATTCGCGACGACCACGTTCTCGCCGCGGACCTGGCGACTCAGGCGGGCGAACTGCTGCTCGCCCTGCGCGACAAGAGGGGCTTCGACGACCCGGCCGCGCTGCGCGCCGAGGGCGACTCCTCCGCGCACCGCCTCCTGATGGAGGCCCTGGCGACCTCACGTCCAGGTGACAGTGTGCTATCCGAGGAGGCGACTCAGGACGAGCGCCTCGACCCCCGGCGCCTGACGGCGGAGCGGGTGTGGATCGTCGATCCGCTCGACGGAACCCGCGAGTTCGCCGAGGAGGGCCGCGACGACTGGGCGGTGCACGTGGCGCTGTGGGAGAACGGCGCACTGCGCGCGGGGGCGGTGGCGCTGCCCGCCGCCGGCACGACGCTGTCCACTCTGGAACCCCCCGTCCTCCCGCAGCTCACGGCCGGCACCAGGCCGAAGATCGCGGTCAGCAGGAGCAGGCCCCCCGAGTTCGTCGTCGAACTGGCCCGCCGTACGGGGGCCGACCTGGTGCCGATCGGGTCGGCGGGCGCCAAGATCTCCGCGGTCCTCACCGGGAGGGTCGAGGCCTACGTGCACGCGGGCGGCCAGTACGAGTGGGACTCCGCGGCCCCGGTCGCCGTCGCCCTCGCCTCGGGAGCCCACGCCAGCCGGATCGACGGCTCACCCCTGACCTACAACCAGGGCGACCCGTCGCTGCCGGATATCCTTGTTTCCCTACCGGGACTGGCGCCGACCTTGCTCGCCGGAATCCGGGATCTCCACCGATAATCCCCGCTAGGAGAGTCAGATGCTTCAGTGCGACTACACCACGTCGCAGCTCGATGTCCTTGAGGCAGAGGCCATTCACATCATGCGTGAGGTGGCGGCCGAGTTCGAGCGTCCCTGTCTGCTCTTCTCCGGTGGTAAAGACTCGATCGTCATGCTCCGTCTCGCGGAGAAGGCCTTCTGGCCGGCGCCGATCCCCTTCCCGCTGATGCACGTCGACACCGGGCACAACTTCCCCGAGGTCATCGAGTTCCGCGACCGCAGGGCCGCCGAGCTGGGCGCCCGCCTGGTCGTGGCGAGCGTGCAGGACTCCATCGACGCCGGGCGCGTCACCGAGCAGACGGGCCGCAGGGCCTCCCGCAACCGGCTGCAGACCACGACCCTGCTCGACGCGATCGAGGACAACGAGTACGACGCCGTGTTCGGCGGCGCCCGCCGCGACGAGGAGAAGGCACGCGCCAAGGAGAGGGTCTTCTCCTTCCGTGACGACTTCGGTCAGTGGGACCCGAAGAACCAGCGGCCCGAGCTGTGGAACCTCTACAACGGGCGAATCCGCAAGGGCGAGCACATCCGGGTGTTCCCGCTGTCCAACTGGACCGAGCTCGACGTCTGGGACTACATCCGGCGTGAGGGTATCGAGATCCCGTCGATCTACTACGCCCACCGGCGCAAGGTGTTCGAGCGCGACGGCATGCTGCTGTCCGACACGGAGTTCATCCCCCGCGACGAGGACGAGCCGCTCGTCGAGATGACGGTCCGCTACCGCACGGTCGGCGACGTGACCTGCACCGGCGCCGTCCAGTCGACCGCCACCACGGTCGAGGAGATCATCGAGGAGATCGCGGTGACCCGGCTCACCGAGCGCGGCGCGACCCGCGCCGACGACCGGGCCTCCGAGGCGGCGATGGAGGACCGCAAGCGGGAGGGGTACTTCTAGTGCGCGAGGTCCCGCTGCACCGGCCCGCTCCCTCCCGGGAGCGGCCCCGCCCCCTCGGCCCGCGCGCCGCGCGGCCTTCCCGTGCCAGCCGTACGATCTCTGGAGAGCAGCTCTGATGGACATTCTTCGCTTTGCCACCGCGGGAAGCGTCGACGACGGGAAGTCGACCCTCATCGGCCGCCTGCTCTTCGACTCGAAGGCGATCTTCGAGGACCAGCTTGAGGCCGTCGAGCGCACCTCCCGCGACCGCGGCACCGAGTACACCGACCTGTCGCTGCTCACCGACGGCCTGCGGGCCGAGCGGGAGCAGGGCATCACGATCGACGTGGCCTACCGCTACTTCGCCACGCCCAAGCGCAAGTTCATCATCGCCGACACCCCGGGCCACATCCAGTACACCCGGAACATGGTCACCGGCGCCTCGACCGCGGACCTGGCGATCATCCTGATCGACGCGCGCAAGGGCGTGGTCGAGCAGTCGCGGCGGCACGCCTTCCTGACCACGCTGCTGCGGGTGCCGCACCTGGTGCTCGCGGTCAACAAGATGGACCTGGTCGACTACTCCCAGGAGCGGTTCGAGGAGATCCGCGAGGAGTTCACCGCCTTCGCCGCCAAGCTGAACGCCCCGGACCTGACGTTCATCCCGATCTCGGCGCTGCACGGCGACAACGTGGTCTCCCGCTCGGAGAACATGCCCTGGTACAACGGCTCCTCGCTGCTGCACCACCTTGAGCACCTGCACATCGCCTCCGACCGCAACCTGGTGGACGTGCGCTTCCCCGTGCAGTACGTGATCAGGCCGCAGCGGGCGACCGACCCGGCCTTCCACGACTACCGGGGTTACGCGGGCCAGGTCGCGGGCGGCGTCCTCAAGCCGGGCGACGAGGTCATGCACCTGCCCTCCGGGCTGACCACGCGCATCGCCTCGATCGACACCTTCGACGGCCCCGTGGACGAGGCCTTCCCGCCGATGTCGGTGACCCTCCGCCTTGAGGACGACATCGACATCTCCCGGGGCGACATGATCTGCCGCCCGAACAACCAGCCGCAGGCCGCCCAGGAGCTTGAGGCGATGGTCTGCTGGATGACCGACGCCAGCAAGCTGGGCCCGCGCGCCAAGCTGACCATCAAGCAGACCACCCGTACGGCCCGCGCGCTGGTCCGCGACCTGCACTACCGGCTCGACGTCAACACCCTGCACCGCGACGAGTCGGCCGAGGCCCTCGGCCTGAACGAGATCGGACGGGTCTCGCTGCGCGTCACCCAGCCGCTGTTCGTCGACGACTACGCCAGGAACCGCCTCACCGGCGGCTTCATCCTCGTGGACGAGACGACCAACAACACCGTCGGCGCCGGGATGATCGTCGAGGCCCGATAACGCCCTGCCTCCGGTCCCCTTCACCGCCCGCCGTACGCGGGTGGGGGAGGGGACCTTCGCGTTCACTCGGCCGAGCCGTCCCGGCGGGTCGCGAAGCCGCGCCGCGTGGGGGTCGGTAGATCGTTTGACCGTTCCCCAACCCGAATGTGACTCTCCGCGCTAGTCTCGGCACGTTCCGTATCCATCCGGTGAGGATTCGTGCCCGTGTCTGACAGTCCGTCTCCCGCCAGGGTCGTCTTCCTGGGTGGTCTCGGCCGCAGCGGCACCACACTGCTCGAACGGCTGCTCGGTGAGGTCCCCGGCATCGCGCCGCTCGGCGAGGTGGCCCACCTCTGGACGCGGGGCGTGCTCGCGAACGAGGACTGCGGGTGCGCGAGGCCGTTCGGCACCTGCCCCTTCTGGCGCGAGGTCGGCGCCCGCGCCTTCGGCGGCTGGTCGGAGGACCTCGCTGAAAGGGTCGTCACACTCGGCCTGCGGGTCGACCGCACCCGGCGCATCCCCGCCCTGGCCCGGCTCCTGGCCGGCGGCCGGTCGTCGCGGAGGCCCGCCGCACTGGGCGAGTACGTCGCCGCCCATCGCCGTCTCTATGACGCGGCGAGTGAGGTCGCGGGCTGCCCGGTCGTCGTCGATTCGAGCAAGCACGCCTCCCTGGCCTTCTGCCTGGCCGCCTCCGGGGTCGACGTGCACGTCGTGCACGTCGTGCGCGACCCCCGGGCGGTCGCCCACTCCTGGCACAGGCGGGTCATCCGCCCGGAGAGCGGCTCCCCGATGACCCGCTGGTCGCCCGGCCGCACCTCGGTGCACTGGCTGGCGCAGAACCTCGGCATCGAACTGCTGGCCCGTGGCGGCGTGCCGGTCACCAGGGTCCGCTACGAGGACCTCGTCCGGGCCCCGGCGGAAACGCTCGGGCACCTGGCCGCCAGGATCGGCCTGCCCGTCGGCCTTGACTTCCTGACCGGTGAGAAGGCCCTGCTCTCCAGGGCGCACACGGTCGCGGGGAACCCGATGCGCTTCGCGGTCGGCCCCATCGGGCTGGTCCCCGACGATGCCTGGCGCACCGCGGCCCCCGTCCTGCACCGGAGCCTGGTCACCGCACTGACCTGGCCACTGATGATCAAGTACGGCTATCGCGGGAGGCTTGTGTGAGTCCGTCGGTGGGAGTGGTCATCCCCACGAGAGGTCACAGGCCGGAGCACCTGCGCGCCGCGACGCGCGCCGCCCTCGGCCAGGTGTGCTCCGGATCGGTCGAGGTGGTCGTCGTCGTCGACGGCACGGACACCACCGGGGTCACCGACCAGCTGGCCGACTTCCTCGCCCGGGGGGCGGGAACGACCTCGCGGAGTGTCCGGGTCGTGGCCAACCGGCGTCTCCCCGGTCTTCCCGGGGCGCGAAACACGGGCATCGAGGCGCTCGACACCGACCTGGTCGCCTTCTGCGACGACGACGACGAGTGGGCACCGGGCAAACTCGCCGCCCAGATGGGCGCGCTCGCGGCGCGGCCCGGCGCGGAGTTCGCCAGCTGCGCCATCGAGATCGAGTACGGCTCCCGCAGCGTCCGGCGCCTGGCGGGCACCTCCTCCATCACCCGGGCCCACCTGTTGCGCTCACGGATGGCGATGGTGCACTCCTCGACGTTCCTGTTCCGGCGTGGAGCGTTCCTGGTCGACGAGAGCGCGCCGAACGGTCAGAACGAAGACTGGGACCTGGCGCTGCGCGCCGCCGCGCGCCGTCCCATCGTGCATGTGGACCGTCCGCTGGTGCGAGTCCGCTGGGGCGCCTCGCAGTATGCGACCAGATGGGCGGACCGCATCGCCGGGCTTGAGTGGATGCTCGCCCGGCACCCGGATCTGGCCGTGGACCCGCGCGGCGCGGCACGGGTCTACGGTCAGATCGCCTTCCACAACGCGGCCCTCGGCAGGCGCAGGGAGGCCGGACGCTGGGCGTTGCGGGCGTTCACCGTACGGCGCGGCGAACCACGCACGCCCATCGCGCTGGCCGTCGCGGCCGGTCTGGTCTCCGCCCACACGGTGCTGGGCGCGTTGCACCACCGCGGGCACGGCATCTGATGGCGACCGGTACGGCCAGGCAGACCCCGGGCCCGGCTCACGGCAGGCGGCGCCGGGACAAGAGCCAGGACGGGGGGAGGGACGAGGAGGCCCGTAAACGTCGCAGGGTGCGGGTCGCCGGTCTCGTCCTCGACCCGATGACCGAGGGCGAGGTCGTCGAGCATGTGGTCGCCTCGCTGAAACGCGGTGAGGGCGGCCACCTGGTGACCCCCAACGTGGACATCGGCTGGGCCGTCGCCCGCGACCCCGAGGCGCGCGAGCTGGTCGAGAAGGCCGATCTGGCGGTCGCCGACGGCATGCCGCTGGTGTGGGCGGCCGACCTGCTCGGCACACCCGTCCCCGGCAGGGTCACCGGCGCCGACCTGATCTGGTCCCTTTCGGACGCGGCGGCCTTCTACGGCTATCCGGTCTACCTGCTCGGCGGCCCGCAGGGCGCGGCCGCGCAGGCGGCGTCCCGGTTGCGCGGACGCCATCCCCGGCTGCGCGTGGTGGGGGCCGACGCCCCGCCGCACGGGTTCGAGACGACCGAGGAGGGCTACGCGGAGGTCAAGGACGCCATGCTGGCCGCCGCGCCCCGGGTGGTGTTCGTCGGCCTGGGCTTCCCCAAGCAGGACCGGCTCATCGCGAGGCTCCGCCAGGACATGCCCGCGACCTGGTTCATCGGCTGCGGCGCGGCGATCTCGTTCGCGGCGGGTACGGCCCGCAGGGCGCCTGCGTGGATGCGGCGCTCCGGGCTCGAATGGCTCTTCCGGCTGGTCAACGAGCCCGGCAGGCTGGCCCGCCGCTATCTTCTGCACGACCTGCCGTTCGCGCTCAAGCTGCTCACGGTCTGTCTGCTGCGGCGTCTGTTCTCCTGAGGGAGGCTCACCCGCCGGAGGCCAGCTCCAGGACCCGGCGGGTCTCCTCGGGGTTCAGCCGGTTCGCGGCGTGGGCCAGGGCCAGCCGGGAGTCCATGGGGCGGTAGGCCGTACGGGACAGGCCGTGCCACACGAAGCCGCCCGCCGGCCCCGTGGACGCCGTGCACGCCCTGAGGACCCTTTCGCGCGCGCGGGCCGACCAGGTCAGGCCCAGCCTGCCGTACAGGGCGCGGAAGCCCTCCTCGGGGGCGGCGGCGAGGTCCTCGTAGCGGACCAGGGTGATCCCCGGGTGCCCGGCCGCCAGGGTCGTGACGACCCGTCTGGCCGCCCGCCACAGCGCGACGGCCTTGGCGATGCGGTCCTGGCAGCCGACGAACGCGCGCAGCGCCTCCAGGTGGGGGTGGTCCCTGATGAGCAGCGGCTGTTCGAGCAGTTCGTGGAAGTAGACGGTCCAGCCGAGCCGTTGCCAGCTGCCCACGAACGGCACCGCGTCACGTTGCAGCACGACCACCTGGCAGCCGAGGCGCTCTGCGAACCACCCGGCGGAGAACAACGCGAACGGGTCGTCGAGCAGCGCCCGCCGCCCGGTCAGCCGCCCCAGCGTGAAGGCCGCGCCGTACCTGGCCATCCGTGCCAGGTCGTACGGCGAGCGGTTGCGCCGCAGCTCGGCCAGGAACCGGTAGCGCAGCGCGACCGTGTCGGTGAAGGCGGGCAGCCAGAGGTCCTCGTTGTCCGGGCAGATGTACTGGAAACGGTGGGTGACGTGGGCGTTCAGCACCCCGGGGCAGCGGCCGGGCGGGTGCTGGGGGTTGAGCGGCTCGTTGACGTAGACCAGGCCGCCGCCCGCCGCCAGCATCTTGCCCGTCCAGCTCGTGCCGCTCCTGGGCAGCCCCGTGACGAGCACGGGAACCCGGCCCGTCACCGGGGCCGCCAGGGCCGCAACGCCCCCAGACTGTGGGCGCCGAAGGGGCGCAGGCCGAGGCGGCGGTGGATCTGCCACAGCGGCAGCAGATTCTTGACCAGCGTGCCCGAGGCCCAGGCGAGGGCCGCGCCCGCCGCGCCGTACGCGGGGGTCAGGAACACCCCGCAGGCCGTGGTCACCGTGATCGCGGCGACTAGGTTGGCCAGACTGGAGCGGGTGTACCCGGCGGCGGTCAGCACCACGTCCACCATGCCGCAGGCCCCGGCGAGCATCATCGTCACGGCGAGGACCAGCGCCACGGCGGCACCCGAGGCGTACCCGTCGCCGAGGAGGCCGAGCAGCCACGGCGCGCACAGGGCGTACCCCAGCCAGAGCGGCCAGGTCAGCGCCACCAGCCACGTCGTCGCCGACTGGTACAGCGCGCGGGCGCGGCCCAGGTTCCCGGCGGTGAGCGCCTCGACCAGCCTGGGCTGCGCCGCCTGGGCCAGACCCCGGTTGACGAGCTGGCCGACCACCTTGAAACGGGTGGCGGCGGTGTAGACGGCGGCCTCCTCCGGCCCGGCGAGGACCGCGACGACCATGACGTCCAGCCGCTGGAACACCGCCTGGATCGCGGCGGCGGCCGACCTGGGCCAGGTGTGGCGCCACAGCTCACGCGCGGTCTCCAGGGCGTACGGCCCGGCGTAGGGCGTGTGGGGCAGCCGTCCGCGCAGCCAGAGCGCCGCCAGGCACAGCACCGGGACGTACGGCAACGCCCAGGCGGCCACCAGGACCGGAACCGTCCGCACTCCGGAGGCGACGGCGAGGGAGACGAGCACGAGCTGGGCGACGGGCTGGAGCAGACCGTCGAGCAGCAGGGTCGGCAGCATCATCCCGAAGCCGCGTGTGGCGGAGACCAGGACGTCCGCGCACACGACGGCGGGCAACGCGACCGCCAGCACCCGGAAAGCCGGGTCGGACAGGCAGGCGAACAGGACCGTCCCCACGGCCACCGAGAGAGCCGCGACCGGCGCCAGCGCCGCACGGACCTGCCCTCGCGCCCGGTCGTGACCGCAGGCGCCGGTCCCGGCGATGGCGTGGACGAGTCCGTTGCCCGCGTCGAGCCGCAGGACGCCCGCGACGGTCAGGCACAGCGCGGTCGCGGTGAAGAAGGCACCCGCCGTCTGCCGGTCGGTGCCCCTGGTGACCAGCACGACCGTCAGGAACTGGGCGCCCGCTCCGACTCCGGCGCCGACGAGTCCCGCCAGGCCGTCCCTGGCCGCTCCTCCGACGCGCGGCAGCCTGGCCAGGCCCGCGGAGATCAGCGGCGCCACGAGGGGGACGCGCCGAGCCAGTGGGGCAGCTTGGCGTCCCACTCCTCGAAGTGGTCGGTGAGTTCACGGCGCAACGAATCGGGCATCGGACCGGGCCGGGGACGGGCGTTGTGCCGTTCGAAGACCGGATCGCCGATGTGCGGCAGCCCCAGGAACTCCAGCACCCGGTCGTAGACGATCTCGGGTTCGCCGAAGAACCGCCCGCTGTCGATCACGAGTATCCGGTCCCTGCCGATCAGCGGCTCGAACCGGGCGAGCTGCTCGGCGTAGCGGCCCCTGGCGAGGTAGGCGTGGTGACGGTGCGCGTGACTCGTCGAGTACGGCGCGGCGCACAGCCCGTCCGTGGCTCCGGCGAGCCGTTCCTCCTCAAGCTCGACCGCCCTGGCGAAGGAGGGCTCCGTCTCGAACCCCCTGGCCAGTTCGTGGGCGTGCGCGGAGAAGGCGCGCTCGACCGGGTCGCGCACCAGGACGATCAGCTTCACACCCGGCAGGTCACGGGCGATGCGGGAGGCGGCCAGCGGATGGAACAGGTAGTAGGGGGAGGACTCGAAGACGTGGGGGCGGCAGCCGTACCGGCGGGTCAGCCTGGAGGTTCCTGCGTGCAGAGGGAAGTGCGCCCGGTACCACGACAGGCCACGGTCATAGGCCACGTCGAAGTAGTGCACCCCCTTGTGGAGGCCGGGCTTGAGGATCAGCGGGTGCTGGGAGAGCGCCCGGTAGAGCGAGGTGGTGCCCGCGCGCTGCGCCCCGGCGATCAGGAAGGAGGGCAGCACCCGTCCTGCGGCGGTGAACCGGCCTGCGGTCCGCGCGACGGCGTGCACGGAACGTTTCAGCATGGGCTTCACGACAGGAGCTCCTGGAAGTCGACGGTGGGGTTGAGCCAGCGCTCCGGCGGGCCGAGAGGAGCGTGGCCGTCGGCCGCGTGCCGGTCAGCCAGCGCGATCAGGTAGCGGATCACCGTCAGCTTGGCCTCGGCCGCGGAGAGCCCGAAGGGGGCCAGCGCAGGAAGGGCCTGGGCGAGGCAGGCCCTGGCGGTCGTCGCCGGGCCGTTGCGGCGCAGCAGGCGGTGGAAGAGGTGGTGGACGGCGTCGAAGCCGAACGGGACACCGGTGCCGAACCGTTCCCAGTCCCACACCAGCAGCCTGCCGTCCGCCGCGCGTGCGATGTTCCAGGGGGCGAAGTCGCCGTGCCAGGCGAAGCCCCGCCTGTGCGGGACGGGCAGGTGGCCGATCTCGGTGACGGCCTCGACGAGGAGACGGCCGGGCACGGGGGTCGCTCGGGCGTTCCGCCGTACGGGCAGGGGGGACAGCGCGAGCACGGACAGGCCGCGCCACGTCCCGTGGTGGAGCACGGTCGGGGCGACGACGGTCTTCAGGGGGATGTCGGCGAGCATGGCGAGCGTGCGCGCCTCGTGTGTGACGAGGTCACGGACCCGGGGCGTGTCGCCGATCTTCACGAAGGCGGCCAGCCCGTCCCGCGCGTGGGCTTCGAGGATCGGCTTGCGGTTGGCGCGCCTGGGGGGACGGACGTGCAGCACGACCCGGATCGGGGTGCCGAGCGCCTGGCTCAGGTAGGTCTCGATGGTGTCGTCCCCGGAGGGCACCAGCACCCTCCTTCCCGGGTGCCACCACGCGCGGGGCGCCAGCCTGCGGGGAAGCGTGCGGTGGGGGAGCAGGCTGTAGGGGCGGGGCTCGCCTTCCGAGGGGAACAGCAGGCCGACCGTCCTGGTGAGGTAGCGCAGCCGGACACGGGTGTCGTTCATGCGGCCCCACTCGTCATCGAGTTCCTCCAGAGCAGCGCGAAAGAGATCAGATACAGGCTGAGCGGTGTGACCAGCCCGTCGTAGACGAACATGTAGAGCAGGGTCAGGATCATCACCAGCACCCCGGCCAGGCCGACGGGGCTCCGGTCGGGCCAGTGGCGGCGGATCGCCCCGACGAAGAACGCCACGTACAGCCCGGCCCCGACGAACCCCTGGGTGATCATCAGGTGCCAGAGCTGACCGTCGCTGCCCAGCGGTGGATGGCCGCACCCCTCGCACCAGTCGGTCCTGCCGGTGGTGATCGTGTTGTGGTTGCCCATGGCGTTCCTGGTGTTGCCGTAGCCGATGATCGGCGAGGTGCGCGCCGCGGCGACGGTCGCCGAGACGGTGAAGGCGCGGATGTCGTTGCTGTGCGGGTTGTCCAGCCGCTCGGCGACCAGGGTGCGCAACGGGCTCAGGAGCAGCAGCAGCGCCCCGGCGGCGATGGCCGAGCAGGCCATGATCCGGGTCCGCGCACCCAGGCGCAGCAGCAGGTAGACGGCCGCGACCCCGAGGCCGATCCACAGGCCCCGGTTCAGGGAGTAGACGACCGGGACGGCGCACAGCGCGAGCAGCGGGGCCACGGCCAGGCGTCTGCGCGGCCCGCCGTACGTCCACCAGCCGACCACGAACCAGACCAGCAGCACCGAGACGTTGCTTCCCCAGGCGTTGGCCCATTCGAAGGGTGCCTCGGGGCGGGGGGAGGCGTGGCCGAGGACCTTCTGCACCTGGGCCGTGGTCGGGTGGATCAGGTTGTGCACGTAGGGGTTGTCGGCGATCCAGTGGGGCAGCACCATCTCGACCGGTGAGGTGAGGTCGGCGCCGGGGACGAGAACCCCGAGCAGGCCGCCCACGACGGTCGTGACGAACAGCGCGCCGAGCATGCGCACCAGGGTGAGCTGGGGGAGCTCCCGCTGGGTCAGGTTGCCCAGGTAGAGGACCATGATCAGCAGGGAGACGTACAGGGCCAGGCGCATCAGGTAGCCGAGCACCCGCCCGAGACCGAAGTCGCCGTAGGTCCCCGGCGGCATCTCCCCCAGCATGAGCGCGCTGATGAGGTAACCGGCCAGCAGCATCAGCCAGAGGCCGAACCCCCGGGGAACCCTGATCGGCCGTCGCCGCCACAGCACCGCCGCCATCGCCGGGGCCAGTACGACGATCGACAGGCCGCCGAAACCGAGCGCCCACCAGACGGGGTAGCCGACGAGCAGCGCGGCGATCGGCCAGGCCGCCCGGTCCAGGCCTCTCACGGGGGGAAGGCCGTCTCTGGCGGGGACAACGTCCTGATCGGCACGGTGGGCATCGAGGCCCCGGCGACCCACCTGCCCGGCTCGGGGACGCTCTCCGGGGCACGGCCGGCGGCGCGGGGCGTCGGGCGGCTCACCGGGAAGGAGGTGGGCCAGTCGCCGGGGGCCTCGTCACGGCGCGACGCGACGCTGCGCGTATGGCGCGGTGTGTCCTGCGGGGGTTGCGGCGGGATCTGCTGGGCGGGGCGCTCCACCGTTCGCTGCGGGGGAGGCGGGGGGGTGAGGAGGCCGCCGACCACCGGCATGCCCTGCCTTCCGAGTCGCCGTACGGCCCGCGCCATCCCGCGTGGGGAGATCCCGGCGACGCTGACCAGCAGCACCGCGCCCTCCTCGCCCGCCAGTCTCTCGATCTCCTCGGGGCGTGCCCGCAGGACGGCGCCGGGTCCCGTCCCTCCGGTCGCGGGCGCGTTCTGCCTGGCAGGGCGGTCGCGGAGCCAGGCGAGGCCGACCCCGGTCAGGAGCCCGGCCATCAGGCCGCTGCCGAGGTAGAGGGGCGGGCTTGGCTGGCTGGGGGCGGTCGGGGGGACGGCCTCGCTGATCACGGTGCCGGGGGTCACGGCCACCGTCCGCAGCGCGTCGTACTTCACGGTGAGGTTGTAGACCTGGCGGCCGAGGACGTTCTGCCGCTGCGCGGCCAGGGTCCGCTCCGCCGTACCTTTGGGCAGGCTGGGGAGCGAGGCGACCACGGCGGACAGGCTCGCGTTGACCTGCTTCAGCTTGGACTGGAGCGCCCCCAGCTGGGCGTCCATCGCCCGTGCCGCGGCCTCGCGCCGGTTGTCCAGGTAGGCCCTGGCGTAGGCGCCCGCTCCCGCCGCCGCGGCGGCCGGGTCGGAGGCGGTGTAGGAGATGTCCAGGACCGAGGTGTTCGGGGGCACGGAGACCTCCACCGGCCCCGGGGTGCCGCCGAGCGTGCGCCCGGCCTTTCTCGCGACCACGGCGGACTGGGCGACCTGGGCCTCGGTGTCGAGGTTGAGCGCCTCGCGCTGCCGGTTGGTGACCTGGTTCGTCTGCTCCTGCAGGCCCGTCGGGGTGACCAGCACCTGGGCCGAGGCGGTGTAGGAGGGGGGGATCACGCACAGCAGCACGGCACCCGCGCCCGCGCCACCGGCGAGCAGGAACAGGATGGTCGGCCAGCGGCGGCGGAGGAAGGACACGTAGTCCGTCAGGTCTCCGCCGGAGCGGCGGACCGAGGCGTCCGGCGG
Organism: Streptosporangium sp. NPDC020145; assembly: GCF_040631275.1. Classification (NCBI taxonomy): domain Bacteria; kingdom Bacillati; phylum Actinomycetota; class Actinomycetes; order Streptosporangiales; family Streptosporangiaceae; genus Streptosporangium; species Streptosporangium sp. NPDC020145. The sequence goes on along the minus strand of NZ_JBEXZT010000007.1, from coordinate 308,457 downwards.
AGGGCTCATATGTTTCGAGTCCTTTTCGAGGGGGTTTGATATGAGGGTTCGATGATTTCGAACGCTAGGAACTATAGGTCCGCCTGTTGTTTTCTCGATCCGATACACAAGATTTTCGTGGCGGGCGCCGTCGCGGCCGAAAGAAAATAAACACCATTTATCCGATATTTCCTTGCGATTGCCATGCGGGGGCGGCTCGGGAACCGCGAAGCCGGTGACGTGGCACGTCCACGCGGTGGCAGGCTTGGGGCGCGGCGGTGACCGCGGAGCCAGAAACCGGAATGACCGGAATGGTCGGAATGTTCGTGAGGAAACGGTGGTTCTGACGGTGTATTTGTGTGATGCCGCGATGCGGCTTTTTTCGCGGAAGGCGTTGTTCGTCGTTTCGGGTCTGGCGCTGGTGCTCGGAACCGGGGCGTGCGCTCCTTCCGAGGGCGCCTCCCGCGACCGGCCGCGGAGCACTCCGGCACGGGCCGACGTGAGGCCGTCCGCCTGCGCGGTCGACGCCAAGCTCGTCCCCGCCTGCGGCGCCTGGTGGGGGATCGCGCCGGAGATCTTCACCGGCAGGCCCCCGCAGCGGGCGATCGCCCGCGCCGAACGGCGCATGGGCCGCCGCGCCGACATCGTGCACCTCTACCACCGGGGCACCGAGCTGTTCCCGACCCCTCAGGAGCGCCGGATCGCCCGTGACCCGAAGGGCCGCAGAATCCTGCTGGTCAACTGGAAGCCGTCCCTCGACCACACCTGGGCGCAGATCGCCAAGGGCGCGATCGACTCCCGCATCGACCGGCTGGCCGCGCACATCACCGGGAGCTTCCCCGAGAGGTTCTTCCTCACCGTCCATCACGAGCCGGAGAACGACGTACGGCAGCGCCCGGGCTCGGGTATGACCGCCGAGGACTACGCCGCGATGTTCCGGCACGTGGTGCTGCGCCTGCGGGGGGACGGTGTGCGCAACGCGGTCACGGTCATGACCTACATGGGCGCGCCCAACTGGGGGGCGAGCCCCTGGTTCGACCGGCTCTACCCCGGCGACGACGTGGTCGACTGGGTGGCGATGGACCCCTACGCCGACGAGCGGGTGCGGAACTTCGGCGACCTGGTCGACAGGACCCGCGAGGGGTTCGCCCGCTGGCCGGGGGCCTACCGGTGGATGAACGCGCACCTGCCGGGCAAGCCCGTCATGCTCGCCGAGTGGGGCGTGTTCGAGCGGCCGGGCGACCCCGCCTTCAAGGAGAGGTTTTTCGCCGGGGCACGGCGGCAGGTGCGCGACTACCCCCGGATCAAGGCGCTGGTCTACTTCGACTCGCCGCACGCCCCGAGGGGGGACACCCGCTTCGACACCACCCCGGGGGCCCTACAGGCCTTTTCCGGCCTCGCGCACGACCCCGACCTGCGCGCCCCCGCGGTTCCGCAGAAGTGACCAGGCCACGGCGCCGACGACGGACATCCCGCCGACGCTCCACAGCAGGGCCGTGTTGCCGACGCCCAGGAGCTTGAGCGCCGAGGCGAGCAGCACGACCGCGAGCAGCGCGCGGATGACGCCGCCCGGTGCCCAGGCGGAGATCCTGGCGCCGATGTAGACACCGGGGATCGAGCCGACCAGCAGGGAGGTGGTGATGGACAGCTGGAAGTCGCCGAACAGCAGGTGGCCGAGGGCGGCCGAGGCGACCAGCGGCACGGCCTGGACCAGGTCGGTGCCGACGAGCTGGTTGGCCTTCAGCGCCGGATACAGCGCGAGCAGCGCCACGATGATCAGCGAACCCGAGCCGACCGACGAGATGCCGACGACCAAGCCTCCGACCGTACCGACCAGTAAGGTCGGAATAGGGCGCACGACGATGGACGACAGCTCCGCCGAGGCCTTCCCCTGGTCGTCACGTGACATCCAGGCCTTGGTGACCAGCCCGACGACCGCCAGCAGCAGGGCAACACCCAGGGCGTACTTGACCACCTCCTGGACCTGCTCGCCGTCCCCGAAGGCCCTGGCGGCGAAGACCCCGCAGAAGGCCGCGGGCACCGAGCCCGCGCACAGCCAGCCGACCAGGCGCAGGTTCACCGTCCCGCGCCGCATGTGGACGACCCCGCCCACCGGCTTCATGACGGCGGAGGCGACCAGGTCGCTGGAGACGGCGGCCAGGGGAGGGACGTTGAAGAACAGCAACATCATCGGCGTCATCAACGCGCCGCCGCCCATGCCGGTCAGCCCGACGATGATCGCGACGATGAAGGAGCCGGCTGCCAGGGGGATGTCGATGGCCATCGGTCGCTCACCATTTCTCGGTCATTCTCGGTCACTCTGGGTCATTCAGGGTCACTGTGTGGCGGGCGGCGCGGGGCCGCCCGTTGCGGGGGCCCGGCGCCCCGGGCCCCGGGGTCAACGGACCCACCCTCCCCGGATCAACGGGTCGAGCACCTGCCGTACCGCCTGGTCCACGCTGATCGAGGTGGTGTCGACGACCAGGTCGGCGTCGTCGGGCTCCTCGTAGGGGTCGGAGATCCCGGTGAACTCGGGGATGAGACCCGCGCGCGCCTTGGCGTAGAGCCCCTTGCGGTCACGGCGCTCGCACTCTTCGAGCGGAGTGGCCACGTGGACCAGCAGGAAGTCGGCGCCGACCGCCTCGACCATCTCCCTGACCTCCTCGCGGGTCGCGGCGTAGGGCGCGATGGGCGCGCAGATCGCCAGCCCGCCGTGCCTGGCCGCCTCCGCGGCGACGAACCCGATCCTGCGGATGTTCAGGTCGCGGTCCTGCTTGGAGAAGGTCAGCCCCGCGGACAGCAGCCGCCTGACCACGTCCCCGTCCAGATAGGTGACCGTACGGCCGCCGCGTTCGAGCAGCGCGTCCCGCAGACCCCTGGCCACGGTGGACTTCCCTGAGCCGGACAGGCCGGTGAGGAAGACCACCAGGCCGCGCCGGTGCGGCGGGCCGGGCAGCGTCACCGGCTCGGGGCCCGCCAGGTGCTCGGTGGCGCCGTAGGCCTCCGCGACACGCTCACGCAGCTCCAGATCGATGCTGGGGTCGTCTCTGCGGGCCAGGGGCACCACGGCCAGGAGGGCATCCTCGCCGAGCCTCTCACGCGCCTTCAGCGCCGCGCGGACCACCGCGGGGCCGTTCTCACCGAACGCCAGCGGCAGCAGCAGCACCACGGCGCCCAGCTCCCGCGCGGTCGCCTCGATCTCGCCGAGGTCGTCCAGCGGGCCGCGCATGGTGACCGCGAGCGCGGGCCGCTCACCCAGCTCCTTGCGGATCTCCGCCGGGGTGAGGCGCAACCTGGCGAAGGGGCCGTGCTCCGGGGCGTCGAGCGCCTCGACCGGACCGGCGACGAGGCCGTCGTGCCGGTCGGTGACGGTGAGCACGGCCAGCGCGGCGCCCTCGGGGTCGCGCAGCGTGACCCGGTCGCCGGGGGCGGCCGGGTGGTCGTCGGGCAGCGCGAACGTGACCGGCGCGGGCCAGCTCGTGCCGTCCGTCAGGACGCCGCGCCCGTCGACGGAGTGCGCGTCGGCCGAGCTCATGAAGCCCGTCAGAGGCTGGAAGGCACCGGAGAGCAGCAGCTCCAGGTCGGCCAGCTCATGGGCGTCGGGGGTCCACTCGAAAGGGGCCGTCATTTGCTCCACAATCCCGATCAACTTAGTCGGATTTCATCACCTTACCTACTCCAGTTGTCCCACACCAACCCCTCCGGCTCATATCAACCGGGCGAAGTGGTTCTGCGGCTTGCGGACGACCATGGTGATCTCGTCGTGCGAGGCGGGCCGCCGCCCCCGGGAGACGGTCTCGACCATGGAGCAGACGAGCTTGACCAGGGCGTGCTTCGACCCGCTCAGCGCCGGGCCGCTCGTGGCCGACACGTCGTCGGTCACCATCAGGCCGCGTGTCAGGCAGTAGGAGTGCATCCCCTCGCGCGAGGTGATCTCGCCGTAGAAGGGGCGCAGCGGGCCGACCGCGCCCTCGGGGGCCAGCTTCGGCCACAGCAGCCGCCGTAGCACGTTGGGCAGCAGCCGTTCGCACGTGCCGTAGGCCGAGGCGCGGTCGCGCATCCGCAGCAGCACCAGGCCGCCCGGGCGCAACCCGGCGAGCAGCCGGTCGAGCACCAGCTCCGGGTGCTCGATCCGTTCGAGCAGGAACGGTACGTGCAGGACGTCGAACGCGCGGGGCGGCACAGGCACCGAGCGCAGATCTCCCAGCGCCAGCGCGTCGAGGTCCTTGCGGGCCCCCGCGCTCACCCGCAGCGCGGGCAGGTCCTCGTCGATCCCGGTGACCCGCGCCTGGACCCCTTCGAGGTCGAGCGGCTCCGGCCATCCGCACCCGGCGACCAGGATGTCCAGCCGTCTGCCGGGCTGCCCCGCCGCCTGCTCACGAATCCGCCTGCTGAATATGTCGTCCCGCGAGACGACCGACCGTACCTCAGACATGCAACCGACAGTAGTCAATTGCGCACCGATAGTCGCGCATTGGCCATCGCCCGACGGTGACGATTGCGGTCCCCGCCCCAGGGGCCCCACGTGCCCACCGGGCGGACGGCGGGCCGGAACACCGTGGGCGAACACCGGTAGCCTGGGAGAGCCCCGTGCCGGACCCGGCCCGGGGCCTGCCGTGTTGCCGTCGTGGGGCTGTGGGCGAATCTGATGAGCCTTTCCGGACTACTTGACCTTGTCGCTGGAGAGCCGAAGCTGGCCTCCGTCCTCCGTGACGTGCGCGGGGGCGACCTCTCCGACGTCTCGCTGATCGCGCCGCCCGCGCTGCGGCCGTTCACCGTGGCCGCGCTGTCCAGGGACGGGGCCGAGGACGGCGCGCGGACCGTTCTCGCGGTGACCGCGACCGGCCGCGAGGCCGAGGACCTCGCCGCGGCGCTGACCAGCCTCATCGACGGTGACTCGGTCGCGGTCTTCCCCGCCTGGGAGACCCTGCCGCACGAGCGCCTCTCACCGCGCAGCGACACGGTCGGGCAGCGGCTGGCCGTACTGCGCAGGCTGGCGCACCCCGTCGCGGGCGACGCCGCCGCCGGGCCGCTGCGGGTGATCGTCGCCCCGGTCAGGGCCGTGCTCCAGCCGATCGTGCGGGGCCTGGGCGACCTGCGCCCGGTACGGCTGCGCGCCGGTCAGGACGCCGACCTCGACGCCGTCGTCGCCCAGCTCGTCGAGAACGGCTACAGCCGGGTCGACATGGTGGAGAAGCGCGGCGAGGTCGCGGTCAGGGGCGGGCTGCTCGACGTCTTCCCGCCCACCGAGGAGCACCCGCTGCGCCTTGAGTTCTGGGGCGACACCGTCGAGGAGATCCGCTGGTTCAAGGTCGCCGACCAGCGCTCCCTTGAGGTGGCCGAGGGCGGCCTGTTCGCGGCCCCCTGCCGGGAGCTGCTGCTGACCGAGGAGGTCAGGGAGCGGGCACGGCTGCTGGCCGAGGAGCACCCGGCGCTGACCGAGATCCTCGGGCAGCTGGCCGAGGGGGTCGCCGTCGAGGGCATGGAGGCGTTCGCGCCCGTGCTCGCCGGGGAGATGGACCTGCTGGTTGACCACCTGCCCGCGCGCGCCGCGGTGTTCGTCTGCGACCCCGAGCGCATCAGGGGACGGGCGGAGGAACTGGTGCGCACCAGCCAGGAGTTCCTTGAGGCGTCGTGGATCAACGCCGCCTCGGGCGGCGAGGCGCCCATCGACCTCGGGGCGGCGGCCTTCCGCAGCCTTGAGGAGGTCCGCGACCACGCGCGGGAGCTGGGCCAGCCCTGGTGGTCGATCGCGCCGTTCGGCGGCGACGACCTGGGCGACGGGCTGCTCCTGCCCGCCAAGGAGGCGGAGAGCTACCGGGGCGACACCCAGCGGGCGCTCGGCGACATCAAGGGCTGGCTTGAGGAGGACAGGGCCGTCGTGCTGCTCAGCGAGGGCCACGGCCCCGCCGAACGCATGGTCGAGCTGCTCAAGGGCGTGGACCTGCCCGCCCGTCTTGAGGCCGGGCTCGACACGGCCCCCGACCCCAAGGTCGTGCACGTCACGACCGGCCTGGTCGAGCACGGTTTCGTCGCGCCGGGGCTGGCCGTGCTGACGCATCTGGACCTGGTTGGGCAGAAGGCCTCGACCAAGGACATGCGCAGGCTGCCCTCCAAGCGGCGCAACATGGTCGATCCGCTCCAGCTCAAGGTCGGCGACCACGTGGTGCACGAGCAGCACGGCGTCGGACGCTACGTCGAGATGGCGCAGCGGACCGTGCAGGGCGCGACCCGCGAGTATCTCGTGATCGAGTACGCCAAGGGTGACCGCCTCTACGTGCCGACCGACCAGCTCGACGAGGTCACCCGCTACGTCGGCGGAGAGGCCCCCACGCTCAACCGGATGGGCGGCGCCGACTGGGCCAAGGCGAAGACCAAGGCCAAGAAGGCGGTCAAGGAGATCGCCGGGGAGCTGATCCGCCTCTACTCCGCCAGGATGGCCTCACCCGGGCACGCCTTCGGGACCGACACCCCCTGGCAGCGGGAGATGGAGGACGCCTTCCCCTACGCCGAGACCGGCGACCAGCTGGAGGCCATCGACGAGGTCAAGCGCGACATGGAGCGGGCCGTCCCGATGGACAGGCTGATCTGCGGCGACGTCGGCTACGGCAAGACCGAGATCGCGGTGCGGGCGGCGTTCAAGGCGGTCCAGGACGGCAAGCAGGTCGCGGTGCTCGTGCCCACGACGTTGCTGGTCCAGCAGCACCTGTCGACCTTCACCGAGCGTTTCTCCGGATTCCCGCTGAACGTCAGGCCGCTCTCGCGCTTCCAGACGGACGCCGAGGCCAAGGCGACGATGGAGGGACTGCGCGAGGGCTCCGTCGACGTGGTGATCGGCACCCACAGGCTCTTCTCCCCGGAGATCAGGTTCAAGGAGCTCGGCCTGATCATCATCGACGAGGAGCAGCGCTTCGGCGTCGAGCACAAGGAGGCCATGAAGCACCTGCGGACCCAGGTCGACGTGCTGGCCATGTCCGCGACGCCGATCCCGCGCACACTGGAGATGGGCCTCACCGGCATCCGGGAGATGTCGACGATCCTCACCCCGCCGGAGGAGCGGCACCCGATCCTCACCTTCGTCGGGCCGTACGACGACAAGCAGATCGCCGCCGCCATCCGGCGCGAGCTGATGCGCGACGGCCAGGTGTTCTTCGTGCACAACCGGGTCTCCAGCATCAACAAGGTCGCGGCCATGCTGCACGAACTGGTTCCCGAGGCCAGGATCGCCGTCGCGCACGGCCAGATGCAGGAGCACCAGCTCGAACGGATCATGGTGGGCTTCTGGGAGCGCGAGTTCGACGTGCTCGTCTCGACCACGATCGTCGAGTCGGGCCTGGACGTGCCCAACGCCAACACGCTGATCGTCGACCGGGCCGACAACTACGGCCTGTCCCAGCTCCACCAGTTGCGTGGCAGGGTCGGGCGTGGCCGTGAGCGCGGCTACGCCTACTTCCTGTACCCGCCGGAGAAGCCGCTCACCGAGACCGCCCACGAGCGCCTGGCCACCATCTCCCAGCACACCGAGATGGGCGCGGGCATGTACGTGGCGATGAAGGACCTGGAGATCCGGGGCGCGGGCAACATCCTCGGTGCCGAGCAGTCCGGGTTCATCGCGGGAGTCGGCTTCGACCTGTACGTGCGGATGATGGCCGAGGCCGTCCAGGAGCAGAAGGCCAAGCTGTCCGGCGCCCCCGTCACCCAGGAACGCGCCGACGTCAAGGTCGAGCTGCCGATCGACGCGCACATCCCGCACGACTACGTGACCTCCGAGCGACTGCGCCTGGAGGCCTACAAGCGCATCGCCGCCGTCGAGTCCGACGAGCAGGTCGCCGCGGTCCGTGACGAGCTCCTCGACCGGTACGGCAGGCCGCCCCAGCCGGTCGAGAACCTCCTTGAGGTCGCCCGCTTCAGGATCCGGGCCCGTACGGCGGGGCTGACCGACGTCACCCTCCAGGGGCAGAACATCCGCTTCGCCCCCGTGGACCTGAGGGACTCCCAGCAGGTCAGGCTGCAGAGGCTGTACCCGAAGGCACTGCTGAAGCAGGCGGCCGGTACGTTGCTCGTACCCGTGCCGAAGACCAGGCCGCTCGGCGGCCAGCCGCTGCGCGACCTGGACCTGCTCAGGTGGTGCGGTGACCTGGTCCAGGCGATGTTCCTTGAGAACCAGCCGGTAAAGTAAACGGCGTCTGTCGTGAAGGGATCGCAAGTGAAGTCGACTCGACTGCGCGTCATCCTGGCGGTCGCCGCCGCAGGAGCCGCGCTGACCGCCTGCTCTCCGGGGCAGGCAGGCACCGCCGCCATCGTCGGCGGTGAGCGGATCAGCACCGGCGAGCTGGACAGCAGCGTCAAGGAGTACGAGGAGGCCCTCGCCAAGGCCAACGTCTCCCCCGCTGACCTGCAGTTCCCCGGCAGCGTCCCGCAGGTGGTGCTGTTCCAGCTGGCCACCGCCAAGCAGTACACCAAGGCGGCCGAGCGGCAGGGCATCACGGTCACCGAGGCCGAGATCGACCAGGTGGTCGCCGCCTCCGGTGGCGAGGCCCAGCACGAGCAGCGGATGCTCCAGCAGGCCGTCGCGCCGTCGCACTCGCGCGAGTTCACCAAGGCCGGTCTGATGCTCACCAAGCTCATGGCCAAGTACGGCGGCGGCGCCGACCAGGAGGCGCTCCAGCGGGGCCAGGCCCAGGCGATCAAGGACCTGCAGGCCGTCAAGGTCACCTGGAGCCCGCGTTACGGCGTGCTGAACGACAACCGCAGCGAGCAGTCTCCGCAACTGTTCGTGGACGCGGGCCGTTTCGGCGCGATCCCTCCCGCCGCACGGGCCCAGTAGTCTCGGGGGCATGCCCCTGATCGTCGTCACCACCTCGCCCAGGGTCGCCCCCGGGCTGCTCAGCCACCACGCGTGGCAGGTCCTGAGGGAGGGGCCGGTGCGCACCGGCTCCGCCGGACATCCGCACCTGCCCCATCTGGAGGAGGCCGGCGTCACCGTCGAGGTCGTCGAGCCCGATCCGGCGGCCCTGGTGCGCGAGGCCCGTGACGGGACCGTGGTCTGGCTCGGGGCCGACGAGGCGTTGATGCGCGCGGTCGGGCACGCGGCGCTCGCCCTCGACGACCCGCCGGTGATCGAGGTGGTGCCGGGGTCGTACGACCTGCCGGGCGGGCGGCTGCTCGACCTGGTCGAGGTGATGGACCGTCTCAGGACGAACTGCCCGTGGGACGCCAAACAGACCCACGAGTCGCTGGCGCCGTACCTCCTTGAGGAGGCCTACGAGGTGCTGGAGACCATCGAGGAGGGCGACCACGCCGCGCTGCGTGAGGAACTCGGCGACCTGCTCCTCCAGGTGGCCTTCCACGCAAGGCTCGCCCGTGAGCGCTCCGCGGGGGAGGGCGGGTTCGACATCGACGACGTGGCCGACGGGATCGTCGCCAAGCTCGTCCGCCGCCACCCGCACGTGTTCGCGGACGTCAAGGTCACCGGCGCCGAGCAGGTCGGCGACAACTGGGAGGCCATCAAGGCCGCCGAGCGCGCGGCCAAGAACGACGGCGACGCCGGGTCCGTCCTCGACGGGGTCCCGATGGGCCAGCCCGCTCTCTCCCTGGCGGCGCAGCTCATCCGGCGCGCGGGGCGGGTCGGCGCACCGGACGGCCTGCTCGTCGATCCCGAGGCCGCCGGAGACGACCTGGGAGCGCGCCTGTTCGCCCTCGTACGGCGGGCGCACGAGGCCGGTCTCGACCCCGAGGCCGAACTGCGCGCCACCGCCCGCCGCTACCGCGACCGGGTCCGCGCCTGGGAGGCGGGGGAGACCGGGGAGGCCTGAACCGGGTCAGACCAGACGGCCGTTGACGAACTGGACGAGGCCGTAGGCGCGGTGGCGCAGGCCGGAGAAGCCGAGCCTGTTCAGGGCCTCGACCACCTCCTCGTCCCCGAACAGGCGCACCCCCGAGGCCACGCCGACGAGGGCGTTGAGCGGCCCGCCGTACGGCACCCGCCTGGTCGTCATGACGGCGATCCTGCCGCCCGGCCTGAGGACCCTGGCCATCCCGGCGAGAGCCTCGAAGGGGTGTTCGAACAGGTAGAGCGCCGCCAGGCAGGAGACCGCGTCGAAGCAGCCGGGCAGGAACGGCAGGCCGGCGGCGTCACCCCGGACGTAGCCGACGTTGCCGAGGTCACGCGCCCGGGTGTCGCGCACCGCGCGGGCGAGCATCGACGCCGAGGCGTCCAGGCCGACGGCCAGGCCCGCGGGGCCGACGCCGTCCGCCAGCGCCCGGGTCACGTTGCCCGGCCCGCAGGCGACGTCCAGCACCCGGTCGCCGGGTCCGAGTTCGAGCATCCTGCCGACCAGCGCCAGCTCCTGGCGGGTGCCCGGCCCGAAGGGGCCCTTCATCGCCCCGAGGACCGCCGGGCGCCAGACCCGCTCGTAGATTCCCGGCAGGAATCCCGAACGCATCAGCCACTGGACGGGCGATCCGGCGGGCTCCGCGCCGAGCAGGTCCAGGTAGCCGCCGGCCGTGGCGTCCCGTCCCGCCAGGCCGAGCAGGGTGGGGTCCAGCAGTTCACGGACCCGGTCGAGTGCCGTGGCTTGGCTCATGGTTCTGATTTGAGCACATCCGGAATTCGAAGGGGGAAGCCGCCCACCGTACTGGGAGGTAGGCCTCGATAGGCTTCTGCGGCAATCTGTCCTGCGACTTTAGGAGCGCTTCGTGGCTTCCATCGAGGGTGTCACCGCCCGCGAGATCCTTGACTCCAGGGGCAACCCGACGGTTGAGGTCGACATCTTGCTCGACGACGGCAGCGAGGGGCGCGCAGCGGTGCCGAGCGGCGCCTCGACCGGTCAGTTCGAGGCCGTCGAGCTGCGTGACGGCGACAACCGCTACGGCGGCAAGGGCGTCGAGAAGGCCGTGCTCGGGGTGACCGACGAGATCGCCGACGAGATTCTCGGGTTCGACGCGGCCGAGCAGCGCAGCATCGACCAGGTGATGATCGACCTCGACGGCACGCCGAACAAGAGCCGTCTCGGCGCGAACGCGATCCTCGGTGTCTCCCTCGCCGTGGCGAAGGCGGCGGCCGAGAGCGCGGAGCTGCCGCTGTTCCGTTACCTCGGTGGCCCGAACGCGCACGTGCTGCCCGTGCCGATGATGAACATCCTCAACGGTGGCGCGCACGCCGACACCAACGTCGACATCCAGGAGTTCATGATCGCGCCGATCGGAGCCGAGTCGTTCCGTGAGGCCGTGCGAATGGGCACCGAGGTCTACCAGGCGCTCAAGGCCGTGCTCAAGGAGAAGGGCTACGCCACCGGGCTCGGCGACGAGGGCGGTTTCGCGCCCAACCTGCCCTCCAACCGTGACGCGCTCGACCTGATCCTGGTCGCCATCGAGCGGGCGGGTTACGTGCCCGGTGAGGACGTCGCCCTCGCGCTCGACGTCGCGGCCTCGGAGTTCCACTCCGACGGCGTCTACACCATCGACGGCAAGGGCCTCTCCTCCGCCGAACTGGTGGCCTTCTACGAGGACCTGGTCGCCAACTACCCGCTGGTCTCCATCGAGGACCCGCTGAACGAGGAGGACTGGGAGGGCTGGAAGGCCATCACCAAGGCGCTCGGCGACAAGATCCAGATCGTCGGTGACGACCTGTTCGTGACCAACCCCGAGCGGCTCGGCCGGGGCATCGCCGAGGGCACCGCCAACGCCCTGCTGGTCAAGGTCAACCAGATCGGCACCCTGACGGAGACCTTCGAGGCGGTCGACCTGGCGCACCGCAGCGGCTACCGCTGCATGATGAGCCACCGTTCCGGCGAGACCGAGGACACCACGATCGCCGACCTCGCCGTGGCCACCAACTGCGGTCAGATCAAGACCGGCGCCCCGGCCCGCTCCGACCGCGTGGCCAAGTACAACCAGCTGCTGCGCATCGAGGAACTGCTCGACGACGCCGCCCGCTACGCGGGTCGCGCCGCTTTCCCGCGCTTCCAGCGGTAGTTTCGCCTGTATGGCTTGCGCCCGATTTGCTCGGGCGCGAGCCATACGGCGGGCGCTCAGGGCCCGGCCGTACGGCGAGGCGGGCGAAGCGAGCGGGGACGGGGAGGCGCGGGTGGCGAGACGGCCGCAGTTGACGGGACGGGCCGCGGTCCTCGCGATCGTGGTGTGCGCGATCGCCATGAGCCTCGCCTACCCGATCAGGGAGTACGTCGCGCAGCGGCGCTACATCGCCCAGCTCGAACAGCAACGGGCCAGGGAACTGGCCGAGATCAAGGAGCAGGAGGACCGCTACCGCCAGCACTTCGACCCCGGCTACATCAAGCGGCAGGGCAGGGAGCGGCTCTTCTACTGCGACCCGGGCCGCAAGTGCTACGTCGTCATGCGGGAGCGGCAGGGCCAGAGCCAGGGGCAGGGCGGAAGCATCCCGGCCGGGGGGAAGAAGGCCGTGACGTCGCCGTGGTACCAGACGCTCTGGGAGTCGGTCGAGGCGGCGGACTCGGGAACCGGTGCGAAGGTGGCCGGGACCGGCGGATGACCCCGATACCCTGGATGTCGTCTTTCAGGGGGTGTCACAGATGGTTGACGACCGCGACGTCGCGGCTGTGGAGCGGCAGCTCGGCCGGACCCCACGGGGTCTGCGGGCGGTCGCGCACCGCTGTCCGTGCGGACTGCCGGACGTGGTCGAGACGGCTCCCAGGCTGCCCGACGGCTCGCCGTTCCCGACGCTGTTCTACCTGACCTGCCCCAGGGCGGCCTCGGCCATCGGCAGGCTCGAAACCTCGGGGATGATGCGGGACATGCAGGCCAGGCTGGCCGAGGACTCCGAGCTGGCCCGGGCCTACCAGGCCGCGCACGACGACTACGTCGCGCGCCGCGACAAGGCCGCGGCCGAGCTGGGCATCGAGCCGCTGCCCAGGGACATGCAGAGCACCGGGGGCATGCCGGTCAGGGTCAAGTGCCTGCACGCCCTGGTCGGGCACGAACTGGCGGCGCCGGGGACCAACCCGTTCGGCCGCGAGGCGCTGGACGCGCTCGGCGAGTGGTGGGCGGACGGCCCCTGCTGCGCCGGGGAAACCCAGTCTTCAGACACGACAACCAACGAGGAGACCATGTGACCCGTGTCGCCGCGATCGACTGTGGCACCAACTCCGTCCGCCTGCTCATCGCCGACATCGACGGGGGCGTCCTGACCGACGTCGAGCGTCAGATGGAGATCGTCAGGCTGGGACAGGGCGTCGACAGGACCGGCAGGCTGGCCCCGGAGGCGCTCGAACGCACCTTCGCCGCGATGCGCGGTTACGCCGGGCTCATCGAACGGCACGGCGCCTCGGCGGTGCGGGTCGTCGCCACCAGCGCGACCAGGGACGCCGCCAACCGCCAGGACTTCGTCGACGGTGTCAGGGAGATCTTCGGCGTCGAGCCCGAGGTGATCACCGGAGCCGAGGAGGCCGAGCTGTCCTTCACCGGGGCCACCCGTGACCTGGTACGGCTCTCGCCGGAGACCGGCCTGCCGACCCCGGAGGGAACCAGGCCGCCCTACCTCGTGTTCGACATCGGCGGTGGCTCGACCGAGTTCGTGCTCGGTTCGACGCACGCCGAGGAGGCGATCTCGGTGGACATCGGCTGCGTCAGGCTGACCGAGCGGCACCTGCGTGGCTCGACGGCGCCGCCGTCCCCCGAGGTGGTCGAGGCCATCACCTCCGACATCGACGACGCGCTCGACCGGGTCGCGGAGAAGGTTCCGGTAGAGCGGGCGCTGACGCTGGTGGGTCTCGCGGGCTCGGTGACGACCGTCGCGGGAATAGCGCTTGACCTGCCGGAATATGACCCGGATAAAATTCACCACTCGCGAATTCCGGCAAATCGGGCGCATGAGATTTCCCGTCGACTGCTGGGGATGACCCACGAGGAACGCGCGGCCATAGGGGTCATGCATCCCGGCCGGGTGGACGTCATCGGCGCGGGTGCCCTCATTCTCGACCGCGTCCTGCAGCGGTACGGATTCGACGAAGTCGTTGTCAGCGAACGTGACATCCTCGATGGAATCGCATGGCTGACATCTAAACTTTAATGAGATCTAGACATTTGACTTGTTGATGGGGTATTGAGAGATCGTTCCGTTCATGATTAGGTAAAGGGGCTTTAGCGAGGCTTTGCCGTGGGGCCCGGCACAGCTGGTGTCGGGGCGGCAACCGTCTCCGGAGCGCATTCGCTTCCTAACGAAACGGAGCAACCCCTCATGAAGTCCGGACTAGCACGCAGGCTAGCCGCGGTGAGCGCCGGCACGGCCATGCTGGCGACGATGGCGACGGCCCTGATGGCCTCGCCCGCGGCCGCTGCGAGCGCATCCACCCAGACGGCCGCCACGGCCGTCGCCAAGCCGAGGCCCGCGGTCTCGGTCGGCACCCCCAAGGCGTCCCCCTCGAACTACAAGGGTGACTGCCCCGTCAACGTGACCTTCTCCTCGACCGTCAAGGTGAAGGCCGTCGCCTCCCGGACCACCGTCGCCTACCGCTGGCTGCGCGGCGACGGCTCCAAGAGCAAGGTCAAGACCCTTGTTCTGAAGGGCAAGGGCAACAAGTCGGTCACCGTCAAGGAGACCTCGAAGTTCAAGGGTGACGTCAAGGGCTGGCAGGCCCTGCAGGTCTTGGCCCCCAGGGGCGCGACCTCCAAGAAGGGAAGCTTCCGGGTTTCCTGTGGTGGTGGCGACGAGGGCGGCGGCAAGGAAGTCATCCAGGTCGGCGTCGGCGCCCGCGCGTGGGTCAACGAGGGCAACTGCCAGGCCACGCTGGTCGGCCGCATCACCGCCTCCAGCCCCACCTGGGTGCGGTACCGCTGGGTCGTCAACGGTGACGTCGTCGACCGTGACGTCGTCCGCGTCAGCAGCTCGACCAAGGTGTTCCACGTGATCAGGCCGCGTCACAGCCTCAGCGGCTGGGCCGTTCTGGAGATCGTGGACCCGGTTCAGAACTCCTCCAACCGCGTCGGCTTCAGGGTCTGGTGCAAGGACGAGTCGCCGAAGGTGACCGCGTCCGTCAGCGCTCCCGACTCCTACACCGGCACCTGCCCGGTCACCCGTAACTTCACCGGCACGATCTCGGTCTCCGAGGGTCGTGGCAGCGTCAAGTACCGCTGGATCCGTGACGGCGTCGCCGGTTCCTGGCAGGACGTCTACTTCGGTGGCCACGGCTACCAGTCCCGCACCGTGACCGACTCCTGGGGCGCCTCGGCCTCCGGGACGAGCAAGCGGGCGATCGAGCTCTACCGTGGTTCGACCACCGGCACCGTCGAGGGCAAGGTCACCTGCCAGGCCCCCGCTCCCGAGGTGAAGGTCTGGGTCGTGGGCGAGAGCGTCTCGGCCACGCAGACCGCGGGCGCCTGCCCCGCGGCCTCCCTGTCCGGCTCCGGCCAGATCTACGCCAGTGGCGCGACCACGCTCACCTACCGCTGGACCGTTGACGGCGTGACCGTCGAGTCCGGCCCGCTGGTCTTCACCGAGGCCGGCACCAAGACCGTGACCTTCACCAAGGCGACGAACGGCACCCACGGCGGCAGCGCGAAGCTGGCGATCGACGGGGCCGGCTCGCAGTCGGTGAACTTCAACGCGGTCTGCCAGGCCTGAGCGCGTGCCGGGGGAACCCTCCCGGCTCCGTGACGGCCCGCCCCACGTCTGACGCGGGGGCGGAAACGAGTTGAGAGAGCGGCGCTCGCCTCAGGCGGGCGCCGCTTTCGCGTGCCCGAGGTTAAGGGCGTGTTTCCTCCTGGCACGATCGAGGACATGACATTCGTTCCTCCAGGGTCCGGCTGGCCCGAAGACCCCGCCCTGCCGGACACCCCCGTCGCCCACGACCCCGCCCAGGTCGTACGGCTGGCGGCGGCGAGCCGTACGCTCGGTGAACTGACCGCCAGGCAGTCCGTCTGCCGGGCCTGCCCACGCCTGGTCTCCTGGCGGGAGGAGGTGGCGACGGTCAAACGGCGGGCCTTCGCGGAGGAGACCTACTGGGGCAGGCCCATCGCCGGGTGGGGAGAGGACAGGCCGGAGGTCCTCATCGTGGGGCTCGCCCCCGCGGCGCACGGCGGCAACCGCACCGGGAGGATCTTCACCGGTGACCGCAGCGGAGACTGGCTGTTCGCCTCGCTGTACCGGACGGGGCTCGCCGTACAGGAGACCAGCACGCGCGCCGGGGACGGGCAGCGGCTTGTCGGCGCCCGGATGCTGGCCTCGGTGCGCTGCGCCCCGCCGGGCAACAAGCCGGAGCCGGCCGAGCGTACGGCCTGCTTCCCCTGGCTGGCCAGGGAGATCGAACTGGTCGCCGACAGCGTCCGGGTGATCGTCGTGCTCGGGGGATTCGCCTGGCAGGCGATCTGGCCCGCGCTACGGGAGGCCGGGTACGTCCTGCCCTCCCGCAGGCCGCCCTTCGGACACGGCGCCGAGGTCGAGATCTCCCGTGGCGGGAAAACGGCCCGTCTTCTCGGGTGCTACCACCCGAGCCAGCAGAACACGTTCACCGGCCGGGTGACGGCCGAGATGCTCGACACCCTTCTGACCAGGGCAAACGTGTTGCGGAGCTTGTGAACTCGATCACAAAGAGAAGATCGTCAAAACTTCGCTCTGAAATGTCCGGATTTTCTCGCTGTTCTGGAAACTATGGCGAAAGTTACACAGGGGGTGCCTGGTCTGGTTTTCGAGGGAGACGTATGCTTGTGAAAGCTTTCACAAGGCATCGACCTAAGGATGGCGTCGAAGTGAACCGTACCGCCAAGCACATCGTGGTCGTCGGCGGAGGTTACGTCGGGCTCTACACCGTGCTGCGTCTGCAGCACACCCTTCGTAAGGAACTGCGCGACGGTAGCGTCCGGATCACCGTTCTCACCCCCGAATCCCACATGACCTACCAGCCGTTCCTTCCCGAGGCGGCGGCGGGAAACCTCTCGCCCCGGCACGTCGTCGTCCCGCTGCGGCGGGTGCTGTCGAAGGCGACGATCCTCAACGGCAAGGTCACCAAGGTCAACCACGCGGCCAAGACCGTGGCCTTCGAGCCGAATGTCGGCACCCCGCACGACATCGGCTACGACATCCTCGTCATGGCGGCGGGATCGGTCTCGCGCACGCTGCCCATCCCGGGTCTGGCCGACGCCGCGATCGGCTTCAAGACGGTCGGTGAGGCCATCGCGCTGCGCAACCGGGTGCTCGAACTCCTCGACCGCGCCGAGACCGACGAGGACGAGGCGCTGCGCCGCAGGGCGCTGACGTTCGTCGTGGTCGGCGGCGGCTTCGCGGGCGTCGAGGCGCTGGCCGAGCTTGAGGACATGGCCGTCGACGCCGTCCGTTACTACCGCAACGTCTCCCGCAAGGACATGCGCTGGGTCCTCGTCGAGGCGACGGACCGCATCCTGCCCGAGGTCGGCCCCGAGATGGGCAAGTGGACCGCCGAGCAGCTGCGTGAGCGCGGCATCGAGGTCAAGATGAACACCCGCCTCGACTCCTGCGAGGGCGGCCTGGTGAAGCTCTCCGACGGTGAGGAGTTCGAGGCGGCCACCATCGTCTGGACCGCGGGGGTAAAGCCCAGCCCCGTCGTCAACGCCGGGGACCTGCCCCTGGACGAGCGCGGCCGGATCAAGACCACCACCCGGCTGACCGTGGCCGGCGTCGAGGACGCCTTCTCGGCGGGCGACGTGGCCGGTGTGCCCGACGTGACCAGCCCCGGTCAGTACTGCGCGCCCAACGCCCAGCACGCCGTACGGCAGGCCAAGGTGCTGGCCGACAACATCACCCGGCACCTGCACGGCCAGCCGCTGGCCGACTACCGCCACAAGTACGTCGGCTCGGTCGCCGGGCTCGGCCTGCACAAGGGTGTCGCCAACGTCTACGGGATCAAGCTCCGTGGGCTGCTCGCCTGGTTCATGCACCGCACCTACCACCTGTCGCGGGTGCCGACCGTCAACCGCAAGGTCCGCGTGACGATGGACTGGACCCTCGCGCTGTTCTTCAAGCGGGAGACCGTCTCGCTCGGTGAGATCGAGGCGCCCCGTGAGGAGTTCCGCAGCGCGGCCAGGACCTGACGGCCACCCGGCGGTCACCCGAAGGTGGCCGCCGTCCGTCGCGAGCCCCTTCCCGGTCCGTTCCGGGAGGGGGCTCGCGCGTTCACACCGTACGGCCGGGACTGGGGGCGGTCTCGGAGATCGGAACGCTGTGGCATGGTTTGTGTGACGCCTGATACAAAGTTGTGCTCCTCTGATGAGTGGTCAGTTACGTATGATTACGGCGTCCCCGTAGCCCAATGGCAGAGGCAAACCCCTTAAAAGGGTTCGAGTGAGGGTTCGAGTCCCTCCGGGGGCACTCGTAGTGATCCGCGAAGTTCGGCCCGTGACCAGGAAAAATCGGTCACGGGCCGCTCTGTTGTGTGGGAAAACCCCGGGTCGGGGCGTTTCGTGTTGTCCCGTCGTTTGCGCGCCGATCGTATGTGGTCCTGTCGGCCAAATTATGGCGCGGAAATCCCGGTCTTCCAGATCGGCCGGATGTCGTGATCTGTTCAGGGCGTTTTCGGGCGCCGTTGCGGTGCCGTACGGCGCCTCCTATAGTCGGTTCCTGATATCAGGAGGCGACTATGGCTCGAAGTGTGGACAACCCTCTGGCCCTGGGAGTGCTGGGGCTGCTGCTCGAAAGGCCCATGCACCCCTACGAGATGGCCGTCGTGCTGCGGGAACGCGGCAAGGACGCCAGCGTCCGGATCAACCGGGGCTCGCTCTACGACGTGGTCACGGCCCTTGAGGGGGAGGGGTGGATCGTCGAGAAGGCCAGGGTCCAGGAGGGCAACAGACCGGCTCGCACGGTCTACGCGATCACCGAGGCGGGCCGGGACGCCTTCGTACGTCGGCTCGACGAGCAGATCCGCGTTCCCCGGCGCGAATATCCCCTCTTCCTCACCGCCGTCGCCTACCTCGGCGCCCTCGGCCCCGAGCGCGCGCGGGCGGCGCTGCTGGAGCGGGCCGAACGGCTGCGCGCCGCCATGGCCGAGGACCGGCGGGCCCTCGACGACGCGCTGGCCTCGGGACAGGTGCCCCGCCTGTTCGTCATCGAGGCCGAATACGCCCTGCACATGACCCGTGGCGAACTCGACTGGGTCACCGGCGCCGCGGAGGAGATCCGCACAGGAAGCCTGACCTGGCCCGACGACCGAAAGGACCTCACATGACATCGGGCGGCCTTCTCTTCGGGATCTACCCCGGCGGAGCGGCCGGCGACGAGAACGGCGGAGTGCTCCAGGGGCCTCCGGACGACCCGAGACGGATCACCGAGGCGCTCACCCACCTGCGCCCTGACGGCGGGCCCTTCCTGGTCCGCGGCTACGTCAGCTTCGCCGATCCCGGAGACGTCTACCCGCAGGCCCCCGAGCGCGTCGAACGGTACGCCACCGACGGGCGCGCACTCGACCTGGTCGCGCAGTACCGCTCGCACAGCGGCGACGTCGCGGGCTACGTGGCCTTCGTCCGTGACCTCGTCCGCCGTCACGGGACGCGTGTCGCGACCCTCCAGGTGACGGAGGAGCCGAACCTGCCGCTGTACGACGGAGGCCACCCCCGGGTGCTCGAAGCCCTCGTCGAGGGTGTCGTCGCGGCCAAGGAGGAGGCGCGCCTGCTGGGCCTGGACCACCTCAGGGTCGGGTTCAACACCACGCCCCTTTTCGGCCCCGCCGAGGGCTTCGTCGCCGCGCTCACCGCCGACGGCGGACGGCGCTTCGTCGAGGCCGTCGACTACGTCGGCCTCGACTTCTTCCCCGACGTCTTCCGGCCAGCCCTGGCGGACGGCCTGGCGGAGGCCGTCGCGGGACTGCTCGGCCACCACCGCGACCGGTGCCTCACCCCGGCGGGCATCGACGAGTCGGTCCCCCTGTGGATCACCGAGAACGGCTGGCCGACCGGTCCTGACCGGAGTCCACAGCGACAGGCCGAAGTCCTGGAGACGATCGTCACGGTGATCGCGGACCACCGCACTCGGCTCAACATCGGCGGCTACACCCATTTCGCCCTGCGGGATGCCGACAGTGCGAAACCCGGTCTGTTCCACCGGTTCGGCCTTCTCGGTGACGACTACCGGCCTAAACCCGCGTTCGACACTTATCGGCGACTCGTCGAGCGCTTCGGTTGATGGAGCGGAACACGCTTTCGACGGTGCACGGTTGTTTTCCCCGCTGTGACCGTGTCGTTTTCCTTACCGGAGACACCGGGTGGGGAAAACAACGCGACAAATCCACGGGCGGCTGGTTTCCGGAAGCGACCGGACGATTCCGGGAAGCGTTTCCCGCCCTCGCTCCGGTCGTTTCCATTGACCCACCGGCCCCTTCCCGGACCTCCCGGCGGGGGAGGGGGCCTGGCGTGGACCCGGCGGGCGGGCCATGATGCCTCCGTAGGGCCGGGAACCCGGCGCTGCGGCCGTTCGTTGGAATCCTCGGCGGTAGCCGTACGGTCACTTGACCCTAAAACGGACAACAACACGATACGGCCGTGTGACAACCGATCTATACGCCGATCGCGTAGGTCGCAGCGTGGAGGCTAGCGATGGAAAGCAAGAATCCTGTGTTCAGCAGGCAGGCGCCCGGGAGCCAGCAGGCCTGGGGCACCCCGACCCCCGAGCAGCTCAGGGGAATGTATGACGCGCCCTCCTACGCGCCGCCCGCGCAACGGAGGATGACCATCGACGACGTGGTCGTGCGCGGTTTCATCACCTTGGGCACGCTGGTCGTCTCCGCCGCGCTCGCCTGGGCGCTCAACCTCGGAAGACCCGCACTGATCATCGGCGTGCTCGCCGGCCTGGTGCTCGCGTTGATCGTCTCGTTCAGGCAGAGCACCAACCCGGTGCTGATCCTCGGCTACGCGGTCTCCTACGGCGTCGCCATCGGTGTGATCAGCCACGCCTACAACGACCTGTACAACGGTGTCGTCTTCCAGGCGGTCGTCGGTACGGCACTGGCCTTCGGCGCCATGCTGGCGGTCTACATGCTGCGCATCGTCCGGGTGACGCCGAAGTTCACCAAGTTCGTCGTGGCGGCCGGGCTCAGCCTCATGGGTCTCATGCTCGTCAACTGGCTGGCGACCTTCTTCATCGAGGACGGCGTCGGCATCCGCTCCGGCGGCCCGCTGTCCTACGTCTTCAGCATCGCGGCGATCCTGGTCGGCTGCTTCTTCCTGCTCCTCGACTTCGACTCGGTCGAGCAGGGCATCCGCGCCGGAGCCCCCGCGAAGTACTCCTGGCTGATGGCCTTCGGCCTGACGGTCACCCTGGTCTGGATCTACCTGGAGATCCTCCGCTTCGTCAGCTACTTCACCAGTAATGACTAGCTGCCCGACCACCCCGAACACCCCGCGCCACCCCGGTGACGCGGGGTGTTCGCTTTCCACCCCCGGATATCCTCGGCGCCAAGCGTGAAGGGTTTGCTCATGCCTTACCGGTGCCGTGCGTGAGGAGTGTCCGGCTTGGGCGCCGTCGGCGCTTGGACTGAGGAACGCAGGAGCGCAGCGACGGAGTGACGAGGGAAAGCGCCGACTCGGAGGCGCCCAAGCCCGCGACGCCGTCAGGCGGCGCAAGGAGACAGGGCCACAGCCCGCGTCACCGAAGGTGACGCAAAGGAACGCCAAATGATGGATGGGCAGGTCCGCAGGGCTTGCTATCTCGGGACACGTGAGGCACTGTCAAGCAAAGGAGCCTATCCGTGGAGGTGCCCATGTCGTTGAGCCACTCACTGGAGACGCAGAGCAAGCTGATCGCTAGAGTCACGGATATCACCGGCCGCGCACTCCCAGAGTGGTTCCAAGCCATCGACAACGGCCCGTCCTTCCTGCGCTGCGAGGAGCGGGCCAACTGGCTCGCCCAGGAGCACGGGCTGTCCCACGGCTACGCCGCCGCCATCGTGCGTGAGCACGAACGTCGCCGCCACAGCCGTCGTATGTAAGTTATCCGTCTTCCGCGAGCCCGCGCCTCCCATCGGGGGGTGCGGGCTTCTGTGTGCCCGGTCCATGATGGGGATCATGGATCTCGACAAGGCACGTGACTTCATCCGCGTCAACCACCGTGCGGTTCTGCTGACCAAGCACGCCGACGGACGTCCGCAGCTCTCCCCGGTGACGGTCGGGCTGGACGCCGAGGGGCGCGCGATCGTCAGTAGCAGGGAGACCGCCGCCAAGGTTCGCAACCTTCGCAGGGACCCGCGGGCCACGCTCTGCGTGATGAACGACTCCTTCTACGGTGACTGGATCCAGATCGAAGGGGAGACGGAGGTCCTCTCGCTGCCTGAGGCGATGGAACCGCTGGTCGGCTACTACCGGGACATCTCCGGCGAGCACCCCGACTGGGACGACTACCGGGCCGCCATGGAGCGGGACCGGCGGGTCCTGCTGCGCGTCACCATCACCCGCGCGGGCCCCGACATCCACGGCTGAGACGCCGCCGCGCCGTACCCACCCGTGTCGCAGGGGTACGGCGCGGCGTTTCCCGGTTCAGCTGAGGCGTTCCAGGATCATGGCCATGCCCTGGCCACCGCCGACGCACATGGTCTCCAGGCCGATCGTCCTGTCGTGGAAGCGCAGGCTGTTGACCAGGGTCGAGGTGATGCGGGCGCCGGTCATGCCGAAGGGGTGCCCGACCGCGATGGCGCCGCCGTTGACGTTGAGCCGGTCGAGGTCGACGCCGAGGTCGCGGTAGGACGGGATGACCTGGGCCGCGAAGGCCTCGTTGATCTCGACGAGGTCCACGTCGCCGATGGCCATGCCCGCCCTGGACAGTGCCTGCCGGGAGGCCTCGACCGGCCCGAGCCCCATGATCTCGGGGGACAGGCCGGTCACACCGGTCGAGACGATCCTGGCCAGCGGGGTGATGCCCAGTTCCGCGGCCCTGACGTCGCTCATCACGATCACCGCGGCCGCGCCGTCGTTCAGCGGGCAGCAGTTCCCCGCCGTGACGGTCCCGTCGGGCCGGAAGACCGGCTTGAGCTGGGAGACGGCCTCGTAGGTCGTCCCCTGGCGGGGGCCGTCGTCCCTGGTCACCACGGTGCCGTCCGGCAGGGTCACCGGGGTGATGTCACTCTCCCAGAAGCCGTTGGCGATGGCCTCCTCGGCGAGGTTCTGCGACCGGACACCGAACTCGTCCTGTTCCCGGCGCGAGACACCCCTGAGCGCGGCGACGTTCTCCGCGGTCTGGCCCATGGCGATGTAGGCGTCGGGCAGCTCGCCGTCCTCACGGGGGTCGTGCCAGACCTCGCCACCGCCTTCGGCGGCCCGCGCCGTACGGCTGCGCGCCTCGGCGAACAGTTCGTTCTCGGTCTCGGGCAGCGAGTCGGAGTTGCCCTTGACGAACCGGGAGACGCACTCGACGCCCGCCGAGACGAAGACGTCGCCCTCGCCCGCCCTGATCGCGTGCAGGGCCATCCTCGTGGTCTGCAGGGACGACGAGCAGTAGCGGGTGACGGTCGTGCCGGGCACGCCGTCGAGTCCGAGCAGGGTGGCGACCACCCGGCCCATGTTGAACCCCTGCTCGCCGCCGGGCAGACCGCAGCCCAGCATCAGGTCGTCGATGGTCGTGGGGTCGAGCTGGGGCACCTTGGCCAGGGCGGCCCTGACGATCTGGACGGTCAGGTCGTCAGGGCGGATGTCCTTGAGCGATCCCTTGAATGCGCGTCCGATGGGCGAGCGCGCGGTCGCGACGATGACTGCCTCGGGCATGGGGCTCTCCTGGGTTGTCGGGCACTCCTGAGCGGAGGCTACTCCCCGGTAGGGCGAAGGTCGCGAGGGGGGCGGCCCGGAACAGAACTTTGTACGGGGGCGTCAGCCGTACATGCCGGGGGCGGTCGGGGTGCCGTCCTTGACGCCGTGCAGCCCGCCCAGCTCGTCGCGCCATATCCGCCAGCCCCCCTGGCTGCCGGTGAACCACGCGGGCGGAGCCTCGGAGCCGTTCGTCCTCTTGCCGCTGGCCAGGTCGAACTCGCACAGGGAGGCCACCGGGTAGAAACCCGCCGCCTGGTGCTTGAGGGGGAGCGGCCTGGGGTCGGTGACGCAGAAGGACCAGCCGCGTTGGTCCCTGATCTCGGTGCCGCGGCCTGTGGCCAGGTCGAAGGCGCTGCCCTGCCGGCCGTGCTTGAGGAAGCCGAGGGTGTCCATCCGGTCGGGGAAGGCCAGCCACCAGCCGGAACCGGGGATCTGGGCCGCGGAGATCTGACCCAGGACCCGCCCGTTGCTCGCGTCGAGCCTGGCGAACCCGCCGTACTGGCCCCGTGGGTCGACGGGGCGCACGACGGGGGCCAGGCCGGGGCTGCCGCTGGGGTAGACCCGCACCACGGAGGGACGCAGCCAGTTGACCGTGCCGTCGGTGAGCTTGACGGAGAACAGGCCGAAGGCGGAGACCCGTTTCTTCGAGGGACCGGTGTAGGGGGCGACGTAGCCGACGAGGTCGTCGGCCGTCGAGCCGAAGGCCCACCCGCCGGACAGGTCGACCCCGGGGCCGAGCGCCTCCTCGACGGGCAGCCGCCACGGACGCCTGCCCGAGGCCAGGTCGTAGGCCTCAAGGACGGGGTGACGGGCCATGCGCAGGAGCACGGCGTGGGAGGCGCCGGACCACTCGACCTCGGCGATGCCGGGCAACTGCCACATCGGCTTGCCGGTCTCCGGGGCCAGCACGGACATCCGGGCCTTGGACAGGGCGGTGTCCTCTGAGACGCACACGAACGCCCCGCAGCGCTGCGGCCCGAAGGTCGAGTGCAGCGGGCGTGTCCACAGCCGGTTGCCGGTGCGCGCGTCACGGCCGACAAGGGCGGCGTTCCAACGACCCTGGCGGACAGGGTCGACCGTGACCGCGACGAGCCGTCCGCCGGAGGACTGGACGATCGCCGGGGCGGGGACGCCCATGCCCGGCAGCCGACCGGCCATGGTCGCGGGGTGCGCCCACAGCTTTCTGCCCGTGGCCAGGTCGAGGGCGACGGTCTCCAGCGTGCCGTCCGCCCTCATGGAGGTCGTCATGGCGACACCTGCGGCCGAGGTGGTACGGCTCACCGCGTTCACTTCGCCGTTGTGCCAGGTCGGATGGGCGGGAACGGCCGCCTCGCTGCCGGAACAGCCGGTCAGGGCGAGCACTCCGGCGAGGACCGCAGCCTTCTTCACGTGGGGCCGGATCACGGGCATTGCACTCCAAAAAGGCGAGACGTAACGGCCTCACCGCGGAGAGTGACCGTGGTCAGGCGTCGTTGGGCAGCACCCCGTGCCTCCGGCGGAGCAGTGTCGCCCACCGTCCGTGGGGTCCGGTTGCTCGGCCGGCGACGCGAGTCGCGGAGACTTCGGCGCCGGGTTCCTCCGCGGCCTTGGCCGCCACGAGGTAGATCGACCCACCGCGTTCGGAGCGCGGCTCCGGCCACAGTCCAAGCGCGGTGCACACAGACGGTAGCACCGCGTAAGCAACCTGTAGATAACCTTGAACAGATGGGTGGAAACGATCGGGTCCGAACATCTCGTCCGGGTTTGCGGAGAATTCACCGCCAAGCAGGTCGGCGAAGGCGACCGTACGGGCACCCGCCTCGACCACGGCCACGGTCTGCGCCGCGGCGAGCTGACGGCTCCAGCGCCGGGTCACCCAGCGCAGCGGCTGCGCGATCGGCCTGACCGTCCCCAGGTCGGGGCAGGTGCCGACGACGACCTCCGCCCCCGCCTCACGTAGCCGCCGCACCGCCTTCTGCAGGTGCCGTACGGCGTGGGTGGGCTTGGTCTGGGTGGTGACGTCGTTCGCGCCGACGAAGATCACCGCGATCTCGGGGGAGGCTTCGAGCGCCAGGTCGGTCTGGTCGTCCAGATCCGCCGAGACCGCGCCGGACCTGCCGACCACGGTCAGCCGTACCGGACGCTCGGCCACCGCGGCCAGCCCCGTGGCGATCAACACGCCCGGGGTCTGCGCCGCCTCGGAGGTGCCCAGACCGACCGAGGTCGAATCACCCAGCATGACCATCCGGACCGGCTCACCGGCGAAGTCACCGTAAACCCCGTCGGAGGGCGGCCCCTCCATGCCGTGCGGGCGGCCGACGATGCGCCGGGCCAGCAGGGCCTCGCCCATCAGCAGGCCGTACGTGACCGCGCCGAGCGCGGTGAGCCCTCCTCCGCCGACGGCCGCGGCGGCGGCGATACGACGGGCGGCCCGAGCCGCCCCCGGTGTCCAGATCACCTGGCGTTGCCCCTTCGGTACCCCACGACGGGTAGCGTTGCCTTGAACCTAGCCGAGAGTCCCACCAACCCCCTTGGGGGCACGGCGTTCAGCACAACAAGCCGACCTGGCTCTGTATTTCGAGGTGATCGTCGCGATGCGTGTGTATGACTCGCTTGTGGAACTGATGGGAAACACGCCGCTTGTCCGGCTGCGGAAGGTGACCGCCGGGGTGCCCGCCCAGGTGCTCGCCAAGGTGGAGTACTTCAATCCCGGCGGCTCGGTGAAGGACCGGATCGCGGTGCGCATGATCGACGCGGCGGAGCGGTCGGGCGCGCTGGTGCCCGGCGGCACGATCGTCGAACCCACCTCCGGCAACACCGGCATCGGCCTGGCCATGGTGGCGCAGCAGCGCGGCTACCGCTGCCTGTTCGTCGTGCCGGACAAGGTCGCCCAGGACAAGATCGCGGTACTGCGCGCCTACGGGGCCGAGGTCGTGGTCTGCCCGACGGCGGTCTCCCCGGACCACCCGGACTCCTACTACTCGGTCTCCGACCGGCTGGCCAGGGAGACGCCGAACGCCTGGAAGCCCGACCAGTACTCCAACCCCGGCAACCCCGAGAGCCACTACCACTCGACCGGGCCGGAGATCTGGGAGCAGACGGAGGGGCGGATCACCCACTTCGTCGCGGGCATCGGTACCGGCGGCACGATCAGCGGCACCGGACGCTACCTCAAGGAGGTCTCCGGCGGCCGGGTCAAGATCATCGGAGCCGACCCCGAGGGGTCCGTCTACTCGGGCGGCACCGGCAGGCCGTACCTCGTTGAGGGCGTCGGAGAGGACATCTGGCCCTCCACCTACGACACCACGATCTGCGACGAGGTCATCGCGGTCTCCGACAAGGACTCCTTCGGCATGACGCGCCGTCTGGCCCGTGAGGAGGCGCTCCTGGTCGGCGGCTCCTGCGGGATGGCGACGGTCGCGGCGCTGCGGGTCGCCAGGCAGGCCGGCCCCGAGGACGTGGTCGTCGTGCTGCTGCCCGACGGCGGCCGGGGCTACCTGTCGAAGATCTTCAACGACGAGTGGATGGCCGACTACGGCTTCCTGACCACCTCCTCGGAGGAGGGCCTGGTCAGGGACGTGCTGGTCCGCAAGGGCGCGGGCATGCCCGAGTTCGTGCACACCCACCCGCACGAGTCGGTCGACACGGCCATCGCGATCATGCGGGAGTACGGCGTCTCGCAGCTGCCGGTGATGAAGGAGGAGCCGCCGGTCATGGCCGCCGAGGTTGTGGGCTCGATCGTGGAACGCGACCTGCTCGAAGCCCTCTACCGGGGCCGCGTACGGCCGACCGACCCACTGGCCGAGCACATGTCCCAGCCCCTGCCCATGATCGGCGCGGGAGAGCCGGTCTCCATCGCGATAGAGGCCCTGGAGAAGGCCGACGCCGCCGTGGTCCTGGACGACGGCAAGCCCGTTGGCCTGGTGACCCGCCAGGACCTGCTGGCGTTCCTGGTCAACAACTAGTCGTGCTCCCCTTTCCCTCGCGGCGCCTTCGACGCCGCGAGGGCCTGGGCGCCGCGGGTCCATGCCTTCCCTCTTCGGCCGCTGCGCGCACCTGGCAGTCGGAGACGAATGCCCGACAGGGCCCGTCCAGCACGAGGACCCGGGTCGGGGTCGTCGGAGGAAAACGGCTCCGTTGAGAACCTTCGCCACCGTTTCGTAGTCGAACAGAGCATGATGAAGACGATGATCGGGGCATCGCTCCTCGCCGGTTCACTGCTGGTCGTCGGCACCACCGTGGCCGACGCCCAGACGAGGCCCACGCTGGGCCCCTACGGTTACGGTGCCGTCAAGCTCGGTATGACCGTCACGCAGGCCAAGAAGACAGGGGGCGTCGTCAAGAAGCTGTCCGGCGACGGCGGCTGCTCCGGCTGGGACCTGAAGGACTTCCCCACTCCCAAGGACTCGGTCGGCGTCTTCATCTCGCCGAAGGTGGGACTGGCCGCCATCTTCGCCGCGAAGGGCATGAGGACTCCGGAAGGCGTCGGGATCGGCTCCACCGCCAAGCAGATGAAGACCGCCTATCCGCACATCAAGAAAGACGTCCACGACTTTTATGTGATCACGGTTCCCGGAAACAAGAAGGCCTACTACACCTTCGGCGTCACGCGCGGCAAGGTCACCGAGTACGGCATCGCGCTCAACAAGCAGGACTGTTTCAACTGAGCGGCGTGACGTCGCGGGCCGAGGCGGAGGGACGCCCAGCCCGCTGTCGGCGCCGTGGGGTGAAGCCCTGGACGCTCCCTCAACCATCACAGGTGATCGAAGGTTGCGCGAAGAGGCGCGGCCTTCGGCGCCGCTAGGCGCCGCCAAGGGACACGGGAAAGCCCGCCACCACTTCCCAGGCCCCCGTGTAGGTGTGGCCCGCGGTCAGGCGGCCGCCCAGGGCCTCCACACGTTCGGACATGCCGACCAGACCGAATCCGCCGCCGAGGCGGGAGATCTTGGCGTCGGTCGCCGAGCCGTAGTTGCGTACGCGCAGCCACACCCAGTGTGTTCCCTGGTGCTGCTCCCTCCTGGGAGGGCCGGGGGAAGGCCCGGCGGAGGGCCCGTTTGGGGGGCCGCCGAGCCGTAGGTCGGCCTCGACCCAGCCGGTGCCCGGGGCGTGCCTGCGCACGTTGGTGAGGGCTTCCTGCAGGACCCGGTGGAGGGTGGTCAGCACCTCGGGGGCCATGGTCTCGTCGTTGATGCCCTGGCCGATGTCGAAGGCGACCTGGGGGCCGCCCGCGGAGAACCGTTCGACCAGGGTGCGCATGTCCATGAGCGTGCTGCCGGGGGAGCGGGCGGCCCCGTCCTGGGCGCGCAGCACGCTGACCAGGCGGCGCATGGAGGTCAGCGCGTCGGCTCCCGCCCCGGCTATCGCGTCGAGCGCGGGGACGACGGCCTCGGGCTTGTGCTCGGCCACGATCTTGGCGGCCTGGGCCTGGACGACGATTCCGGTGATGTGGTGGGCGACCAGGTCGTGCAGTTCCCTGGCGAGTTCGAGGCGTTCGGCGCGCCGTACCGAGTTGACGGCCTCCTTGCGGCGTTCGAGCTGGAAGCGCAGGTAGGCGCCCACCCCGGCGGCGATCGACCAGCCGACGAAGACGAGGAAGCCGACGGCCAGGGACGGGGTGTCCTCGCGCAGCCGTCCGGCGGCGCTCTCCAGCACGACGACGGACGCGATGGAGAACATCGCGGCCCTGCTGATGGGTTCGATCCAGCGCAGGCCCGCGATGGTGAGGATCAGCAGTGACCCGGTCTCGGCGAAGGAGGGCAGCCCGCTGACGTGGCTGGAGCCGATGATCAGGGTGGTGACGAACGACGCGACGAGCAGGGTGGCGTATCCGCTGATCCTGTGGGTACGGCGCAGCAGCACCGCCAGGACGCCGATGGCGCCGCAGACCGGGCCGAGCCAGACCACGGGGTTGTCGGGGCGGGTGAGCACGACCATCACGTCGAGCAGCAACAGCAGGGTGAGCCAGCCGATCAGAGCGATCTCGCTGAGCCGTTGGATCCAGTAGACGATGCGATGTGTCTCCCCCACGGCCACTGAGCCTAAGACTCTTGGCCAAATCGGACATCAGCCATTCGGTGGAGCGGCCTCATGGGGAACCGGTCCTTCAGCGGAGGCGCCCGCCGGGGTCCGCGGCCGATGCTTGAGGAGTCGAAGGGGGGACGGAGATGACCGTCATCGGAGTCCTGGTACTGATCGTTGGGTTCGTGGTCGCGCTGGCTCTGGCGCTCGCGGACCCGGTGGTTCTCTCGCGCATCAACGGCCAGGGCGGCGAGGGCGCCAGCGGCCGTCACATCAAGGTGCCGCCGGTCGAGGCGGGGGGTGAGGTCGTGTGGCTGCCGGGGCGTCACACGGCCGGCAGCGGGCACCGGGCCGCCTGACGGCGAATCCGCCGAAGGGGCTTCGCGGTGTGCCCGTGGCGGCTCCACCTGGGGGTACGGCCAGGCGGACCGGGTCGTCGGGGGACGGTCCGGCACGCCTGGCCGGGTGGACGCGACATGTGCCCGCCCGGGTGCGAGTAGCGTTGCCCTATGACTGAAGGATTCGAAACTCTGGCCATCCACGCAGGTCAGGAGCCGGACCCGTATACGGGGGCCGTCGTTCCGCCGATCTACGCGGTGTCCACGTACAAGCAGGACGGTGTCGGCGGTCTGCGCGCCGGATACGAGTACAGCCGTTCGGCCAACCCGACCAGGACCGCCCTTGAGGAGGCCGTCGCCGCGGTCGAGGGCGGCGCGCGAGGTCTTGCCTTCGCCTCCGGTCTGGCGGCCGAGGACACGCTGCTGCGCACGGTGTGCAGGCCGAGTGACCACGTTCTCATCCCGAACGACGCCTACGGCGGCACCTACCGGCTGTTCTCCAAGGTGAACCGGCCGTGGGACCTGCACTACGACCCGGTGGCCCTGGGCGACCTCGACGCGGTCGCCGCCGCCATGACGCCGAAGACCAGGATCGTCTGGGTCGAGACGCCGACGAACCCGCTGCTCGGCATCGCCGACATCGCGGCGCTGGCCGAGCTGGCCCACGACAACGGCGCGCTGCTCGTGGTGGACAACACCTTCGCCTCGCCGTACCTGCAGCAGCCGCTGGCGCTCGGCGCGGACGTCGTCGTCCACTCGACCACGAAGTATGTCGGCGGGCACTCCGACGTGGTCGGCGGCGCGCTCGTCACGGCCGACGCCGAACTGGGCGAAAGGCTCGCCTTCCACCAGAACGCCATGGGCGCGGTCGCCGGGCCGTTCGACGCGTGGCTGACGCTGCGGGGGCTCAAGACGCTCGCGGTGCGGATGGAACGGCACTGCGACAACGCCGAGCGGGTCGCCGACCTGCTGCTCGCCCACCCGAAGGTCTCCTCGGTGCTCTATCCCGGTCTGCCGGACCACCCAGGGCACGAGACCGCGGCCAAGCAGATGCGGCGGTTCGGGGGCATGGTCTCGTTCCGGGTCGCGGGGGGCGAGGCGGAGGCGGTCGAGATCTGCAACCGGACCAAGCTCTTCACGCTCGGTGAGTCCCTGGGCGGTGTCGAGTCGCTGATCGAGCACCCGGGGCGGATGACACACGCCTCGGCGGCCGGGTCGCCGCTTGAGGTGCCCGCGGACCTGGTCCGCCTGTCCGTCGGCATCGAGTCGGTCGACGACCTGCTCGCCGATCTCAGCCGGGCACTGGGCTGAGGCCGGGCGCTGGGCTGAGGCTGAACGGCTGGGTCGAGGCCGGGCCGGGCGTGCCCCTTCCGCCCGGCTTCGTGTGCTCTGCCGCCTGTTCCCGTGCGTTCCGGTGAACCGCCCCGGCACGGGAAAAGGGGAATGGCAGTGAATCGGAAACTCCCTGCCGGAAAAGGCGCTTTTCATGGTGTTCCGGAAAAGATCCTTTCCTGGCTGACGGCCGGGCGGAGATGATCTCGTGCCCGCCGTCTTCCGGGTCGGCCGTCTCCGCCGCCGTCAGAGGTCTCCGGTTCCGTTCTCAGGCGGGGCTGCCCCAGACCATCAGCACCAGGATGACCAGCCAGATCAGGGCGATCACCCCGGAGAAGGCGGCGATCCGCCCGCGCTGGGCCTTCGCGTCGTCGGTCGAGGGCTCGGCGCTGAGCAGTTTGATGGCGGAGGCCTGGTCGCGGTCCACGATGACCAGGAGGACCGCGGCGACGATGAACAGCGTCATGGAGACCGACAGGTAGGGCCTGCCGAGATACTCGCGGCCGAGCAGCAGGCCGGCGACGAAGACGCCGATCGCGCCGATGGCGTAGATCCGGGTGGTCCTGTGCAGGTAGCGCAGGACGCTGAGGTCCCTGGAGCGGATGAACTTCGGCGTGGACATCGTCACCGCGGTGAGCGGTCCGAGCGTGAAGATCGCGAAGCCGATGTGCAGCCAGAGCAGCAGTTGGGTCATGAACCAGACATTAGCCCTCGGTGATCTCGGTCAGGGAAGGCACGCCCTGGGAAGCCGGCGGCCGCGGTCCTGGATCACACAGGGTCAGAGGGCGGGGCTTCAGGGCGGGGCTCAGGTCGGAAGCGGGGGCTCCGCCGGAACCGGCGTCCCAAGTTTGCGGACAGAACATCACAATTTGGATAATCCGCATTTATGGTGATGTGCGATGGTAGATCTTCTTATTAATGCGCTAAGCATCCCATTGAAGTGAGTAGGATCACCGATGGGTTCGCTCTTGGGCGCCGAGGCCGTCGGCAACGAGATCACGGCCGTGCCGGGCGAGCAGTCAACCAGATCATGCACGACGGCACAAGGGAGTGCCCCCTGTGGGTGTGAGACATGTGGAGCCGTACACCGAGGAGTGGCGCAGCCAGCCGTCCTCCTACGTGAGCCGCGTCGTCGAGGCGCTGGGCGTCCAGGCCACCGGCTGGTGGGCGGGGCCCTGTGACCCGAGGGCCGCCACGATCCTGCTGACCGGCGGCGACGCCCTGGTGTGGGACGAGGAGAGCGGCTGGTGCCGGGGCCGCTACGTGTCCGGCGACCGTGAGCGCTGCACCGTCCTGGCCGACCCCCGCTATCTCGGCGGAGGCCTGCTGCCCAGCCCCGAACGGGTTCCCGCCGCGGTCGAGGACGCCCGCGCCGGAGTCGGCAACAGTACGGCCTGGCGGCCCTGCTACCGGTCGTACCGCCACTACCACGACGGTTTCGACCTCGCGCTCAACCACTACCTCGCCTACGCCGACGCCTGACAGGCCCTTCGAGGAAGGGTTCAGCGCTTCCTGCGGACCCGCAGGAAGTCGCTGACGACGTACTCGCCGAGCCGGTCGGCGTTGGAGGAGAAGACCCGGCCGCCGTTGCGCCTGGCCACCTCGTTCACGAAGTCCCTCAGCCGCTCGTCGTCGGCGAGCATGAAGACGTTGAGCGTCGCCCTGCGCCGGGTCATCTTGTCCACCTCGGCCAGCGTCAGGTCGAGCGTCTCGCGCGTCGGCGGCCACTCGAAGGCGGCCGAGCCGTTGCGCCGCAGGTGGGCGGTCGGCTCACCGTCGGTGACCACGAGCACGACCGGCTCGAAGTCCGGATGGCGGTCCAGGTGGCGGCCCGCGATCAGCAGCGCGTGGTGCAGGTTGGTGCCCTGGACCATGTCCCATTCGAGCCCGGCCAGCTCGTCGGGCTGCAGGACCCGGGCGTAGTTGGAGAAGCCGATGATCTGCACCGAGTCCTGGGGGAACTTCGAGGCGACCAGCGCCTGCAGGGCCATCGCGGTCTGCTTGGCCGCCGCCCAGGTGCCGCGCAGCGCCATCGAGTAGGACAGGTCGACCAGCAGGCACACCGCGGCCGCGGTGCGCCGCTCGGTCTCGGCCACCTCGAAGTCGTCGACCGAGAGGGTCACCGTCCCCGCCGCTCCGCCGCGCCGTACGCCGTTGACGACCGTGCGGACCACGTCGATGGGCTGCTCGTCGCCGAAGCGCCACGGCCGGGTCGAGCCGGTCAGCTCCCCGGCGGAGCCCGCGTCCACCTGGTCGTGATCGCCCCTGCGACCGGAGTCGAGGGAGGCGAAGACGCGGCGTAGGGCGGTCTCCCCGAGGCGGCGCACCGCCTTGGGGGTGAGTTCGAGCTTGCCGCGCTGGCGGCGCAGGTATCCCTGCCGTTCGAGCTCTCGTTCGATCCGCTTGAGCGCGTCCAGGTCGTCGACGGCGGAACGGCCGAGGGCGCGGCGGACGGCCGCCTCGTCGATGTCGTCGAGGCGGGCGCCCGGGTAGTCCTGGCGCAGCGCGGCCTCAAGCTGGGTGAGGTCGGCCAGCTCCTCAAGGGCGTTGACCGCGTCGCCCATCCCCAGGGGGTCCTCGCCGGAGAGTCGTTCGGGGGTGTTCCAGGCCAGGTCGGGCCGGCGGGCGTAGAGGGAGTCGCCGAGGCGGCGCATCTGCTCGCCGAGCCCGGCCTGGTCGAGCGTCTGGTCGATCAGGCGGCTGAGCTCCTCGCGCTGGCGGGGGGTGAGCGAGGCCATCAGACGCTGGGTGGCGGCAGCCCTGCGGGCGAGGAGGTCGACCAGCTCCTCCAGGTTCCGCGGCGCCTCCGGAAACATGTCCCCGTATTTCGACATGAAGGCGTCGAAGTCTTCCGGGGTGTGTTCGCCCCGCGCATCCCGGTCCAGCATGTCGTTCAGCGCCGACATCATCTGCCCGACCCGCTCCATCGCGGCCGGATCGGGGTTGGCCAGCGCCTCGCGCATCCCGCGGAACTGGGTGTCGAGCACCTCCCTGCGCAGCAGGTCGCGCAGTTCCTCGAAGGTCTGACGCGCGGCGGCCGAACGCCACTGGTAGCCGCTCAGCTCCTGGATCGCGCCGGCCGCGTCGGAGGGCAGGCCGTCCAGCTCCGCCTCACGCAGTCTGGCGTCGTCGGACGGGTCGGGGAACAGCTCCGCGCGCTCCTGGCCGATCGCCTTGTCCAGCAGCGCCCTGGCCTGTTCGAGCGTCCCGTCGAGACGACCGCGCTCGCGCAGCTCACGCCTGCGCCGCCGTACCTCGCGGAGCAGGTCGTCCAGGCCGCGGCGGTCGTCCGCCCCCGGCAGGCCCTGCTTGAGCAGGTCACGCAGGGCGTGGGACGGGTTGGCCCCGGCCAGCACGGAGTCGCCCATCTGGTCGAGCGCCGAACGCACGTCGTACGGCGGCGCGAGCGGGTCGGGCCCTTCCCGGTACTCGCCATAGCGATAGCTCATCGAACGCCCTCCAACACGCGCCGCCGGGCCTCAGGTGCGGTAGACCGTCGTGCCGTCAACCTCGTCCTTGGACAGACGCCGCAGGAGATACAGGCCCTCAAGGGCGAACTCAAGGGCCGCCGCGGCGTGCCCGGGGGACTCGTCGCCGATGCCGAGCCCCGACATGATCTTGGCGAGTCCCGGCACGGGGCCGATCCCGCGCAGCAGGTCCGCGGCGGGGACCATGGCCCCCGACTCCACCTGGGTGCCCTCGGAGAACCGTTCGAGCAGCGGGGCCAGGTCGAGGCCGCCGATGGTGCCGCGGAAGGTCTCCGCGACGGCCCTGCGCAGCAGGTGGGACAGGACCTCGGTCTCCCGGCCCTCCTCGCTGACCTCGAACTCCACCTTGCCCCGCAGGGTGTGCACGATGCCCGGCAGGTCGGCGACCCGGGTCACCGCGCGCTCCTCGCCGGTCAGCGCCGCCCGCCGTACGGCTGAGGCGGCGGCGGTCTCGGCGGCGGCGATGGAGAAACGGGCCGAGACCCCGGAGCGCGCGTCGACCGCGGTCGACTCACGGACCAGGCGGGTGAAGCGGGCGATCACCTCGACCAGGTGGTCGGGCAGGTCGGCTCCCACCTGGTCGAGCGCGGCCTCCTGGCGGATGAGCCGGAGCTCGGTCTCGACGGACAGGGGGTAGTGGGTGCGGATCTCGGCGCCGAAGCGGTCCTTCAGCGGGGTGATGATCCGGCCCCGGTTGGTGTAGTCCTCCGGGTTGGCGCTGGCGATCAGCAGGATGTCCAGCGGCAGGCGCAGGTTGTATCCCCTGACCTGGATGTCGCGCTCCTCAAGCACGTTGAGCAGCGAGACCTGGATCCGCTCGGCCAGGTCGGGCAGCTCGTTGACCGAGAAGACACCCCGGTTGCTGCGGGGGACCAGGCCGTAGTGGACGGTCTCCGGATCGCCGAGCGTGCGCCCCTCGGCGATCTTGATGGGGTCGATGTCACCGATCAGGTCGCCGACGGAGGTGTCCGGGGTGGCGAGCTTCTCGCCGTAACGCTCGTCCCTGTGCCGCCAGGCGACCGGAAGCTCCTCGCCCGCCTCGTCGGCGAGCCTGCGGCAGCGGGCGCAGGAGGGGGCGTAGGGGTGGTCGTTGATCTCACAGCCGTCGACGACCGGCGTCCACTCGTCGAGGAGACCGGTCACCGTGCGGATGAGCCGGGTCTTGCCCTGCCCCCGCTCGCCGAGCAGGACCAGGTCGTGCCCGGCCAGCAGGGCTGTCTCCAGGTGTGGCAGGACGGTCTCGTCGAAACCCACGATGCCGGGGAACCTCGGCTGCCCGGCCCGTAGCCGGGCCAGCAGGTTCTCGCGGATCTCGGCCTTTACCGTGCGGTGGACATGGCCGCTCGCGCGAAGATCGCGCAGAGTACGTGGCTCTGGGATTTGAGGCACGAGATTGAGCCTACGTCCCCGAAGCCGAAACCGGGACTGTTATCCCGCTTTCGGATCTTGGACATCGTGTGCCGTCCGGCGCGCGTGCATGTCCTCACAGTGGGGAGAATCGCTGCAAGGCAAGGCTTCGGACAAGAAGGGGAGGTGAGACGAGTGGCGCTGTTGACGAGCTGCTTCTCCGACGGTCTCGCCGTGGGCTCCGACCTGGTCATGGCGGCGGAGACCGCCGTGCGCCAGGCCATCTCCGGCCTGACCGGGCCGCCTCACCTGGTCTGTTTCTTCATCTGCGGCGACGACCCCGACGAGGTCGCCCAGGCGGGGCTGCGCGTCATGCGGATGACACCGGAGGCGGCGGTGATCGGCTGCAGCGCGACGGGCGTGATCGGCGACGGCCGGGGTGTGGAGGTCACCCCTGCGGTGAGCGCCTGGGCCGCGACCCTCGACGGAGCCCGGCTGACGACCTTCGCCCTGGACACCCTCAGGGCCGATGACCGTTTCGTGGTCGTCGGCCTGCCGGAACCCCAGGCCGACGACCACGCGGCCATCCTCTTCGCCGACCCCTACAGCTTTCCGACCGACGGCTTCGTCGAACGTTCCGACGAGGTCCTCGGTGACCTGCCGCTGATCGGCGGCCTGGCCAACGCGCTCAGGGGCAGGGGAGCCGTACGGCTGTTCGCCGACGGCGAGGTCTACACCGAGGGAGCGGTCGGCGTCCTGCTCGGCGGAGCCGTCGATGTCAGGACCGTGGTCAGCCAGGGTTGCCGTCCGATCGGCCCGACGATGGCCGTCACCGGGGTAGAGGACAACCTTCTGCTCGAACTCGCGGGCCAGCCCGCCCTGGCCAGGCTTGAGGAGGTGGTCAGCGCGCTTGACGAGGACGAACGGGAGCTGGTCGCCTCAGGACTGCAGATCGGCGTCGCCATGGACGAGTACGCAGAACGGCACGAGCACGGCGACTTCCTCATCCGGGGGGTGCTCGGCATCGACCCGGAACGGGAGGCCGTCGCCATCGGGGACGTCGTCGAGATCGGCCGTACGGTGCGCTTCCAGGTGCGTGACGCCGCGACCGCCGACGAGGACCTCTACGAGCTGCTCGACGCCCACCGCGAGGAGTTCGGCGGAGTGGACGGCGCGCTGCTGTTCTCCTGCAACGGCAGGGGGTCGGCCATGTTCGGCAGCGCCGACCACGACGCCGTCGCGGTCAGGGAGACCCTCGGCCCGATCGGCGTCGCCGGGTTCTTCGCCGCGGGCGAGGTCGGCCCCGTCGGGGGCCACAACCACGTGCACGGTTTCACCGCCTCCGTCCTGGTCTTCTCCTCACGCCCCGGCGGCGACAGACCGTATGATCGCTAGATGTCCGGATCGGTGCTCGCCGTCGACATCGGCGGGACGAAGTTCGCCGTCGCCCTGGTCGGCAGTGAGGCCGGCGGCGAGGGCGAGGTCCTCAGGGCCCGCAGGACGGCGACACCCCCGGGTGGCGACGCCCAGACGCTGTGGAGGACGCTCGACTCCCTGATCGACGCGCTGCTCACGGAACCGGCCGAGGTCGTGGGTGTCGGGGTCGGCTGCGGTGGCCCGATGAACTGGCCGGAGGGCGAGGTCTCGCCGATCAACATGCCCGGCTGGCGTGACTTCCCGCTCAGGGCGCGGCTGGCGGAGCGCTTCCCCGGCGTGCCGGTGCGCGTGCACAACGACGCCGTCTGCCTGGCCGTCGCGGAACACTGGCGGGGTGCGGGCCGGGGCAGCGCCAACATGCTCGGCATGGTCGTCTCGACGGGGGTGGGCGGCGGGCTCGTCCTGGACGGCCGGTTGATCAACGGCGGCAGCGGCAACGCCGGGCATGTCGGGCACGTCGTGGTCGAACCCGGCGGGCCGGTCTGCGGGTGCGGGGCCAGGGGCTGCCTTGAGGCCGTCGCGCGGGGTCCGGCCCTGGCCGCCTGGGCGCTGGGACGCGGTTGGCAGCCGGGCGCCGCCGTACGGGAGGCGCCCGGTCAGGGGGAGGCCGTGCCGTACGTGGAGGCGGCGACGGCGAGCGGGCGGCAGCTCGCCCTGGACGCCGCGGCGGGCGACCGGCTGGCGCTGGCCGCGATGGAACGGGCGGGACGGGCCCTCGGCCTGGCCGTCGCCGCCGCCGTCAACCTCTGCGACCTCGACCTCGTCACCGTCGGCGGCGGCCTCTCCCAGGCCGGACGCCTGCTGTTCGACCCGCTTGAGGCCGCGCTCGGCGAGCACACCCGGATGGGCTTCGCCCGCCGCGCCAGGGTGGTGCCCGCCGCCCTCGGCCAGGACGCGGGCCTGGTGGGCGCCGCCGCCCTCATCCTCGCCGCCTCCCACTACTGGCCCCGCTAACCGACCTTGAGCTGCTCGTCTCCGAAGTCGGCGATCAACCTGAGCGTTCCGCCGAGTGCGGCGACATACCGATCCAGAACCTCGCGCGTTGAAACGTCGCCTTTCTCGATCTGGGACACTCTGCCCACCGAGATCCCCATGCTCTCTGCGACGTCGTTCTGGGTGAGTCCGCGTCGTCTGCGCATGTCGGCCAGACGCCATGCCTGAGCTTCGTCGCACATGTGCTGGACCTCGGCCTCGAACCGGTCGGGCCCGCCTGCGGTCTCGACCGCGCGCTCCAGATGGCCGCTCTCCCGCCACCGACGATGGCCGCTCATCGCGTCATCTCCTTCTGCCGATCCACCAGGTAGGTCTCGTACAAACGCTCAGCGCGCGGGATCGCCGTTCGGTACCAGCGTTCCCAGCTACCCGCCTTGTCTCCCGCGACCAGCAGAGTCGCTGCCCGCCACGGATCGAAGACGAACGGAATTCTGACTTCGCTGCGTCCCGTGGATCCAGGCCGAAGCTCCTTCATGTTAGAGATCTTGGATCCTGTGATGCTGTCGACCAGTGGTCGTCCCTCGGCTGGACCGTTGCGTTCCAGGATGAGAATGGCCTGATTGACCAGTTTGTGCGACTGTCGATCGGTCTTGTGGAGGGTGTCGAGAAACTCTTCCACCTCGTCGTTCACGGCACCCCCGGGCTTGGCTGAAGTTTAGAATATTCTAAACTTTTCGGCTATGTCTCGGAGGGAGAACAAGGGTCTGACGTGGTGCTCACCGCGCTGGCGGGTCGTCACCCTTTCGCGTGGCCGAACGCGGGGGACGGTTGCGACGGTTGTGTCCCCGGTACGGCGGGGCCGTACCGGGGAGGGGGTCAGGGGGTCTTCCAGAGCCTGACCTCGGGGTTCCTGGGGGAGGGGCGGTTGAGCAGGGGGGAGGGGACCCCACGCAGGTGCAGGTCGAAGAAGGCCCGTACGTAGGAACGGGTGATCGGCACCGCCCTGGCGGCGGGGAGCGCGCCCGGAGGCGTGCCGAACTGCTCGATCAGCACCGGGTAGTCGGTGAACGACTCGTGCTCGGCGCCGGTGACCGTCGCCCAGCGCTTCCAGCCGGTCAGCCGTGGCCAGTTGTCCCGCCAGGACGTCTCCTCGTCGGGACCGCCGGGAAGGAACGACCCCTCGGTGCCGAACAACATGAACGGCCTGGCCAGGCCGCTCTCCGGGAGCGGGACGATGAACGAGCCGTCCATGACGAGGCCCGCGTCGATCCTGGGGTCGTCGACCATGGCCTGGGCCGCGCTGTTGCCGCCGATGGAGTGGCCCGCCATGCCGATCCTCGACGCGTCGATCAGGCCGGGCGGCCCCCACGCGGGATGGGCGCCGGTCAGCCTGCCGATGAGGAAGGACACGTCGGCCGAGCGGATCGCCGGGACGAGGCCGGGGGAGTCCTCGATCTCGCAGGCCGCGCAGGTGACGGTGGTGCCGTCGGGCAGGGTGGTCGCCATCGCCTCGTACGGGTGCCCGACCGTGGCGACCGCGTAGCCCCGGCTGGCCAGCTCCTCACTGAGCGTGGTGAGCGAGGAGCGCGGCAGGCCGAACCCCGGTGAGAGGACCACCAGGGGCAGCCCCGAACGCAAGGGCCGCGCCCCGGTCCTGGCGTTCGTCCTGATCCTGTTCAGCAGGTCCGGCGGGGGGCCCTCGACGCCCAGCCCGGCCAGCAGCAGCGCCGACTCGGCGGGGGTCACGTACCGAGTCCTGACGCCGGTCTTGGCGCGGGCCGGGTAGCGGAGCGTGACCATCAGCTCGCGCCGCCGCCCCGGCTCCCACGGGTCGGCGCGGGAGGAGTCGACCAGGTGCAGGTCGACGGCGCCGACCGGGTGGGGGCCCGTCGGCTTCGGCAGGACGGGGACCGTGAACCGGGCGGCGCTCACCGACGCGGACACCGACACGGGAGCGGAGGAGGGAGCGGCATGGGCAGGGGCGGCGACCACGGCCACGGTGACGCAGGCCGCCAGCCCTCTCACGAGAACTTTGATCATTCGACGAACCTAATTCCGGCTTTTCCCGCGGACGTGGGGCCGCGCGACAAAGGTTGCCGGTCCCGCGTCGTCCCCGGCGCCAAAGCGGTGTCGTCAACTTTGCGTCCACGGCCAAAAGGTTCGCGGCACCGTGTCGTGCATAGTGAAGCCATGGATCTTGAACTGGTAAAACGCGAGGTCGCGGCCCTGGTCGGGCCCGACGCCCCGGGGCTCGCGGTCGGCGTCTACGCCGACGGAAAGGCTCTGCTCACCACGGCCCAGGGGATGGCCTGCGTCGAGTTCGGCGTCCCGGTCGACGCCCACACCCGCTTCGACATCGCCTCGGTCAGCAAGCAGTTCACCGCCGCGTGCGTCATGCTGCTGGCCAGGGACGGCAGGCTCAGCCTCGACGACGACATCAGGAAGCACATCCCGGACCTGGCGCTGACCGTACCCGTCACGCTGCGGCAGTGCCTGCAGCACACCGGCGGGCTGCCCGAGTGGTACACGCTGCAGGCGTTCACCGGGACGCCGTTCACCGCGCTGACCGAGGAACGGCTGCTCGACGAGGTCCGGGGGATCCGGCACACGGCCTTCCCGCCCGGGACCGACTTCAGCTACTCCAACACCGGCTACGTCCTGGCCGCCGTGGTGGTCCGCACGGTGAGCGGGAGCTCGCTCGCCGAGTTCGCCCGCGAGCGGATCTTCGGCCCGCTCGGCATGGACGACACCCTGTTCAGGGACGACACCACACTGCCGCTGCCCAGGCTGGCGTACGGCTACGGCAACGCGGACGGCGAGCCGAAGCGGGCCGACACCCTGGAGAGCGCGGTCGGTGACGGCGGCGTGGTGACCAGCGTGGCCGACCTGGCCCCCTGGTTCGGCTTCCTGGCCGACGGGCGGGTCCTGGGCGACGACCTGCGGCGGCAACTGCTCGAACCGACCGTGCTGGCCGACGGCACCGCCCTGCGCTACGCCAGCGGCATCTACCACACCCCGATGGCGGGCAGCGCGGGCTACGGGCACGCGGGAGGCGTCCCCGGCTACCTGTCGAACCTGCTGTACCTGCCCGAGGCCGGCTTCGGCGTCGCCGTACTGTCCAACCAGACGGCGGTCGACCCGGTCAGGCTGAGCGAACGCCTGGCCAGGGCGCTGCTGGGCGAGGTGCCCGGGGCACTCTTCGAACCGGCCGAGACGGTGGACCCGGCGGTCGAGGTGCCGGCCGGGCACTGGCACGACCCGGTGGGAGACGCCTTCCTCACGCTCGAAGCCGCGGAGAACGGCCGGGTCAGGCTCGACAGGAGCGGTGACGTCACCGAGTTCGCCCTCGCCAAGGACGGCCGCTGGTACGGCCTCGGCGACGCGGACGGGCTCTGGCTTGAGCGCCGGGACGGCGAGCTGGCGCTGGACAGCGGCCTGGGGGCCCGGCGCCCGATCGTCTACCGGCCGTGTCAGGCGCCGGGCACCGAGCCCATGCCCGGCGGGGCCTACCACAGCGAGGAACTGGACGTCCGCGTCACGGTCAGGGACGGCGTGCTGCGCGCCGGGCGTGAGCTGCGGCTTCCCGTCGAACCCGCCCCGGCGGGGGTGTGGCGGGCGGGGCCGTTCACGTTGCGGCCCGACGGCGACGACCTGCTGATCAGCGGGGGCGGCCTGCGCCGGATGCGCTTCACGGGCGAGCCCGGCGGCGACCTCCGTGGATGAACCCGGAGACGGCCTTCCCGGATGAGCCCGGAGAGGGCTTTTCCGGGGCGGCCCGGGAGCGCCGGAGGGCGGGCCGAGGCGGGGAGCGGGAGCCCATGTTGGCCTGCAGCACGAGGGCGGGACCGAGGGTTTTGGCTGCGGGGTCAGTGAACGCGGGCCGGACGGCTTCTAGCGTCCCACTATCCCGCTCCCCTCCCGAGGTGGTCACCATGAAAACGCCGACCATCAGGGCCGCCGTGGTCGCCCTGCTCCTCCTTCCCGTCGCGGCCTGCGCGGGCTCCCCGCAGAAGGGCGCGACCGGCGCCGACCGCGACACCCTGGTCTGGGCGTCCTCCGCGGCGCCGAACAGCCTGGACATCGCGCACGGCTTCAACAACGCCTCGACCACCATCCAGCTCGCGGTGCTGGACACCATGGTCACCCTCGACGCCAAGGGGGCGCCCGCCCCGGGCCTGGCCACGTCGTGGACCCAGCCGACGCCGGACAGCTACGAGTTCACCCTGCGCAAGGCCGTGACCTTCACCGACGGCTCCCCGCTGACGGCCGACGACGCCGCCTACTCCCTGAGCCGTCACCTGGACCCGGCCGTCGCCTCCCAGGCGGCCAGCTACTTCACCACCGTCAAGAAGGCCGAGGCCGTCGGAACCGACAAGGTCAGGGTCACCCTGACCCGCCCCAACCCGGCCTTCCTGTCGGTGGCGGCCATCGCCTGGCAGGTCGTGCCGCGCAAGCTGGCCGAGGCGCACCCCAGGGACCTGGGCAGTCCCGAGGTCGGCACGGTCGGCACCGGCCCCTTCAAGGTCGTGAAGTTCTCCCTCACCTCGGGCACCGTGCTGGAGCGCAACGAGTCCTACTGGGGGCCGAAGCCCGCGCTGCGCCGGGTCGAGATCAAATCCATCTCCGACGCCGAGACGCTCAGGATGGCCGTCAGGTCGGGGGAGGTCGACGCCACCGACGGTCTCAACGCCCGTGACGCCCGCAAGTGGACGAACCTCCCCGGCGTCACCACGAGCTTCTACCCCGGCAACAACATCGCCTACCTGTCGCTGGCCGTCGGCAACGGCCCGCTCAAGGACGTCCACGTACGGCGGGCCATCGCGCACGCCGTGGACCGCCAGGCCCTGACCACCCTGATGACCGGGGGGCACGGCACCACGGCGAGGGCGATGCTGCCGATGCCGCAGATGACCGCCCTCTACGGCGACGACACGCCGAAGTTCCCCGACCACCCGTTCGACCTGGCCGCCGCCAAGGCCGAACTGGCCAAGTCGGCCTACCCGGACGGGTTCACGATGGCGGTGCCGTACTCCTCGGGGTCGGACGGCGCGACCGTCATGCAGGCCGTCGCCGCCGACCTCGCGAAGATCGGCATCAAGCTGACCATGGAGCCGAGCCCCGGCGACAGGTACGTCGCCATGCTGATGGACCACAAGGGGCTCGGTGTGCAGTACGTCAACCTCTCCTACGGCACCCCGGAGCCGATCGAGGTGCTGCCCGACATGATCGGCCGCGCCGCGGCGAAACCGCAGGGCTTCAACTTCTCCGGGTACGGCTCCGCCGAACTGGACGCCCGGCTCGACGCCCTGAGCGAGGCCACCGGTCAGGAGCGCCAGGACCAGGTGACCGCCCTGCTCACCGAGATCGGGGAGCAGGTGCCGTACGTCCCGCTGTTCCACATGGACAACGGCATCGCGCTGCGCGACGGGTTCACCGCGCCGGGACTGAGTGTCTGGAACCCCAACTTCTTCGTCGTCATCCGCCCGGCGGGCAAGTGACATGGCCGTCCTCACTCTCGTCGCCCGCCGCCTGGCCGCCGCGCTGGTCCTGCTCGGCGCGCTCTCGGTGATCACCTACGGGCTGCTCGTCGCCTCACCCGGCGGTCCCGAGCAGGTGCTGCTGGGCACCCGCCCCTCGACGCCGGAGACCAGGGCCGCGATCAGGGCCGAGTACCACCTCGACGACCCGTTCCCGCTGCGCTACGCCCGCTGGCTCGGCGACGCCGTACACGGTGACTTCGGCGTCTCCATCTACTCCAGGGAGCCGGTCGCCGACGTCATCGCCGACCGGCTGCCGGTCACCGCGGGCCTGGCGGGCTACGCCCTGCTGATCACCTTCGCCGTCGGCGTCCCGGTCGGGCTGGTGGCCGCGATGGGCCGGGGCGGCCTCCTCGACCAGGGCATCACCCTCGGCTCCCTGGTCCTGCTGGCCGTACCGCCGTTCGCGATGAGCATCCTGCTGCTGTACGGCTTCGCGGTCACCCTCGGCTGGTTCCCCGTCTTCGGCGCGGGCGAGACGTTCGCCGAACGCGTCACCCACCTGACGCTGCCCGCGCTCGCCCTGGCCGCGGCGCAGGGAGCCATGGTGGTACGGCAGATGCGGGCGGCGGCGCTCGACCTGGCCGGGCAGGACTTCCTGACCT
Source organism: Streptosporangium sp. NPDC020145 (assembly GCF_040631275.1). Classification (NCBI taxonomy): domain Bacteria; kingdom Bacillati; phylum Actinomycetota; class Actinomycetes; order Streptosporangiales; family Streptosporangiaceae; genus Streptosporangium; species Streptosporangium sp. NPDC020145. The sequence continues at coordinate 263,731 of NZ_JBEXZT010000007.1, read as the reverse complement.
TCGCCAGAGCGCGGGGGCTGCCGCGCGCGCGTGTCTGGATCGGTTACGCGCTGCGCAACGCGGCCCTGCCCGTGCTGACCGTCGGCGGCCTGCTGCTGGCGGCGAACCTGACCGGCGCCCTCTTCGTCGAACAGGCCTTCGGCCTGCACGGGCTCGGCGCCCTGCTCATCGCCGCCGTCAGCCAGAAGGACATCCCCGTGGTGCAGGCGCTCGTCCTGTTCAGCGGTGCGATCGTGGTCGTGGTCAACCTGCTGATCGACCTGGCCTACCTCGTGGTCGACCCCCGGGTACGGCACGGCGCGGTGGCGCTGTGAGGGGCGTGCTGGCCGGGGTGCTCGGCCTGGCGATCCTCGTCGGGCTGTTCGGCTCCCACCTGGCCCCCTACGACCCGGCGACGCAGGACCTGGCGCTCGGCGCGGCCGGTCCGGACGCGGCCCACTGGCTCGGCACCGACGACCTGGGCAGGGACGTGCTGTCCCGCCTCCTGACCGGGGCCGGGTCCGCGCTGCTGTGGCCCGTCCTCGTCGCGCTCGGCACGACCACGCTGAGCACCTCGCTCGGCCTGTTCGCCGGGTACCGGCTCGGCTGGATCGACGCGCTGATGATGCGGACCGTGGACCTGGCCATCGCGATGCCCGGAATGCTGGTGCTGATCGTGCTGGTCGGCGTGCTCGGCGGCGGGTACGGCTGGTCCGTGCTGGCCATGGCCGTACTGTTCACACCGGGCGACATCCGGGTGATCCGCAGCCTGACGCTCGCCCAGCGCGACCTGGCCTACGCCGAGGCGGCCAGGACCCTGGGGCTGCCGCCCCGGCGCGTCATGTTCCGCCACCTGCTGCCCAACCTCGCCCCCACGGTCGTCTCCAACGCCCTGCTGAGCTTCGTGGCCGCCCTGGTCTCGCTGGCCGGGCTCTCCTTCCTGGGCATCGGCCTGCCCGCGGGCACCCCCGACTGGGGGCTGATGGTCGAGGAGAACCGGGACCTGCTCGACCTCAACCCCTGGGCCTCCGTCGCCCCGGTCGTCCTGATCACCCTGATCGCCACCTCGGCCACCCTGCTGGGCGACCGGCTGTTCGACACCCTCTCCAAGGGAGGCTCCCGATGACCCTCCTCGACGTCACCGGCCTGACCGTCACCGGCCGTCACCTGGTCGTGGACGGCGTCGACCTGACCGTCTCCGCGGGGGAGACCGTCGGGCTGGTCGGCGAGTCGGGCAGCGGCAAGTCGCTGACCGCCAGGGCCGTGGCGGGGCTGCTGCCCAAGGGCATGACCGCGTCCGGCTCGGTCACCCTGTCCGGCCTGCAACTGCTCGGCGCCCGCGAGCGCGTGCTGCGGTCGGTGCGCGGCAGCCGGGTCGCGCTGCTCATGCAGGACCCCTTCGCCATGCTCAACCCGCTGATCACAGCCGGCGCCCACATCGCCGAGTCGCTGCCCAGGACCAGGGCGGCGCGCCGGAACCGCGCCCAGCGCGGGGAGGAGGTGACGCGGCGGCTGGCCGAGGTGGGCATCGACGACCCCTCGGTCGCGGGACGCTACCCCTTCCAGCTCTCCGGGGGGATGCGGCAGCGGATCGCCCTCGCCGCGGCCCTGGCCGGTGACCCCGAGCTGCTCATCGCCGACGAGCCCACGACCGCGCTCGACGCGACCACCCAGCACGAGATCCTCATGCTGCTGCGCGAGGTCCAGCGGGCGCGCGGGATGGGGGTGCTGCTGATCACCCACGACCTGCGGGTGGCCTTCGAGATGTGCGACCGGGTCGCGGTCATGTACGCGGGCCGGATCGTCGAGAGCGGGCCGGGCTTCGACGTGGCCAAGGTGCCCGCCCACCCCTACACGTCCGGGCTGCTGGCGGCGCTGCCCTCGGTGAGCGTGACGCTGCCCAGGCTTGAGGGCATCCCGGGCGCCGTGCCGTCCGCGGGGGACGTCACCGGGACGTGCGCCTTCGCCGACCGCTGCTCCCAGGCCGAACCCGGGTGCGGGCACGCCCGTCCGCCGCTGCGCGAGATCACCCCGGGCAGGCACACCGCCTGCCTGTACGAGGTGCGCCCCCGCCCCCACGCCGGGTCCCGTGCCGGGTCACAGCCCGCCACGCTCCGCGAGGCCCCGGCGGGCGGCCCGCTGCTCACCATCGACGACCTGCGCAAACAGTACGGCGGGCACACCGCCCTCGGCGGCGTCTCGCTGACCGTCATGGAGGGCGAGAGCGTCGGCGTCGTCGGCGAGTCGGGTTCGGGCAAGACCACCCTGGCCCGGTGCGTCCTGGGCCTGGCCACCCCCGACGGAGGCCGGGTGGAGCTGGCCGGGCTCGACCTGACCCGGCGCGGGCGGCGGGGAGACCGGGCGCACCGGCTGGTGCAGTGCGTCTTCCAGGATCCCTCGACCTCGCTCAACCCCTCCCTGACCGTGGGCTCGACGCTCGCCGAGGCCGCCGCCCAGGGATCACGTGAGGGACGGCTCTCCGTCCCCGAACTGCTCGACCTGGTCGGCCTGCCCGCCTCCTACGCCGAGCGCCGCCCCAGGGCGCTGTCCGGCGGCGAACGGCAACGCGTGGCCATCGCCAGGGCCCTGGCCGTACGGCCCGCCCTGCTGATCTGCGACGAGCCGGTCGCCTCACTGGACGTCTCGGTCCAGGCCCACGTGCTGGAACTGCTGCGCACGGTGGGCCGCGACCTGGGCACCAGCCTGCTGTTCATCACCCACGACCTGGCCGTGGTCAGGCAGATCACCGACAGGACCGTGGTCCTGTTCAAGGGAGAGGTGGTCGAGGAGGGCCGAACCCCCCAGATCCTGGACGCCCCCACCCACCCCTACACCCAGAAACTCCTGGCCTCGGTCCCCCCAACCCCCTAGGCCCCGTTCCAGCCCCGCGCGTGAGGAGTTTGATCTTCGCCTTACCGGCGCCGTGCGTGAGGGGTGTCGGCTTGGGCGCGTCGGTGTCTGGACTGAGGAACGCAGGAGCGAAGCGACGGAGTGACGAGGGAAGACGCCGACCCGAAGCGCCCAAGCCCGCGCTGCCGAAGGCAGCGCAAAAGACACTGCATACTTTGGTCGCTTGTGGCCGGAGTAGTGAGAAAGGAAACCTTGCATCATGCACGACCTGCTGCTCAGCCATGGAAGCGTTCACGACGGGTTCGGCAGCCCCGCGAAGGACGCCGACGTCGCGATCTCCCAGGGCCGGATCGTCGCCGTCGGCTGTGACCTCGGGCCCGCCAGGCGGGTGATCGACGTCGCGGGGATGGTCGTCGCCCCCGGTTTCGTCGATCCGCACAGTCACTCCGACACCGTGCCCTTCCTCGCCGAACCCCAGCCCTTCAAGCTCCACCAGGGCGTCACCACCGAGATCGTCGGCAACTGCGGCTTCTCCTGCGGGCCGGCGAACCCGGAGACGGCCGGGTTCATGCCCGCCGTACTGGCCGAGCAGGCGTTCACCACGTTCGGCGAGTACCTCGACGCGGCGCGGGCGGCGGGGCCGAGCAACAACCTGGCCGTCATGGTGGGGCACAACACGCTGCGGCTGGCGGCGAGCGGGATGGAGGCGAAGCCGACGGGCGAGGCGCTCGACCGGATGCGCGTCCTGGCGGCCGAGGCGTTCGAGGCGGGCGCCGTCGGGCTGTCCAGCGGCCTTGAGTACGTCCCCGGCGCCTACGCCGGCACCGACGAGCTGGTCGCGCTCGCGCTGGTCGCCCGGCGGTGGAACCTGCCCTACGCCACGCACATGCGCAGCGAGAGCGAGGGCCTGGCCGACGCGCTCGACGAGGCGATCACCGTCGCAACCCGGGCCGGGGTGCGGCTGCAGGTCTCGCACTGCAAGGCGTCGGGCCGGGCCGTACACGGGTCTTCGGCCATGCTGCTGGCCAAGCTCGCCGAGGCGCGCAGGTCGGGCCTGGACGTGCGCGCGGACGTGTATCCGTACCTGGCCTTCTGCACCGGTCTGGTCGCCGTGCTGCCGCCGGTCGCCTGCGAGGGCGGCCAGGAGGCACTGCTGGCCAGGCTCGCCGACCCCCTGACCAGGGCAGCGCTCCGCGCGATGGCCGAGGACCCGGCGACCGGCACCGGGGTCGGCCTGTGGCGTGAGCTGCACCCGGCCGACGTGCAGATCCTCACCCACTCCGACCCCGCCGTCGAGGGCAGACGCCTTGCCGACCTGCCCGGGGACCCGTGGGAGGCCCTGTGCGACCTGCTTCGGCGGGACCCGCACGCCTCCGGGGTCTTCCACACCATGCACGACGACGACGTGACCGCGATCATGGCGGATCCGCTGGTCTCCATCGGTTCGGACGGCGGGCCCCCGGTCGGCCCCAACCACCCGCGTACGTTCGGCACCTTCCCCACCTTCCTGGGGACCTACGTCAGGGAGCGGAAGGTCGTCCCGATGCCCGAGGCGATCCGCAAGGTCAGCTCGGCCGTCGCCGCCCAGTTCGGGCTGACCGACCGGGGCTGGCTCGGTCCCGGCGCGGTCGCCGACGTCTGCGTCTTCGACCCCGCGACCGTCGGCCACGACGGCACCTACGAGGTCCCCGACGTGCGTCCCCACGGGGTGCGGCACGTGTTCCTCGCCGGGCGGGAGGTGGTCGCCGACGGCGAGTTCACCGGGGGCAGGCATGGAACGGTCCTGCGCCGGGGGATGTCATGACGGCGCGCGGCCGGGTCACGCTCGGTGTGCTGCTGGACAGTCTCGGTCCCGAGATGGTGCGTCCGCTCGCCCTGCCCGGCGGCAGGGAGCCGCTGATCGGCACACCGGTCATCTACGACCCCGAGGAGGCCATGACCGGTCTCGACGGCGCCGTGCTGCTGGTCACCGGGCGCCCGTCCGCCGAGATGCTGACCCGCGCGGGTGAGGCGGGCGTCGCGGTCGTGGTGGTCAAACCGGGCACGAGCGACCCGGAGTCGCTGGCCGAGGTGGCAGAGGCGGCCGGTACGGCGTTGCTCGCCGCCGCTCCCGACCTGTCCTGGGGGCAGCTCTACACGCTGATCGACGCCCTGCTCGCGGTGGTCGCGCCCGTCGAGTCGCTGGGCGACGCCAGGGCGGCCGACCTGTTCGCGCTGGCCAACCAGGTGGCGGTACGGGTCGGCGGGGCCGTGGCCATCGAGGACCTGGCGATGCGGGTGCTGGCCTACTCGACGGTCGAGGGGCAGCAGATCGACGACCTGCGCAGGGAGGGCATCCTGGGCCGCAGGGTGCCCGAGCACCCGACCAACACCGAGGAGTACGCCGCGGTGCTGCGCGCCGAGGACGCGGTGTGGAGCTACGAACCGCGCGAGTACTACCCCCGGCTGGCCATCGCCATCCGCGCGCACGGTGAGGCGCTCGGCACGATCTGGGCGCTCAGGGCGGAGGAGCCGCTGGCGGCCGACGCCGCGCAGGTGCTCGCGGAGGCGGCCCGCGCCGCCGCCCCCCACCTGGCCAGGATCACCCTGGCCGCGGACGAGGCCCGCAGGCGCCGTGACGAGTGCCTGGGCAACCTGCTGCGCGGCATCGGGCCGGTCAGGGAGCTGGCCACCTCCTTCGGCCTGCTGCCCGACGAACCGGTCACCGTGGTCACCATCGGGCCGTACGGCCGTACGGCCGACGCCTTCGCGGCCACCCACACCGGCGACCTGCTGCGCACCGCCTACGCGGCCTACCGGATGCGCGCGGCGACGGGGGCGGTCGACGGGCGCGCCCACGCGATCGTCGCCACGGACTCGGTGACGCCGCTGCTGCGCAGGATCACCGCCGACGTCCTGGCCAGGATGCGCGACCGGCTCGGCGGGCAGTGGCGGGCGGGGATCGGCAGGGTGGTCCCGGCGGCCGCGCTGGCGCCGACCAGCGCCCGTCAGGCGGAGGAGGCGTTGCGGGCGGTGTGCGGGCCGTACGCGAGGGCCGAGGTCGGGCACCACGAGGAGTTGTCGGCGGCGCTGTTCCTGATGGACATGGACGCCTCCGTCCGGGCCAAGTCCTCCCTGCACGGCGAGCCGCTCGGGGTGGTCGCCGCGCACGACGCCAGGCACGGCACCCACTACGTGCGCAGCCTGCGGGTGTGGGTGACCGCGCACTACGACGTGCCCAGGGCGGCCGACACGCTGTCCCTGCACCCCAACACCCTGCGCTACCGGCTGCGCAGGATCGGCGAGCTGATCGACCTGGACGACCCGGACACCCGCCTGGTCCTGGCGCTCCAGCTCCGGCTGAGCGGAGCCGCGGGACCGGACGGCTCGTGAGCGGCGTCATCGGGCCGGGCGGGCTTCGAGCGGCGCCGCCGGGCCGTACGGGTTCGGGCGACGCCGCGAGGTCGTGCGAGCGCCGGACGGGTGGCGCTGAGCGGGACCACAAATCCGGGCGGGTGAAGTTCGGCGTGTGCGCCAACGCTCCGGAGGCCTTCCGGCAGGATGCTGTCTGCCATGGTCGAACTCCTCGCCTCGGCTCGGGCCGGGGTACGTCTCCTCTCTCTGCACGGCACCGCCGACCTGCAGCGCGCCGACCGGCTGCTCCGTCAGGTCTGGGGGACCAGGCCGGGTGACGATCCGCCCATCTCCCTGGACGTGATGTGCGCGCTGGCGCACGTCGGCGGCTACATCGGCGGCGCCTTCCTCGACGAGGAACTGGTCGGCGCCGCCGTGGGGTTCCTCGCCGCGGACAGGAGCCTGCACTCCCACGTCGCCGGGGTCGCCTCCCGGGCGCGGGGACTCGGCGTCGGCCTGGCGCTCAAGGAACACCAGCGAGCCTGGGCGGCCGAGCGCGGCCTCGTCGCCGTCTCCTGGACCTTCGACCCGCTCGTACGGCGCAACGCCTACTTCAACCTGGTCAAACTCGGCGCGAAGGTCGCCGAGTACCTCCCTGACTTCTACGGCCCGATGAGTGACGGCATCAACGACGGGGACGTCTCCGACCGGCTGTTCGTCACCTGGCCCGTCACCCCGGACCCCGCCCCGGCCACCGAACGGGCGGCAGGGCCGTCCGAGACCGCCGCCGTGACCGTCCTCGACGAGGCGGGGACCGTACGGCCCGGCGGCGGGGCGCCTCTGCTACGCTGCGCGACTCCGCCGGACATCGAGCGGTTGCGCGTGGACGAGCCCGGCGAGGCCAGACACTGGCGGGCCGCACTGGGCGGGGTGCTCGGCGCGGCGTTCGCCGACGGTTACCGGATCACCGGCTTCACCCGATCCGGGTGGTATCTACTGGCCAGAGGAGGCACGGCGTGAAACTGACAGGTGTGGAGCTGCGTAAGGTCGCGCTGCCGCTGGTGACCCCGTTCAGGACGTCCCTGGGCACCCAGACGGTGCGGGAGGCGCTGCTCGTGCGGGTGGTGACCGACGAGGGCGAGGGCTGGGCGGAGTGCGTGGCCGAGGACGAGCCGAGCTACTGCCCCGAGTACCTTGAGGGCGCCGCGGACGTGATCCGCCGGTTCCTGCTGCCGGTGCTCTTCCCCCTCGACCTGGACCCGGCGGCCGTCGCCCCCGCGTTCGGCCACGTGCGCGCCCACCAGATGGCCAAGTCCGCCGTCGAGACGGCCGTGCTCGACGCCTGGCTGCGCTCCCGGGGCGTCTCCCTGGCCTCCTACCTGGGCGCGGTACGGCACAGCCTGCCCGTCGGCGTCTCGGTCGGCATCGCCGAGAGCATCGACGCGCTGCTCGACACCGTGGACCGGCACCTGGCCGCCGGATACGCCAGGGTGAAGCTGAAGATCGAACCCGGCTGGGACCTCGAACCCGTCAGGCGGGTCAGGGAGACCTTCGGCTCCGGTGTGATGCTCACCGTGGACGCCAACACCGCCTACGAGGCCGCCGACATCCCCCATCTGACCAGGCTCGACGCCTACGGCCTGGCGATGATCGAGCAGCCCTTCGCCCCCGGCGACCTGCACACCCACGCCCGGTTCGCGGCCAGGTCGAACACCCCGGTCTGCCTGGACGAGAGCATCACCTCGGCGCGTGACGCGGCGGCGGCGATCAGGATGGACGCCTGCTCGATCATCAACATCAAGCCGGGCCGGGTGGGCGGCTACCTGGAGGCGCGGCGCATCCACGACGTGGCCCGCGCCAACGGGCTGCCCGTGTGGTGCGGCGGCATGCTGGAGACCGGTCTCGGCAGGGCCGCCAACCTGGCGCTCGCCGCGCTGCCCGGTTTCACGCTGCCCGGCGACATCTCGGCGACCGCGCGCTACTACGGGCGGGACGTCACGGCGCCGTTCGTGCTGACCGGGGGAGAGATGACCGTGCCCTCGGGGCCGGGGATCGGCATCACCCCCGTCCAGGAGGACCTGGACGCGCTGACCACCGAGACCGAGTGGATCGCCGCCCCCTGACTTCGCGGTGACCGGCGCCTACCAGACGTCACCGTCGCGCCAGTCGCAGGTCAGCGTGCCCGACAGGGTGAGCGGAACCGTCACGGGGAGGACGTGGACCCCCTCGTCCTCCTCCTCGGTGCGTTCGAGGCCGTCCGGGGTGAGCGCGAACGTCTCGCCCCGCCACTGCCGCCAGCCGCGTCCCCGGTAGAAGGGCACGGCCTCGTCGGACGCGCTGAGCGCGCCGAGGTCGTAGGCGCCGTGGACGACCCGTTCCAGCGCGTCCATCAGGGCGGTGCCGTACCCTCCGCGCCGTAGGTCCGCGCGGACCCCGACGGCCTCGACGTAGCCCGCGCGCAGCGCCCTGCCGCCGTGCAGCATCCGCCGCTGGACCACCGAGGCGTGCCCGACCAGTTCGGCTCCCCGCCAGGCCAGGGCGTGCACCCCGCCCAGGGCGTGCTCCCAGTCGTCGTCGCTCAGGTCTCCGTCGAAGACCTCGACGAGCAGTCTCCTGGCGGTTTCGAGGGTGGCGGTGCCCAGTTCCGAGGTGTGGGCCGTACGAACGTCGATCATCTCTCCATCCTGTCAGCCGAGATCCGTTCGTAGTAGTGGTTGTTTGGTATGTAGTAGGTGTACTACATTCGAAAGCATGGATGCTGTGATTAGCGTTCGCGGGCTGCGAATGTCGTACGGCCGGAACGAGGTGCTGCGCGGGGTCGACCTTGAGGTGCGACGCGGGGAGACCGTCGCACTGCTCGGGCCGAACGGCGCGGGGAAGACGACCACCGTCGAGATCCTCGAAGGCTTCCGCCTCCCGTCGGCGGGCGAGGTCGAGGTCCTGGGTGTCGATCCCGCGCGGGGTGACGACGCCTGGCGGGCCAGGCTCGGCGTCGTCCTGCAGAACTGGCGGGACCACCCGCGCTGGCGGGTGGGCGAACTGCTCGGCCATGTCGCCGCGCACTACCCGGCGCCGTGGAACACCGGGGAGCTGCTCGACGCCCTCGGCCTGTCCGGGAAGGCCACCGCGAAGGTCGGCCGGCTCTCCGGCGGCCAGCGCCGCAGGCTCGACGTGGCGCTCGGCGTCGTCGGCAGGCCCGACCTGCTCTTCCTCGACGAGCCGACGACCGGCTTCGACCCCGAGGCGCGGCGCGAGTTCCACGACCTGGTCCGCGGGCTCGACACGACCATCCTGCTGACCACCCACGACCTGGCCGAGGCCGAACGGCTCGCGGACCGCATCGCGGTGCTGGTCGAGGGACGCGTCGCCGTCTCCGGCACCCCCGCCGAGCTGGCCGCCGCCGTACGGGCGCCGTCACGGGTGCGCTGGCAGGACGGGTGCGAGCTGACCGACGACCCGTCACGGCTGGCCTGGGAACTCCACCAGAGGTACGGCGGGCCCGTCCCAGACCTGGAGATCCGGCGGCCGACGCTGGAGGAGAGCTACCTGAGCCTGATCGATCGGAGCGCGGCATGAACGGCACACTGGGCCTCGGGATCCGCCGAGGACTGATCGAGCAGGGCACCCTCCTGCGGGACAGGAAGGAGGTGACCGGCCAGCTCGCCGGCGGGGTCGGCGTCTTCCTGCTGCTCACGCTGTGGATAGGTGGCAATCCGGCCGGTGGCGGAGTCGACATGGCCACGTTCATGGCGGTCGGGTTCACGGCGTTCATGGTGTTCTCCACCGGGGTGACGACGCTGCCGATGCTGATCGCGGCCGACCGGGAGGAGGGCGCGCTGCTCCGGCTGCGGGCGCTGCCGCGCGGCATCCCGGTCTACGTGACGGGACGCGCCGTCTCGGTGCTGTGCCAGATCCTGACGCAGGCGACGCTGATGCTGCTGGCGGGCGTGCTCGTCGCGGGCGTCCGGCCCCCCGCGACCCCGCAGGCGTGGCTGACCTTCGGCTGGGCGCTCGTGCTCGGGGCGCTCTCCGTGGTGCCCGTCGGGGCCGCGCTCGGCGCGATGCTGTCCAATCCCAAGAGCGCGGCGCTGGTGCTCGGGCTGCCGTCCATGCTGCTGATGCTGATCTCCGGGGTGATGCTCCCGCTGCGGATGCTGCCCGAGGTGGTCGGCCGGGTCGCCCAGGCCTTCCCGCTCTACTGGCAGGGACACGCCCTGCGGGCCGCGTTCCTACCGCCGGGTGCCGCGGCGGCCGAACTCGGCGGCGCCTGGCAGCTCGGGACCGCCGCGACGGTGATGGGACTCTGGGCGATCGCCGGTATGGTTCTGGCACCCTGGCTGCTGCGCAAGGTCACCCGCGGGGCGTCCGGGACCCGGCAGGCCGAGCGGCGGATATGAGGCTCCCGAATGTCCAGCGAGATCGTCTACAACCGCATCTCGATGCTGCGCGCCGAACGCGGGATCTCCCGCAAGGACCTGGCGACGGCCCTGGGTGTGCACTACCAGACGGTCGGCTACCTGGAACGCGGCGAGTACAGCCCCAGCCTGTTCCTCGCGCTGCGGATCGCCGAGTACTTCGAGGTGCCGGTGGAGGTCGTGTTCTCACTGACCCCCTTCGCCCGGCTGGGCAGCGGGGGCGGGACATGAGGAAGGAGAGACCGATGCGTCGCTGGATCGACCGTCGCGTCCGCGAACGTGTGGCCCTCATCGAGAACAGCCCGGCCCGCCGTGTCTGGACGGGCAGGCGCAACCGCAGGCGGCTCGTGATCGCCGGGGGCGCGGCCCTGCTGGTGCTCTGGGCGGGCCTGGTGGTCATCGTCAGGTTCGCGCCGAGCGACCTGGCCCGCAACGTCTACCTGTCCATGTTCGCGCTCGCCGTGGCCGTCCTGGTCCCGGTGTACGGCTGGCTCACCCTCGCCACCAAGGGCGTCACCACCATCCCCGCCGAGTATCTCGACGAACGGCAGCGTGGCGAACAGCAGCGGGCCTACACGGGCGCGCACACCCTCACCACGGTCGTGCTGGCCGTACTGGTGGTCCTGGCCGGCCTGTGGAGCACGGGAGGCCGGCTGACCCTGGACGTGCCGACCGCCCTGCTGCTGCCCCTGGCCCTGACCCTGCTCGCCACCCACTACACCCTGCCCCTCCTCCTGGAGGGCTGGCGGCTGCCCGACCCGCCCCCCGACGAGGACGACTGACAGATCGGCTGTGAGCCCTCTCAGCCCGGCTCAGCTTCGCCACAGGACCACCTGTGTAGGTTCCGGAGCCGAACGGGGGTCGGCTCATGACTGACATCGCACATCCATCGTCACCCGATCGGCGGTTGGCGTGGACCGGGTACGCGGCCTTCGGCTGGGCGGTGGCCTACGGGGGGTTCGGCCTGGCCACGGCGCTGACCGGAACCGCGATCTTCTACCGTGCCGCGCACCCGCTGCCGGTCGGCCTGAACTGGGCCGCCGTGACCGCCGCCGCCCTCGTGGCGGTGACGACGCTGGCCGTGGCGCGGCCCCGGGGCCCGCGGCTTCCCCGGCGGGTCGTTCTCGCCGCCCTGATCGGGCTGTGCGCGCTGGTCGGCGTGGCCGCGTTCGGCCTGCTGATGGACGCGATCACCTTCGTCTTCGGCCAGACCGTCGACAGCTGGACGGGGGCCGCCAACCGGGCGCTCGCCGGGCTCGGTGTGGTGCTGCTCGCCGCCACGGCCCTCTCCTACCGCTCCTCGACCTCCGGCGTCTGCCCGCGGTGCGGTGCCGTACACACCTCCTCGACCGTGTGGAACAGGCCGGAACCCACACCCGCTCCGCGGCGCGTCCGGGCGTCGGCCTACGTGGGCGCCGCGGCGTTCCTGCCCTACGCGGTCATGAAGACGACATGGGCGCTCGGCGGGACCTTCGCGGGGATCACCGGCGAGGAGATGGTGGCGACGCACGAGCGCAACGGCGCCTCGGAGCTGTGGCTCACCCTGGACCGCTGGGGCATCGACCCCACGGCGCTGCTGGCGGCGCTCGGAGTGTTCCTCCTCCTCGGTCTGGTGCGGCCCTGGGGCCAGGTGTTCCCCCGCTGGACGCTCGTCCTGCGGGGGAGGCGGGTGCCCCGCTGGCTGCCGCTCACCCCGGCACTGATCGGCGCCGCCACGCTCGCGCCCTACGGGGTGGCCGGAGTCGTCTACGCCACCCTCGGCACGGCGGGCGTGATCACCGTCTCCAGGGGAGACTTCTCCACCGTGGGCGACGCCCTCCTGGTGACCTGGTTCGGCCTGGGCGCCTTCGCCGCGTACGGCCTGGCCCTGGCCCTGGCCGCCTGGTCCTACTGGCGCCGCACCCGGCCGACCTGCGTGGGCTGACCGCCGGGACCGAGGCTCCGGAAAAGGGCTCTCATGTGAGGCTTTCGCGCTCGGCCCACGGTGGTCGAAATACGCCCCGCGCCGGGCGACACGACAACGGGAAGGTGGGGAAATGATGACCGGGTGGTCTCGGGAGGAGGTCTTCGCGGCGCTCAGGGGGTGTCTGCTGCGGGTGAGGGTCTTGACGGAGGGGGCCTTCGTCGTCGATGTCGTCGCGGAGCCGTACGGCATGCTGGTGGTCTTCCGCTGGAGGAAGGACCCGAACACCTACGCCGTCGAGGTCGCCTTTCCCACGGAGCCGAGGAACTCCGTGATCGGCGAACCGATGACCTCGCCGGACGAATGGGCGGCGGACGTCGGTTACCGCCTCGCGGAGGAACTCGCGACCGGGCTGGTCCGCCGGGGGCGCAGGACGGTCAGGGACGGTTATGTGGTGCTGGGCGTTCGCGACGCCCCGGACCCCTGGCCTGCGGGGTTCTATGTCAGTGATGTTCCGCTCATATCCCTGCGAAGGGGGTTCCGTCTCGCGCGGAGGCGGACGGTGGTTCCCGTGGCCGCGTCCGAGGCCGGTTCCTGGCTGGCCGAGGCGGGGATGGACGTGACCGTTCCCCGGAGGCTGGTCGCCGAGAACAGGCTCGTCTGCTGGTTGCAGGTCTACGCCGACAACGAGCGGGGAGAGCCTTTCGTCGGTCAGGCGGTGGCCTCCTGGGAGGACGCGCCGCGCACCACCGCCCGCCTGGAACTGGCGCACGTCCAGCCCGGCGTCCCCCCGCAGGTGCGTGCCGCGCTGGTGCGCGTCGTGATCCACGAGGCGGCCGAGGTGGGTGCCCTACGGGTGGTCACCGCGCTCGACGTTCCCGAACTCCACGAACTGGGGTTCCGGCCCCTGGACGGCGGCGGCCTCGCGCTTCACACCACCGTCGCCGAGCCGCCCTCCACGCCCGGAGGCTGACCCGGCCCACCGGGGAGGACGGCCGCCGAAAGACGGCCACCGGGGAGGACGGTCTGGGGAGGACGACCCCGGAGGACGGCCTGGGGAAGGCGGTCAGCGGCGGCGGATCTTCACCTCGCGCATGTCGACGGCCGAGACCGACAGGTCGCCGTGGCCGTACTCGCCGAGTCTGGCCTTGGCGGCGGCCAGGGCCAGTTCGACGGCCTCGGCCTCGCCCTCCTCGTCGTCGACCGCGATGACGTAGCGGAAGCTGAACGGCCCGATGGCGGCGTCGTAGGCGAAGCCGCCCTCCCTGGTGAAGCCGTTGAGCAGCATGTCGCGGTCGGCCAGTCGCGCGGTCAGTTCGGCCCGCTGGTCGTCGGTGAGACCGATGAACCTGCCTCTGATGGTCACCCGGTAGTCGTGCATCAGTCCTTCTTTCGCGTGTCGAGTGCCGCCCAGGAGTCGAGGAGGAGGGTGACGGCGTCGGTCGCCGTGCGGTCGTCGACGTCGTCGGGGGTGAGCAGCCTCTGGACGAGCAGGCCGTCCTCCAGGGCGTGGACGATCATGGAGAGCAGTTTCGGGTCCGCGGGCGGGCCCGCGTCCCGGCGGACGAGCTCCCGCCGTACCCCCTCGGTGATCGCGTCTCTGGCGAACAGCTCCCGCTGGGCGAGCAACGGGCGGATCTCCGGGTTGCGCAGGGCGTAGAGGAGGAGCTCAAGGCGTAGCGCCAGCCAGCTCTCCTGGTGCTCGGCGTGGTCGCGGTGCCAGGCGTGCAGCAGGCTCGTCAGATGCTCGGACGAGGTGGCCCGGCCGCACATCTCGGCCAACTCCTCCCGTGCCCGTTCGGTGCGCCTGGTGAGCAGCGCGACGACCAGCTCGTGCTTGCCGTCGAAGTTGCCGTAGAAAGCCCCTCGGGTGTAGCCGGCCCGCTCGGCGATCTGTTCGATGGAGGTGCCGTTGACCCCGCGTTCCGCGAACAGCTCCGAGGCCGAGGCCAGTAACTTGCGCCTGGTCTCCTCACGGCTCTGCTCCCTTGACAACCGCATCCACATACCTCCGCGCTCAGATACAGGAGTGTATCTGAAAGTGATCAGTGCGGACGCGTGCCGCGGACCCGGACGGAACGTGCGATGTACCCGGGGTCGGATCACTCAATCCGCACAGCCGGGACGGTACGGTCGGCGGCGGTTTCGCCCGTGGTTTCGCCCGTGGAGGAGTGGAGGGCAAAGACCCGTCCACGGGACGGCACCGGGACGGGCGAGGTTTCCCCGGCGTCGGTGACGGCTCACCGGTCAAGGGGCAGCAGATTCATATGGCACAGCACCATATGGCACACAACACGCGGATGACGGGCTGGATCGGCTGGATCTGGTTCGCGGGCGTGGTCATGATCGTGGACGGCTTCTTCAACGCCATCTCCGGTCTGTACGCGATCTTCAACAACGATCTCTACGTGCAGATCCGCGACAAGCTGCTGGTGCTCAACCTCACCGGATGGGGCTGGGTCCACCTCATACTCGGCATCCTGCTCGTGGCCGTCGGCATCACCCTGCTGATGGGTCAGGAGTGGGCGCGGATGGCGGCCGTCGTCCTCGTGGCGGTCAACGCCATCACCCAGATGGCCTGGCTCGCGGCCAATCCGTGGTGGTCCATCGTCGTCATCGCGGTCGACGTCGTCATCCTGTACGCGCTGATCGTGCACGGGCGTGAGGCCGCTGCCCTGCGGGACTGATCCTCTCGCCCGGCTCGGACGGCGGAGGCAGCGGCGCCTCTGAAGGACGGGTCCCGTCGAACAGGAGCGCCAGGTATCTCCGGTGGCCGTCGAGACCCGTCGGGCCGATCGTGGCCAGGGTCATCACCACCATCGCCGCCAGGTCGCGGACCAGCAGGTCGGCGCGGACCAGTCCGCGCCGCTGGGCGTCGGCGAGCACGTCGCCCAGCGGCGCGCCGAACCGCTCGAACAGGGACTCGGTGAACGCGCCCGCCTCCCGTGCCGCGGTGAGCAGGGCGCGGTGCGAGGCCAACGTGTCCACGATGGCGCCCAGCGCCTCGGCGAGCCCCTGCCGAGGGTCGGCCGCCCGGCGGGCCGCCAGCGCGTGCGGCTCGACCTCCTCGGTGAAGTACGTCTCGAAGCAGGCCCTGATCACGCCGTCACGGTCGCCGAACCGCCGGTAGACGGTGGCGATCCCGACCCCGGCCCTGCGGGCGATCTCATCGAGGGGTACGGCGGTGCCCCCCTCTCGCAAGGCCGTGATCGCAGCCCTGACGATCCTGTCGGAGTTGCGCAGGGCATCGGCTCTGTGTCGTTGCTCTGGCACACACCGAACGCTAGCAGTCCGGATGCGGACGGTTACCAGGCGACCTGCAGGGAGGTCAGGCCGTACACCACGTGGAAGGTGCGGAAGTGCGCCTCGGGATCGACGACGCGCAGCCCGGGGAAGCGCCGCAGCAGCGCGGGGAAGGCGACCCGCATCTCCATCCGCGCCAGCGGGGCCCCCAGACAGTGGTGCACTCCGTGTCCGAAGGCCATGTGGCCGTAGGCGCCCCGGGTGATGTCCAGCTGCCCGGGATCGGGCACGAACGCGGCGTCGCGGTTGGCCGCGGGCAGGGAGCACAGCACCAGCTCGCCCGGTTCGATGACCTGCCCCGCGACCTCGACCTTCGTCGTCGCCATCCTGAAGCCCCCGGAGTGGACGATGCTGAGCCAGCGCATCAGCTCCTCGATCGCCGCCTCGACACGCTCGGGCTCCTTCCTGAGCAGGTCGAGCTGGTCGGGGTGGCGCAGCAGGGCCAGCGTGCCGATGCCCAGCATGTTGGCGGTGGTCTCGTGCCCGGCCACCAGCAGCAGGCTGCCGATGCCGGCGAGTTCGTCGTCGCTCAGCTCGTCGCCGTGCTCGCGCACCAGCATGCCGAGCAGTTCCTCGCCCGGGTCCGACTTGACGTGGGCGACCAGCTCGGCCATGTACTGCCGCGACTCACGCTGGGCCGCGATCCGCTCCTCCGGCGCGAGGGACAGGTCAAGCAACCTGCCGGTCCTGCGCTGGAAGTCCTCCCGATCGGCGTACGGCACGCCGAGCAGCTCGCAGATCACCAGCGAGGGGATCGGCAGCGCGAAGGAGGAGACCAGGTCGGCGGGGGATCCGGCCTTCTCCATCGCGTCCAGGTGGTCCTCGACGATGCGCGTGATCCGGGGTTCGAGCCTGCGCATCCGGCGCAGCGTGAACTCCGGCGTCAGGATCCGGCGTATCCGGGTGTGCTCAGGAGGGTCGAAGGAGAGCAGGTTGCCCGCGCGCAACCTGGCCTTCTCCTCCTCGGTCCGGTACGGATCACCGGGCACGGGGTAGTGGCTCTGCCAGTCGTTGCTGAAGCGCTCGGCGTCACCGAGCACCGCCCGTACGTCGTCGTGGCGGGTGACCAGCCAGGCGTCGAAGCCCAGCGTCGTCGTGATCTGCCTTATGCCCTCCTCGTCCCGAAGTGCCTCCAGCTCGGGAGCGGGGTCGAACCCCGCCCGCCACATGTGCAGCGGCAGCGCAATGGACTCGGTCATGCGACCCCCCGGTTGACTTACCTTCCGGCCGTTCTGTTCCTTCCCAAAAAACGATAGCAACCTATCGATTAGTGGCAAAGAATTACTCACTGGTTGTCAGTCCAAATTGGGATTTGTCTTGCTCTTCCCTGCGAAGGTGCAGGGATTTTGGATACCGGTGCTTCCTTCCACATATGCCCGCTTGAGCAGGAAAGATGGTGGTTTGGTGGCGTTTCGGATGCTCGCTGGAGGCAAAATTGTCATGCCCGTTTCGCTCTCCACCTGCGAAGTGCCGAACCGGAACGCGCCGATCACCCCGCGCGGGGTTTGTCGCGAACCCGCTGCGTCACCGTGGCCCTTCGGGGCGTCCGCCCGCGTGCCGTCCGGCCCGGCACGCGGGCGACGAGCGCGGGCACCCCTCCCTCCCCGCTTCCGTTTATCGGACAAGCGGATGATGGGCGGTGTACGGCGGCGCGCTGTTCCTTGTCGCGCGTGATCGGATCGTGAAACGGGCCTGCAGGGGCCATGGATCGTCCTCGCCGGGGCGATTGGGGAACCTGATGCGTTCGTGTTGTCCGGCGGAGCGTCGGCGACGTGAGAACCGGCCCTGTGGCGACCGCCGGGGCCGAGATTCAGTCGTCGGCACGGGGTTCCTCGGGGGCCGAGTCGGTGAGGATTCGCGGCGTTGCCGCCTTCGGTGCCGTGCTCCCAGCCGTTTCCCGCTTCAGGGGAATCCGCGAAAAAGGCTCCGGTCCGGCGTCCCGTGATGCCGGACCGAACCCCGCTTCGGCGTGTCCACGACGAGAACACATCGTCAACACGCGACTCCCCTCCGCTTATATAGCTTTTTATCATAACGGAGGGTTATATTTCCGTTTATGATCCCCCTTGGGGAGTTTCGGGGATTTATTCGGATGTTTTGGTCAGTCAAGAACCCCGATGCGGGCCACGTCGGTGATGAAACTGACCTTTGTTCCGCCGAGAGAGGCGGACACATGCCAGCAGCCAAGATGGGGAAGCGGCAGTGAGATGGGCTGCACACCGGGCACCGGGTAGGGGCCGGGGCTCTCCCCCCGCACGGTCTCACCCGTCTTGACCGAGACGGCCTCGACCGTCAACGCCTCGTCACGATCCCGCCACCACACCGTCTTGACGGCCACCGTCTCGCCGGAACGCTTGTAGGCGACGTCGGTCGTGTCCAGCAACGTCCACAGGCCGCCCACGCCGTACCAGTCGCCGGGGGTCAGCTGCTCCTGCCGGAACTGTTCGCCCACGTCCTGCGGCATGTCACCCCGGCTGCGCAGCTTGGTCACCGGGCACCCCTTGGTCTTCTTGCCGGGCACCCCGGGACCGACCGTCACGGCGGGCCGGGGAACGGGCGACGACGGCGCCGAGACCGACGCGGCCAGGGACGAAGGCGGCGAGGACGACGGCGCCGGAGCGGGGATCCGGGCGCTCACGGCGCTCTGGCCACAGGCGGAGACCGTCGCCAGCAGCACGAGGACGCCGGCGACCCGGCTCCCGCGCATCAAGTGAGCCGGGCGAGCTCGGGGGCCCCGGCGCTTCCTCCGGAGAATGAGGACTTTCGCCATGCGGTGGTGCTCAGGTCCATTCCTGTTTACCTTCCTCTGGCATGAGATGACACCGGTCCCCGCACCGTGAGGGGCGGGCCGGTGTCATCCGACGCGTCGTCCTGTGACCGATCAGGAAAAAACCCTAGACCAACCTGTCGAACTCACCGGTTTTGACGCCTTCGACGAACGTCCGCCATTCGGCGGCGGTGAAGAGAAGGCTGGGCCCGTCGGGGTTCTTGCTGTCACGCACCGCCGTGCCGCCTGTCAGACCGGCGACCTCGACACACTGCCCACCGTTTCCGCCGGAGAGTGAGGACTTTCGCCACACAGTGGTGCTCAGGTCCATTCCTTTTTCACTTCCTCGATCATGCGGAGGGATGCGTGCTCAGGATAGGCCCACAGTCGTATGGCTTCATAGCGTTTCCAGACGGAGGCGACGGTCTCGCGCTCGGAGGAAACCCGTCCATCTGCCGAAGAATCCACATGGACGATGTCGGGATCGCCGTTCGGAAGTTTTGCGATCATGAAAGCGCCGAGCATTCCCGGCAGGCATTCCGGGGCGACGAGCTGAAGGGAGACAGAGGGGTGTCTCACCGCGTCGAGCAGATGGTCGAGCTGCTCCCGCATCACCTCGGGGCCGCCGACCGGGCGCCGCAGCACACCCGTGTCCATGAGGACCAGCAGGGAGGGAGGGTTCCGCTGGTCGAGGATCTGCCGCCTGCGCATGCGGGCCTGGACGCGTTCGTCCACCTCGGTGGCGGTGATCCTCGGCTCCAGGCTGAAGATCCGCCGCGCGTAGGCCTCGGTCTGCAACAGCCCGGGAACCAGCAGGGGGTCCCAGGAGTGCAGGGCCAGCGCATTGGGTTCGATCTCCTCAACCCAGCCCATGAACCACTTCGGGCCGCCCGGTCTGGCCACGATGCGCCGGTGCAGACCGACGAAATGCTGTCTTTCGGCCAGGTTGAAAATCTGGTCCAGCTTCTCCGCGTCCGCCCTCGACGGGGTACGGGTGGCCATCTCCAGCCTGCTGATCTGGGTCTGCGTGCATCCGAGACGGGCGGCGACGGCGGACTGGGACAGGTGCGCCGCCTCGCGCAGGCGCCGCATCTCCACGCCGAACCGCACACGAGGAGAACCGGGGTCGAGGGAGGGGACGTCACCCATCGTGACCCCTCCGGGGCGCCGGTGACCCGGTTCCCGGTGTCGTCCCGGCATCGGGAGGGGAACGGAAACCAGACCGGGAAAACCAATCAACTGTCATTGTCCTGCCCACTCTGACCTGGGAATCCTTTTCACGGGAACTCTGACCTCGAAAGCAGTCCGACAAATAATCCATAACTCATGGTGAGGGGGACGGTACCAGGCGTTTTCGTGCCGGGACACCGTCGGATGGAACAGACCGGTACGGCAATTTTTCACTTCTTGGGTGTGCTCATTCAAGCCATACTGTGTTTCTTTGCGCCGCCTGCGGCGTCGCGGGCTCGGGCGCCCTGAGTCGGTGCTTTCCCTCGTCTCTTCGTCGCTTCGCTCCTGCGTTCCTCAGTCCAAGCACCGACGCGCCCAAGCCGGACACCCCTCACGCTTGGGGCCGGTAAGGCACAAGCAAACCCTTCACGCACGACACCGGAAAGCGCAGGTCGAACCCCTGGGCTTGGCATGGGGAAGGCGCAGGTCCTTGGCGTCGGGAAGCGCTGGGCGAACCTCTCCGCGCGGTATCGGGAAGGGCGAAGACAAAGTCCTCACGGACGGTGCTCGGAAAAAGTGGGCCGAACCTTCACGCATGGTGCCGGTAAGGTCCGGAGAACCCTCGCGTGTGGTGCCGGAAAAGTCTGTTGAACTCTTCGTGCGCGGCGCGGGGAAAGCTCGGGCCTCCGGTTCGCGGTGGTGGGAAGGTACAGATCGAATCGGGTCAGATCGGTTTGCTCAGCCGTACGTCTTCTTCGGTGAAGCCCAGGGAGCGGTAGAAGGCGCGGGCGGGGAGGTTGGCGGCGCCGGTCTCCAGGGTCACGCGGTGCAGGCCGTGCGCGCGTGCCCATGACTCGGCCGCGGACATCAGGGCGCTTCCCACACCCGTGCGTTCGGCCTCGGGGGAGACGACGAGTTCGCCGACGTAGGCGTCCCGTGCGCCGGTGAAGTGCGTGCGGATGGTGACCGTGACGAACCCCGCGACATGGCCGTCGTGAACCGCCACGAACGTTCCATGGTCGTCGTTGCCCGTCCGTTCCAGGGACCCGGTCACCCAGCCGAGTACGGCGGTGCCCACGGCGCCGGGGTCCCGCCAGGCCGCGACTCCCTCGGCCAGGCGGGGGTCAGCGCGAGCACGGCGGCACGGTCTTCGGGGAGGTAGGGGCGGACGGTGATCATGGACGTGATTCTGGCACCGTACCGGGGGCTGAAAAAACAGCCGCGGCGCGCCGGGTTCGGGACATGTGGGGGTTGTCCGGAGCCCCGGCGAGCGGCGGGTCACACGTCGGCGAGGGGAGTCCGACGCCGAAGAGCCTCGAATGAGGGGGAACCCCTACGAAGGCTGGTAGAGCTGGATCTCGGCGTTCGGCGGCAGGCCGAACACCTTGCGGCCCTCGACCCGGTTCTCCTCGCTCAGCGCGGAGAAGTCGGAGTCGCTGATCTCCAGGGCTCGGGGCGCCCCTTCGGCGGAGAACATCTCCCGCACCGAGGAGCGCACCAGGTCCCCCTCAAGGGCCTCCTGGATGTCGATGACGCGGTAGGTCTCGCCGTTCGGTTCGACGGTCAGCAGTGACAGGTTCTTGTACTGGCTGCTGGCCAGGAGCTTCTGCCCGACCCGGGCGTACTCCTCGCACGAGGCGGCGATGCCGACGAGCTGCTGGCTCTCGCTCTTCTTCCGAACCTCGACGAGGTTCTCGTGACAGAACATCCTGGGCTTGAGTTCCGGCTTCAACGCGGCCAGCACCTGGGGCTTCTCCCGCTTGGGATCGGCCGTCTCCAGGTACCGGTCGATGGCCTCCATCAGGGAGGCGCGCGTCTTGTCGCCGACGACGACGACCGGCTCACGCGCGAGGCCCGTCGAGTCCGGCTCCTGTAACTGCCAGATCATCCAGCCTGCGACACCGACTACGAGCACGCCGCCGATGATGCCCGACGTGAGGGGGAGCGATTTCATCGGTAGATGATTGCCTATCCGCCACCCAGCGTCCATAGGCCGGGAGCGGGCCGTTCACCGGCCGTTCCCCGGAGGGGTTCCCACCGCAGCAGCCCGTCCTTCCAGCCGGACTCCTGAAGGGTCCTCTCCATGATCTGCCTGCGCCTGGGCGGGAAGGCGGTGGAGAAGCCCCTGCCGCACTCCGGGTCCTCAAGGGACGCCCTGATCTCCCTGTCCAGGTGCGGCGTGGCCACCTCGGGGAGCTTCTGGAGTTCGGGCCTGGAAGCGCTTCCAGCCGTCGCGCTCCATCAGACTCGGCGTGGGCCGCCCTGGTCCGCGGCCCGCCGACGACCAGGGACGCGTCCCGGCTCCGCGGTCTCCAGCAGGGTCGCGACCGGTTCGTCCCTGTGGGCATCCCTGTACGAACGGGGACAACCCAGCAGTAGCCGCCGGTAGCGTCGTTCCAGGAGCCCCACGCCCACCCCCGTCGGAGCGTGGGGACCCATGGCGGCGGTCATGAGAACGCCGGTCCGGGCATGGTTCGCCCGGTCACGATCTGAGCCGTCCTCCGCATGCGCGGAGCCTCCGCCGTCACCAGGGACTTTCCCTCGTCGGTGAGCCGGAAGTGTCTCCGCGGCCTGCCGTTGACGATCTCCTCGCGGTCCACGGCGATCAGCCGTTCGCCGTGAGCCGGTCCAGCGCGCCGTACAGCGTGCCGACCGGCGGCCTCACCCGGTTCTCCGACAGTTCAAGGGTCTGCTTGATGACCCCGTGTCCGTGCGGCGGTCCGTCGAGCAGGCAGGCGAGGATGGAGTAGGTCGGCTCGCTGACCACCGGTGATCCTTTGACCATGAGAGAGACCATGCTTCGCCCGGCGAAGTATGGTCAGGCCCGGCCGGTCAGGCGGGAGACCGGGTGCCCCCGGGGAGTTTGGTGAGCAGGGCGCGCAGGGCGCGCAGCTCCTCCTCGCCGAGGTCGAGCAGCTCTGGGGGTGTCATGTGCATCCCCCTGGTCATCTCCTCCTTCGTCGTCACGCCCAGCGGGGTCAGGACCACGAGTCTGACGCGCCGGTCACCGGGGCGCGGACGCCGTTCGGCCATGTGGAGGCGTTCGAGCCGGTCCACGGTCCAGGTCGCGGTCGAGGCGTCGCAGCCCCACTCGGCTGCCAGTTCCTTCATGGTGCGGCCGGTCTCCCCGTCGAGGGAGTCCAGCGCCTTGGCCTCGGTGGGGGTCAGTCCGAGTCCGGTGAGCACGGCGTCCCTGCGGGGCCGAGTGTGCATGATGAATCCGAACATGCTGCGCCACACCTGCTCGGCGACGGTGGTCTTGTCACTGTCGTCTGCCATGTGCTGAGCATACTGAGGCGGCGACAGGTATTTAAGCGATCAAAATATTTGATAGCTCGGTTATTTTGACTTATCCAAGATTTTCCGTGTACGGCACGCACACGGCACGGACAGGCCTGTCCGGCGCCCGTCCATGAAACCGGTCCGGCCGGTGTGACACGGGGAAAACCCCGAGATCAGCACCGTCGACACCCGGGTACGACCGGCGAAGCGCGGGGGAAAGCCACCGGGTGGTGGCAGGATGTCCCGCATGTCAGACCGTCAGGTGACCTACGACGACGTGGTCGCCGCCCGCGAGCTACTGGCCGATGTGGCCCTGCGAACCCCTCTGGTGCACTCGCACGTCCTCTCGGCGGCCATCGGCGGCCCCGTCCACCTCAAGTGCGAGAACCTCCAGCGTTCCGGATCGTTCAAGGTGCGCGGGGCCTACGTCAGGATCGCGGGCCTGACCGAGGAGGAGCGGGCCCGGGGCGTGGTCGCGGCCAGCGCGGGCAACCACGCCCAGGGTGTCGCGCTCGGCTCCGGTCTGGTCGGCACCTCCTCCACGGTCTACATGCCGCACGGCGCGCCCCTGCCCAAGGTCGCCGCGACCAACTCCTACGGCGCGCGGGTGGTCTTCTCGGGTGACACCGTGGACACCGCCCTGGCCAGCGCCGTCGAGCACGCCGAACGGACCGGGGCGGTGTTCATCCACCCCTTCGACCACCCGGACGTCATCGCCGGGCAGGGCACCATCGGGCTTGAGATCCTGGAACAGCTTCCCGAGACGGGCACGATCGTGGTCTCCCTGGGTGGTGGTGGGCTGGCCGCCGGGGTGGCGCTGGCCGTCAAGTCGCTGCGGCCCGGCGTGCGGATCATCGCGGTCCAGGCGGAGCGGGCCGCCGCCTACCCGGCCTCGCTGGCCAGGGGTGAGCCGGTCACGGTCCCGCCCGCCACGACCATGGCGGACGGCATCGCGGTCGGCCGCCCGGGAGAGCTGCCCTTCGAGCTGATCCACTATCTGGTGGACAGCGTCCTCACGGTCTCGGAGAGCGAGATATCCCAGGCGCTGCTGCTGTGCCTCGAACGCGCCAAGCAGGTCGTCGAGCCCGCGGGCGTGGCGGGGGTGGCCGCGATCCTGGCCCATCCGCACGTGTTCGAACCGCCCGTGGTCGCGGTGCTGTCCGGGGGCAACATCGACCCGCTGCTGCTGTCGAAGATCCTCAGGCGGGGGCTGGCGGCGGCCGGGCGCTATCTGACCCTGCGCGTCCCGCTGTCCGACCGCCCGGGGGAGTTGGCCGGCCTGCTGGCCGAACTGGCCGGCCTGGGCGCCAACGTGCTCGACATCGCGCACGAACGGATCGGCGTGCACCTGGGCGAGGCCGAGGTCCAGCTACAGCTGGAGACCAAGGGCCCCGCCCACTCGGACGAGGTGCTCGGGTCCCTGCGCCAGGACGGCTACCGGGTCATCTGCGACTGACCCCGGCCCGCCTACCAGGTGGTCGGCTTCCTCGGGGTGAACAGCCACGCGTCGAAGAGGTCGTCGAGCTGCTTTCCGGAGATCCGTTCGGACAGCGCGACGAACTCCGGGGTCGTGACGTAGCCGTACTTGTGCTCGGCGTTCCAGGTCTTCAGCACCCGGAAGAACGCCGGGTCGCCGATCCGCTGCCTGAGGGCGTGCAGCGTCATGGCACCCCGGGTGTAGACCGAGTCGTTGAACAGGTCGTCCGGCTTGGCGCGGCCCGGGGCGTACTTCCAGATGGCGGCACCGGAGTCGACCGCGTAGCGGTTGCGGAAGATCCGCTCGGCGCTGGCGTTGCCCTTGTGCTCGGACCAGAGCCACTCGGCGTAGGTGGCGAAGCCCTCGTTGAGCCACAGGTCCCGCCAGCGCCTGATGCTCATGCTGTCGCCGAACCACTGGTGGGCCAGCTCGTGGGCGATGACGTCGTCACCGGGGTTGAAACCGCCGTACATCGGCTTCGTCTGGTTCTCCAGGGCGTAACCCGCGGGGAAGTCGTCGATCACACCGCCGGTCGAGGAGAACGGATAGGGGCCGAACACCTTGCTCCAGTAGTCGGTGATCTTGGCCGACTGGTTGTAGAGCCGGTTGAGCGAGCCGCTGTAGCGCGGATCGACGGCCGCCACGTTCTTGGTGCCCAGAGCCGTCCTGCCCTCGCGCAGCTCGAACCTGCCCATCGTCACGGTGGCGAGGTAGCTCGCCATCGGGTGGCTCTCCCGCCAGTTGTAGGTCGTCTTCCCGTCCGAGGTGACCGGGCTGCCGACCTGTTCGCCGTTGGCCAGCGCGGTCACGCCCTCGGGGACGGTGATCTCGAAGTCGTAGCGCGCCTTGTCGGCGGGGTGGTCGTTGCCGGGGAACCAGGTCCGCGCGCCGTTGGGCTCGCAGGCGACGAACGCGCCGTCCGAGGTGGGGATGAACCCGTACGTCCCGAGGTTGGGGGAGTTGCGCACCGGCTTCGGCTCCCCGGCGTAGGTGACCTCGACGGTGAAGGCCGACCTGTCGGGAATCATCCTGGGCGGGGTCACGACGAGTTCGTCCCCGGAACGGGAGAAACGCGCGGGGGCGCCGTTCACGGTGACCTTGCCGACCGTGAAGCCGGACAGGTCGAGGTCGAACCTGGACAGGTTCTGGGTCGCCTTGGCCTGGATGCCCGCGACACCGGAGAGGTACTTCCGCTCCGGGTCGTAGTCGATCTTGAGTCGGTAGTGGCCGACGTCGTAGCCGCCGTTGCCGTCGTTGGGGAAGTCGGGATCGCCGATGCCGGCCGCTCCCGCCCTGCCCGCGTGCCGGGCCGCCACCTCCTCATCGGGCATGGAGCCGTCGGCGACGACCGTGGTGGAGCCGCTTTCCCCCTGCGACGCCGACCCGCAGGCGCCGATTGTCCCGATGAGCACCGCCGTCGCCACGACTGCGAGCCTGCCGGACGCCATGATCACAGATCCCCCTCCCGCGCCCGGTCGTGCCGGGCGTCCTGTCGCACACTACGCGAGCGAGACGGGGGAGCTCAGATGATCAGGAATCAACGACCACGGTCTTGGCCGCCATGTCGTGGATGGCCTGTTTGCGGCTGGTGAAGAGGATGAAGGCGAGGTTGATCCATCCCAGGCAGCAGGTGGCGTACAGCACCCACGCGACCAGTTCGCGGAGCGCGGCCTGTCCGACGCCGACCCTGCGCCCGCTGATGTCGGTCACGCGCAGCCCGAACAGCTTCTTGCCCACGGTCCTGCCGTCCCAGAAGGCGGTCAGCAGCCAGTAGTAGAGGAAGCCGACCACGCTCGCCAGCAGCGTGTGCTGCACGGGGATCTGGACGAAGACGCCCTTCTTCGTGTCCCACACGGTGTTGAACGACTCGTAGGTGAAGGGCGAGGAGATGATCCCGACGATGATGATGTCCAGGATTCCGGCGAACAGCCGGCGCCAGCGTCCGCCGAGCCTGGGCGGCCCGGCGCCGTACCCGGGATACTCCGGCCCCGGCGGTCCCGCGCCGTGCCGGGGACCGTACGGCCCGGCGGGGCGCCCGGGGCCCGGCGGCTGGTCGGACCAGGAGGAAGGTCCTGAACTGTCCGATGGTGGTGATCCCATAAGTCGTGAATCACCGCATAACGGCTATTCCAAAGCCAAGGGGAGTTACAAGTTGTCCCTCACGCCCCGCGAGACCACACAGGCGCACAGGCGTTGACAGGGAAACCGGGCGCCCGCGGGACACGCGGGCGCCCGGAGAGGGACTACAGGTTGCCGCGAAGGTCCTGCTCGCGCTCGATCGCCTCGAACAGCGCCTTGAAGTTGCCCTTGCCGAAGCCGAGCGACCCGTGCCGCTCGATCAGCTCGAAGAACACCGTCGGGCGGTCCTGCACCGGCTTGGTGAAGATCTGCAGGAGGTAGCCGTCCTCGTCGCGGTCCACGAGGATCTTGCGCTGCTTCAGCTCCTCGATCGGCGCCCTGACCTGGCCGATGCGGGCCCGCAGCTCGGGGTCGTCGTAGTAGGAGTCGGGAGTGTCGAGGAACTGCACCCCGGCCGCGCGCATGTGGTCGACGGCAGTCAGGATGTCGTTGGTGGCCAGCGCGATGTGCTGCACACCGGGGCCGCCGTAGAACTCCAGGTACTCGTCGATCTGCGACTTCTTCTTGGAGATCGCGGGCTCGTTGAGCGGGAACTTCACCTTGCGGCTGCCGTCGGCGACCACCTTCGACATCAGCGCGGAGTACTCGGTCGCGATGTCGTCACCGATGAACTCCGCCATGTTGGTGAAGCCCATGATCCGGCCGTAGAAGTCGACCCACTCGTCCATCTTGCCGAGTTCGACGTTGCCCACGCAGTGGTCGACGGCCTGGAACACCCGGCCGTTCTTCACGTCGGGACCCGGGACGATCGGCTGGGCGGCGACGTACCCGGGAAGGTAGGGGCCGCTGTAGTTGGAGCGGTCGACCAGGGTGTGCCGGGTCTCGCCGTAGGTGGCGATCGCCGCGAGCACGACCTTGCCGTGGTCGTCCTCGACCGTGTACGGCTCGACGAGGCCCGTGGCGCCCCTGGCGACCGCGCCGCGGTAGGCCGCCTCGACGTCCGGGACCTCGATGGCCAGGTCGATCACGCCGTCCCCGTGCTCGGCGACGTGCCGGGAGACCCCGGTGCCCGGCCGTACGGCGCCGCGGAACTCGAAGCGGGCGCTTCCTGAGGTGAGGACGTAGGCCACCTCTTCACGGCTGCCGTTCTCCGGCCCGCGATAGGCCACCAGCCGCATGCCGAAGGCGCTTGAGTAGTAGTGGGCGGCCTGCTTGGCGTTGCCGACGGCGAAGACCACGGCGTCCATGCCGTTCACGGGAAAGATGTCGCTCATACGAATACTGTCCGTTTTGATGAGCTGGTTGTGCAAGAGTTAGCTTATTTAGTGGACAATGTGTGCAATCGACTGCCACTCCCACCGGAGTACCTGTACACAATGACGATTGATCACCTTGACGCGCGGCTCATCGCGCTGCTCGCCGCGGAACCGAGGCTGGGCGTGCTGGAGTGCTCCCGGCGGCTCGGGGTGGCCAGGGGGACGGTCCAGGCCCGCCTCGACCGGATGGCCGCCAGGGGCGTGATCACCGGATACGGCCCCGACGTCGCCCCGGCCGCCCTCGGCTACGTGGTGACGGCGTTCGTCACCCTGCAGATCCGGCAGATCAGCGGCCACGTCCCCGTCGCCGACCAGCTCGCCGCCATCCCCGAGGTGCTGGAGGTCCACACGATCACCGGCGGTGACGACATGCACTGCCGGGTCGTGGCGCGCAGCAACGCCGACCTGCAACGGGTGATCGACCTGATCGTGGAGGTCCACGGGGTGGTCAGGACCTCCTCGGTCATCGCCTTGGACACACCCGTGCCATACCGGGTCCTTCCCTTGGTGGCCGACGCGCCGCGTCAGGGGAGGACCTAGCCGTACTATCCCAAGCAAGGCTCAGACACCGTTATGCATCGTTTACCCTTACGGTTCCGTGCGGCCGGCGGGGGGTCGGCCGCGGACGGAACAGGGGGACGAGTGCTCAAGTACCGGAAGAGGGCGGGCAAGGCCGGACCCAGGAGAAGGCTCCTGAAGGTGGCGCTCATCGTCTTCGGAGCGCTCGTGATCTCCCTGGCCGGAGCGTTCGCCCTCGCCTGGGCGATGACACCGATCCCTGGAAGCACCCAGCCGCAGGCCACCGCCCAGGGGTCGGTGATCTACTACCGCGACGGCAAGACCGTGCTGGCCAGGCAGGGCGTCAACCGCAAACGCGTGCCGCTTGAGCAGGTCCCGCAGCACGTCAGGAACGCCGTGATCGCCGCGGAGAACCGCTCCTTCTACCAGGACCAGGGCATCTCCCTCACCGGCACCGTACGCGCCATGTGGTCGACGCTGACCGGCCGGCAGCTCCAGGGCGGCTCGACGATCACCCAGCAGATGGTCCGCAACTACTACAGCGGCCTCAGCCAGGAACGGTCCATCGTCCGCAAGCTCAAGGAGATCATGATCTCCCTGAAGGTCGACCAGTCGAAGTCGAAGGACTGGGTGCTTGAGCAGTACCTCAACACGATCTACTTCGGCCGCAACGCCGACGGCATCCAGGCCGCCGCGGACGCCTACTTCCGCAAGGACGTCAGCAAGCTGACCGTCGCCGAGGGCGCCTACCTCGCCGCCGTGATCCAGCAGCCCTCCCGGTTCGCCAACCCCGCCGGCGCCGACCTCGACGCGGCCAGGGCGCGCTGGCGCTCGGTGGTCGACGGCATGTGGCAGACCGGCGCCCTCACCGCCGAACAGGCCGCGGCGACCACGTTCCCCCAGCTCAAGAAGCCCAGGCCGATCTTCGCCCCCAAGGGGCAGGAGGGCTACATGCTCGACCAGGTCGCCGCGGAGCTGAGGCGCAGGGGATACACCGACGAGACCATCAACCAGGGCGGCCTGCGGATCGTCTCCACCTTCGACAAGGACCTGATGGCCGCCGCCGAGCGCGCCGTCACCTCCGTCCTGCCGGAGAGCACCCCCAAGGAGGTCCGCACCGGTCTGGCCGCGGTCGATCCGGAGACCGGCGAGGTCGTCGCCTTCTACGGCGGGCGCGACTGGCGCAGGCAGCCCTACGACAACGCCTTCGGCGCCAAGGTCCAGGCGGGCTCCACCTTCAAGGCATACACGCTGGCCGCCGCCCTGGACAACGGCTTCGGCCTCGACACCCGGGTCGACGGCAACTCCCCGCTGCGGATCACCACCGACGGCAAGGGCATCCCGAACTCCGGCGGATACTCCTACGGGCAGATCAACCTGGTCAAGGCGACCCAGAGCTCGGTCAACACCGCCTTCGTCGACCTGGGACGCAAGGTCGGCCTGGACAAGGTCGTCGAGACCGCGGAGAAGGCGGGCATCCCCACCGACCAGCTGGCCCCGCACAGCGCCGCCGCCACGCTCCCGCTGGGCGTGGCCTCGGTGAGCGCCGTGCAGAACGCCTCGGGGTTCGCCACCTTCGCCGCCGGAGGCGTCCACCGCGAGGCCCACGTGATCCGTTCGATCACCGACGCGAACGGCGACACCACCAAGATCGAGACCAAGGGGAAGCGGGCCTTCACCGAGCAGGCCGCCGTCGACGCCACCTACGCGCTGACCCAGGTCGTCACCGCGGGGACCGGTTCGGCCGCCCGCCTCTACGACCGTCCGGTCGCCGGGAAGACCGGCACCACCGACAAGTCGGCCTCGGTGTGGTTCGCCGGGTTCACCCCGCAGCTCGCGGTGGCCGTCGACATGTTCCGCGACGACAACAAGCCGGTCGTCGTGGACGGCAGCGCCCTGTACGGCGGGACGTACCCGGCCCAGGTCTGGCGCGCCTTCATGACGGAGGCGATGGCGGGCAAACCGGTCAAGGAGTTCGCCGAGCCGTCCAACTACGGCTACTCCAACTACGGCGACACCTACCGCTCGGACACCGGCGACTATTCGGACGACGGGACCCGGGACGACACCGCCCCGCCGCCCCAGCGCTCGAACCCGACGACACCCCCGGCCCCCGACCACACCCCGCAGCCCGGCGGCCACGACGACGGACCGGACGGCGACGGCCCCGGCAACGGCCCCGGCAACGGCAACGGCAACGGCAACGGCCAGGGCGACGGCTCGGACAACGGGCCGGGCAACGGCTCGGGCAACGGTCCGGGTAACGGCGACGGCGACGATCAGGGCGACGGCGACGAGCCGGGAATCGGCGGCAGGGAGCAGGCTCCGAACCAGGACAGCGTCACCCAGTCCCGCCCGAACTGACCGGCCTCTGCTCTGAGCCTGTGGAGCGGTCGCCGTCCGGGCGACCGCGGCGGGCGTGAATCCGCGAACAGGTCCCAGGAGAGCGGAGCCCTGGGACCTGCCCGGCGGATCAGGCGAGCAACTCGGTCTTGAGCGCCGAAGGGGTGGTCACCGGCATCCTGCAGGTGAACCCCCGGCACACGTACGCCGCGGGAAGGCCGCCGACCAGGCCGCGCCCCTCAAGCAGCGGGGCGCCCGCCGAGCCGGGCTCGCCGAGCGCGACGACCAGGCCGGGTACGGTCGACAGCAGGGCGGCCCTGTGCAGGGCCGTGGTCGCCGGGTCACCGGCGGGGCCGACGACGGCGACCTCGACCGGCCCGGAGAGGGCGGCCTGCGCGACCGCGAGCCCCCACCCGGCGAAGCGCGCGTGCTTGCCCGCCAGGACGGTCACCGTGCCCAGGGCCTCCTCGGCCGCCTGCCGGTGTTTGATCGAGCCGGTCAGCGCGGCGTAGGTCAGCAGTGCCCCGGCGGCGGCGAACTGGCCGGACGGGGTGGCGTTGTCCGTGGGGTCCTGCGGGCGCTGGAAGAGCCGTTCGGCGTCGGCGGCGGTGTCGAAGAACCCGCCGGAGCCGTCGGAGAAGCGGTCGAGCACCGCGTCGAGCAGGACGCCCGCCCGGTCGAACCAGCGGGTCTCGCCGGTCACGCCGTACAGGGTGAGCAGACCCTCGGCCAGGTCGCCGTAGTCTTCGAGGACCCCGGCGTTGCCGCCCGCCCTGCCGTCACGCGAGGTGCGCAGCAGCCGGTCGCCGTCCGTGTGGAGGTCGTCGATCAGCGTGGCCGCGACCCGTGCCGCCTCGACCAGGTCGGCCCGCCGGAAGAGGGCCCCGGTCTCGGCGAGCGCGGCTATGGCCAGGCCGTTCCACGCGGTCACGACCTTGTCGTCCCTGCCCGGCCGTACCCGGCGGCCCCGGGCGGCCAGCAGCCTGGCGCGCACGTCGGCGAGGCGCTCGGCGTCGTCGGGGTCGGCGAGCAGCTGCAGGACCGAGGTGCCGTGCTCGAACGTCCCGGTCACCTCGAACAGGGCGACCGCCCAGTCACCGTCCTCCTCGCCGAGGACCTCGCGGATCTCCTCGGGCGTCCAGACGTAGAACTTCCCCTCGACGCCCTCGCTGTCGGCGTCCAGGGCCGAGGCGAAGCCGCCCTCGGGGGTGCGCATCTCGGCCAGCAGCCACTCGGCGGTCTCCAGCGCGACCCGCCTGGCCAGGGACGACCCGGTGAGACGCCACCAGTGCGTGTAGACCCGCAGCAGCAGCGCGTTGTCGTAGAGCATCTTCTCGAAGTGCGGCACCACCCAGTCGGCGTCCACGCTGTAGCGGGCGAACCCGCCGGCGAGCTGGTCGTAGATCCCGCCCCTGGCCATCGCCTCCAACGTCCGCTCGGCCATCAGGACCGCCGGCTCCTCGCCGGGAGACGTCTTGGCGGCGGCGCCGTACCTGAGCAGGAACTCCAGCACCATCGACGGCGGGAACTTCGGCGCCCCGCCGAACCCGCCGCGCACCGGGTCGAAGGACCGGCCGAGCGTCTCGACGGCCTCGGCGAGCGTCCTGGCCGTCGGCAGCGGTCCCGTGGGCAGCGCGCTGCGCTCGTTCAGCGCCTCCACGATCGTCGAGCTCTGCCCGACGACCGCCTCCCGGTCACCGGCCCAGGCGTTGGCGACCCCGGCGAGCAGCCGCTGGAAGTGCGCCCTGGGGAAGTAGGTCCCGGTGTAGAAGGGGTGGCCTTCCGGGGTGGCGAAGACCGTCATCGGCCAGCCGCCCTGACCGGTCATGGCCTGGGTCGCCGCCATGTAGACCGCGTCGACGTCCGGCCGCTCCTCGCGGTCCACCTTCACGTTGACGAACCGCTCGTTCATCATCGCCGCGGTCGCCGGGTCCTCGAACGACTCGTGCGCCATCACGTGGCACCAGTGGCAGGCCGAATACCCGACGGAGATCAGCAGGGGAACGTCACGGCGCCTGGCCTCGGCGAACGCCTCCTCGCCCCATTCGAACCATTCGACGGGGTTGTCGGCGTGCTGACGGAGGTACGGCGACTGGGCCTCGGCCAGTCTGTTCATGCCACCCACTCTGCCACAGGCGGCACGCCGGACGAGGACGGCGTGCGCGGACGCCAGGCCGCGTTCCAGGCCGCGACCCCGGGAACCGGCTGTTCCGCCGGGGAGCGCGGGGTTCAGGTCTTGAGCGGGGCGGGAGCGGGGTCCGGCCGGGGGGTTTCGGCGCGGTGGGCCGACGGGGTGGCGAAAACCGCGGCGAGGGAGAAGACGGCGGCCAAGCCGAAGCTCGCGGCGTAGCCGCCGACGACGATCAGCTCACCGGCCAGTGGCGGCGTCAGTGACGCGGTCAGGTTCTGCCCGGTGTTCTGAACGCCCAGGGCGCGCCCGGCCCAGTGGGGACCGGCGATCTCCGCGGTCGAGGTGAAGGACAGGCCGTTGGTGCTGGCGGCCAGGCCACACGCGGCTATCAGCACCACGTCCGCCGCCCAGGAGGGCCACAGCGCGCACAGCGCCATCAGAAGCATCAGCACGCCGTTGACCAGGGCGAGCTGCCGCATCGGACGGAGCCGGCTGCCGACGCGGTCGGACCACTTGCCCACCGCTATTCGGCCGAGCGCGCCCGCCAGCTGGCCGACGGCCATCAACCGGCCGGCGTCGGTGACACTCCAGTGCTGGACATCGACGAGATAGAGCAGTCCGAAGGCGCCGACGGTGAACTGCGGCCAGACCAACAGGGCGCTCGCACCGTGGACGCGCCACAGGACCGGGCTGCGATAGGGGGAAGGCGGCTTGGTCGCGGCCCCGTCGGCGGTGGGCTTCGCGGGGCGCGGCGGGTCGACCACCCAGATCGCGACGGCCAGTCCGACCACACCGGTCAGCACGGCGGTGAACAGCAGGGCGGCGGAGATGCCGTTCCCGGCGGCCAGCGGCGGGATGGCCAGGGCGGCGACGCCCATGCCGAGCGGGGTGGAGGTCTGCCGTACACCCATGGCCAGGCCGCGCTCCTTGGCGCTGAACCAGCCCATGACGACTCGGCCGCTGGCCGCGTAGACCGAGGCGCCGGCGGCCCCGGCCAGGAAGAAGACGACCCAGAGCAGGACGAGACCGTGCACCATGAGGCCGGCGAACAGGATGAGGGTCGACAGGGCGAGGCCGAGGCCCAGGACGACGCGCTCGCCGTACCGGTCGGCCGCGGCCCCCCAGGCGACCAGGGCGGCCATGAGCCCGATCGTGGGGGCGGAGATCACCACCCCCGCCTGCGCCAGCGACAGGTGCTCCGTCGAGCGGAGCTCGGGGACGAGGTACGGGACCCCGTAGACGAAGACGCAGGCGACGGCCTGGGCGGCGACGCCGAGGCCCAACATCAGCCAGCGCTTGCGGCCGGTGTCGCCCGGTGTCGGGGCGGCCGACTTGTTCACGGTGGTTCTCCTCTGGACGGTCTGGTCGTTCATCCGGCGAGCTGTGTTCCCTCCTGACTACTCGCCAGATGAGTCGCGATCAATATGAGAGATGCTTTGTATCGGATTGTGAGATGATCGTCGGTGTCCGGTATTCGAAGACGAGCAGTTCGGCGTCTCGCAGCAGCGTGGTCCGCAGCGGGGCGTGGGCCGGGTGGTCGCTCCAGGCCGCGATGTCCTCCGCGTCACCGAAGCTCAGCGCGAACATCCGGTCGTAGCCGAGGCAACGACCACCGATGTCCGCGGCCACCTCGATGTCCCGCAGGCAGGGGACGGTGCCCCTGAGCCCCGCCAGGCGGGCGAGTTCGTCGTCGATCCGAGCCGGCCGATCGGTCCTGACCAGCACCACGCGCTTGATCACTCCGGCCTCCGGCTCTCCACCGGCACGCTGGAGCTGCCGAGGCTGAGCCGTACCTCCATGGCGGTAGCCCTGCCGTTCTCGTCCTCGAAGACGGGTGGCGCCCAGGCGCCGACGCTCAGCGCCACGTCGTCGCCGAAGCTCTCCAGATGGCAGATCATGTTCAGCGGCCAGCCCCCGTTGCGGAACAGGTACTCGTCCATCGCGGTGGGGCGGTGGCTGAGCAGCTGGCCGTTGGCGTGCTCGGGCCAGAAGCGGTGCATGTCCGCGTGCATGTGGACGGAGCCGAGCACGTCCAGCCCCTGCGCCTCCGCCTCGCGGATGATCTTCAACAGCTCGGCCGGATCACACCAGTAGCCGCGCCTGCCGTTGGTATAGGAGGAGCCGAAACACGGCACGATGACTTCGGCGAACTCCTCCAGCACCGCCTCGTCGCTCTCCCGGACGTTGCCCGCCCAGCGCAACGCCTGCACCCGAAGGGCGCCCTGGTCCATCTGGCCCAGCAGCAGGGCCCAGCAGCGGGGAAGGTAGGGCTCGCCGCGGCGGGAGCCGTCACAGGCCCGCCGGTACTGGGAGAGCGCGTCGTCCAGCAGCGGGTCGAGGACCCCGGGGGCGATCAGCACCAGCGGTGCGGGGGCGGTGTCGGGGAGGACGTCGGACCGCAGGACCATGAAGGTTTCCTTTCCCTGGTCGAACGTGCGGGTGGACGCACGGTTCAGGACGGTTCAGGACGGTTCGGCAGGAGGAAAGCGCCGGATGAGGTCGGCGGAGACCACGGGCAGCAGATCGGTCAGGCCGTGCCGGTAGAAGTGACCGCCGGGCAGCACGTGCGCGGCGAATCCGCCGGTGGCGACGGACCGCCACTCCAGAGCCAGGGACGGCTGGAACTCCGTCTCCCGCGCCCCGACGAACGCCACCACGGGGCAGCCGACCGCGACAGCGGCGGCGGGCCGCCAGGACGCGGCGGCCCGTACGTCGGCCCGCATCAGAGGGGTCAGCAGCCTGCGGGCCGTGTCGTTCCCGGCCACCTCGGCCGACAGGCCGCCCAGGCCCAGCATGTGGCGCCACAGGCCGTCGTCGTCGAGGTGGACCAGGGGCTCGGCGGTGGAGTGGAGCCATGGTGGAGCGGCCGCGCTCAGATAGAGCACGCTCGGCGACCGGCCCCGGCGGTGTGCCCTGGCCGCCCAGGCCACGGCGGCCAGGGCGCCCATGCTGTGCCCCAGCAGAGCCCAGGGACTCCCGGCCGGGGGCGTGAGCTCCTCGTCGAGCGCGCCCGCGAGCTCCGCCAGATCGGTGAAGGGCGGGGTGGCCATCCTGCGCCCACGGCCCGGAGGTTCGACCGGGCACGGGGTGACCCCCGGTCCGAGCGCGTCCGGCCAGTCGCGGTAGAGCGTGGTCGAGCCACCGGCGGCGGGCAGCAGGAACAGCGGCGGCGATCCTTCGACCGGGGTACGGCAGGGCAGCGCGGCCGATCGGCGCGCGGGAACGGCTTCGGTCACCGCAGCTCCCGGGCGATCACCATGAGCAGGGCCTCGTCGCTGCCGCCGGCCAGGGCGAGGCCGGTGGCGTCGCGCAACGCGCGTTCCGCCAGCCCCGGATCGGCAGGGTCGAGTCCGGCGAAGCGCGGCCGGGTCGAGGCGAGTTCCGCCTCGCGCCGGAGCGCGGCCTCGGCCGTACGCCGCAGCACGTCGGCCGATCGGAGCTTGCAGCCCGCCGCGGTCCGGGGCGGGCAGCCGCCGGCTCCGAGCAGTTCGAGCGCCCGCCGGCAGGACGCCCGCTCCTGGGCGATGTCGACGAACAGCTCGGCGGCGGCCCGGTCGGCGTACCCGGAGCGTGGCCCACCGGCGGAGCGGAGCAGGGCGAGCAGCCCCTCGGCCATCGCCGTCATCCGCAGCGCCACCATGACGCGCTCGTGGACCCAGTGCCTCATCAGGGTGAGCAGGCCCGTACCGGGCGAGCCGAGCAACGCCTCAGGCGCCAGCCGGACGCCGGTCAGCCGGATCCGCCCGGTGACGCCCCGGTGCCCCAGGGTCCGCAGCGGGTGGACCTCGACCCCCGGCGCGTCCACGGGGACCCGCACCAGGGAGTGACGCCCGAGCGCCGAGTCGGCGAAGGCGGTGTCCCGGGCCAGCACCAGCAGTTCGTCCGCGAAGGGGGCGTTGCTGGAGAGCCACTTCTCCCCCTCGACGACGACCCCCTCGTCACCGCGGCGCACCGAGGTGGTCATGGCGTCGAAGTCCAGGCCGCCGCCGGGCTCGGTCACCGCGAGCGCGGCGAGAGACCGCCCCGCCAGGGCCTGGCGGGCGGCGTGGGCGGTGGCCGGGAAGGCGGCCAGCAGTTTGGCGGCCACCTCGACCTGGGTGAGGACCACCGCCCCTGCGGGCAGCAGACCCAGCTCCTCGTGCAACGCCGCCGCGAACTGCCAGGACGGGGCCGGGTCCGGCTCCGGCGGCACCCGCCGAACCGGGGCGGGGGCAGGGGCGGCCGGGGCGAGCAGCCCGGCGCGGCCCAGCAGGACCACCGCCTCCCGCCCGGGCGGAACGCGGCCGGGGACGTCCCAGACCGCGGGCGCGAACACCTCGGGGTGACGGTCGACCAGCGCCCGGACGCTCCGGCGGAACGCGGCCGGGGTGGCGAACCCCGGTCCTGGCCGCCCGTGGTGCGGGGCCGTCGCGGTCGGAGGCTCAGTCATCGGCCCCTCGCAGGTGCCGGGCGACGGCGTCCAGCAGCTGTTCGTCGGAGATTCCGTCGGCGGGCCGGTGACCGGCGAGCAG
Organism: Streptosporangium sp. NPDC020145; assembly: GCF_040631275.1. NCBI lineage: Bacteria > Bacillati > Actinomycetota > Actinomycetes > Streptosporangiales > Streptosporangiaceae > Streptosporangium > Streptosporangium sp. NPDC020145. The sequence continues at coordinate 226,353 of NZ_JBEXZT010000007.1, read as the reverse complement.
GAGCCGCTGAGCCGGGTGACCGGCGACATACCCACTGGCGCCGTGCAGGTGCAGGCAGACCCTCGCGGTACGGCGCAGCAGCTTGCGGGCCTGGAGGCGGGCGGCCTCGACCACGCCGTCCCCCCGCGCGCCGGCCGCCGTGTCGGCCGTGGCCGCGTGCACCAGATGCCGCGCGCCTTCGGCGTAGGCCATCAGCTCCGCGAGCCGGAACCGTACGACCTGGTGGTCGATCAGGCGCTGCCCGAAGGAGTGGCGGGTGCCGAGCCAGCCGCCGGTCGTGGCCACCAGGCGGGCTGAGGCGGCGACCTGCAGCGCGGCCACCGGCAGGCCTGCGCCCGCCCCCGGCCTGTCGTGGCGGGCCAGCACCTCGGCGGCCGGGTCGAAGTCCAGCGCCGCGGCGAGACTCTCGGCGAGGACGACCCGGTCGGGGAGTCCGGGGAAGCACAGGCCCGCCGCGTCGAGCGCGGCGACGACCGGCTCGGCACGGTCGGAGGCGCACTCGCGCAGGCACTCGGTGACGCGGGCGCGCAGTCCGGCGGGCGCCAGGTCGTCGACGGGCGAGCCGGCCGGGGCCGCGGCGCGCGGCGCGTTCACGCGTCCCCCCGAGGGGAGGCCGCGGTCAGGCGCCGCACGATGCCGCGGACGTCGGGTTTCCCGCTGGAGAGCAACGGAACCGCGTCCAGCAGCCGGAAGTCGGCGGGCACCATGTAGCCGGGCAACCGCTCCGACAGGTGCGTCCGCAGCGCGCGTGCCCGGTCGGCGTCCAGGGCGGGCAACGGGCTCTCGTCGCCGCAGGGGACGCTCGCCGGGGCGCCGGGCGGGGTGACCGCGCAGGCGAGGATCTCCCGGCCGCGCCCGTCCCGGGAGGCGGTGACGAACGCGCGCCCCACCGTCCGGTGGGCCTCCAGCGTCTGGCGCACCTCCTGCGTGTTGACCCGGTAGCCGCGGACCTTGACCTCGTCGTCCCGCCGGCCGTGGAAGTGGAGTACGGCGTCGGCGTCACGGTGCGCCTGGTCGCCGGTGCGGTAGAAGCGGGTGCCGTCGAGGTCGAGGAAGGCCCGCCGTTCCTCCTCGGGACGCTCCAGGTAACCACTCATGAGCTGTGCGCCTGCGACCAGGAGCTCGCCGGGCCCCTCCTCGTCGATGTGCCCGTCGTCGCGCAGGAAGCGCACGGTGACCCCGTCCAGCGGACGGCCGATGGGGTAGGGCGCGGTGCGGTCCGGTTCCCGTTCGTCGATGGGATGGGCGACGACCAGGCAGGTGGCCTCGGTCGGGCCGTATCCGTTGATCACGACGAGTTGGGGGGCGGCGGCCAGCCAGCGCTGCACGGTGTGCGGCTGGAGCACCTCCGCTCCGGTCATCACCCGGCGCAGGTGCGACAGGTCGCGTCCGGCGAAGCCGCGGGCGTGGTCGGCGAGCAGGGTCAGGGTCGAGCCGACCGCGGCGAAATAGGTGATCCGCTCCTGCTCGATCAGCCGGTTCAGCAGCGGCGGCATCGGGACGGCGGGCGCCAGGTGCACCGTCGCGCCCCGTGTCAGCGGGTAGAGCAGATCGACGACCGAAACGTCGAAGTGCAGCGCCGAGGTGTTCAGGCAGCGGTCGTCCGGCCCGACACGGAGCAGCGGATGGACCGCCGCGAAGAAGGCGTCCACCGCCCGGTGCGGGATCTGCACCCCCTTGGGGCGGCCGGTGCTTCCCGAGGTGTACATGCAGTAGGCGACGCTCTCCGGGGAGATCTCCTCCGGCAGCGGGGCCGTCGCTGGTTCGGCGGCGGCCTCGCCGACGCCGAGCGGGAGGGTCCCGGTCCGTTCGGCCAGGTCGCGTGCGAGGTCGGTGTCGGTGGCGGAGACCAGGACGAGCGGGCAGCGCGCGTCGGCGACCAGGTCGGCGAGCCGGGCCGCGGGTGCCCGGGGATCGAGCGGTACGTAAGCCGCGCCGGCCCGTTGTACGGCGAGCAGCGCGACCACCGCGTCCACCGTCTTGTGGCCGACCACGGCGATCCGCTGGGTGGGGCCCACCCCCCGGCGCACCAGCGCCGCGGCGGTCCGCTGGACGCGCTCGTGCAGCTCCCCGTAGTCGACGCCGCGATCGTCGGCGACCAGGGCGGTGCGCCGGGGGGTGTCCTCGGCCAGGGCGGAGAGCGCGCCGAGAAGCGACGGGAGCCGGCCGTGGCGCGGGTTCATCGCGTCCTCCGGTCGCGGACCAGGGCGGTCAGGGTGTCGAGGGAGGCCAGAGCGGGAAGGTCGTCGGCCTCGGCGCCGACCTCTATCCCGTACTCGGTGTCCAGGCGTACCGCCAGCTCGACGAAGTCGAGCGAGTCGTACTCAAGTGCCGAGGCGTAGTCGTCGGTTTCGCCGAGGGCCGTGGGGTCGCTGTTCTTGATCCGGCAGACCAGCAGCCGCAGCTCTTCACGCAGGACGTGTTCGGTGTGCGGTGGCCGGCCGCGCTGGGGGACGGGCATGGCGGACTCCAGGGGGTGCGGGTGTGTGGGGCCGGAGGACGGGCCTCCGGCCATGGGACACATCACTGCTCAGGAGCGGGAGCGCGCCTCTGCCAGCCGCTCGTCCAGGTAGCGCGCGGAGGAGTTGAGTCTCAAGAGCGCGCCGCGGGCGATGCCGCGCCGCATGGCCGGCGACTCCGCCGCCGGAATGATCACGTTGTGGAACCACCCTGCGGCGTGCAGGGAGTCGACCGTGATGTGCAGCCGGTGGTAGACGATGCCGACGTCCGGCAGCCCCAGCCGCTCCCAGGCGTGGACCACCTGGACGAAGCGGTCAGGGGCGAACCACTCGGTCATCCCGAGGAAGCCGACGGCCTCCGGGTACAGGCGCCGGTAGCGGCAGAGCATCACGGCGAGGTTGCCGGACAGCAGGGCCTCGGCCGTCAGCGCGTCCTCCAGTTCGTCCGCGCCGATGTCGAACACCTGGAAGATCTGGTTGAACAGATGGGTGTGGACCTGGTCGGCGTCACCGTTGCCCATCTCGTCCCAGTAGTTGCGGGCGATCTCAAGCTTGGCGTCGTCCGTGGTTCCGACCTGCATCATGGCCAGCAGGTCGTCGAAACGGCCGTCGACCACCGACTCCTGGATGACGTAGGTACGCAGGTCCTCGCGCCCGGCGCGGTCGCGGATGAACTCGGCGTAGTACGGATGCTTGTAGGCGGGGTGCCGGCGGGCGAGGTTCTTGAGCCAGGACAGGTAGTCCTTCGGGTCGGCGGGCGCCTCGTCCAGCAGGACGGTGTCGACCCCGTGGTCCTCGCGGGCCAGAGTGGCCTCCTCCAGCAGTCGGACCACCTCGTGGAGTACCACGGAACCTTCGGCGGTGACCGCCTGGGGGAGTCGCAGCACCAGGCCGTAGAGCCTGGAGAGCAGTAACTGTTGTTGATGGAAAGCCGCTGAGTCGCCGCCGCCCGCCAATTCGTTCATCGTGCGCACGGCCTCGATCACGATCCTGCGCTGGTCGGCGTTGACGGTGAGATCGAGTTCGGTGGCGGGAATGTGCAGCCAGGAGCTGATGATTTCGACGAGTGCACGGGGGCTGAGAGCGTCCGCGCATCGGGGAAGGGCTAACTCCACAGAAACGGACATAGCGACAATCTCCTTCTGTGAACGGCCACTCGGCCATCTCCCGGGCAGGGTTGCGCCGTTGGCGAAGCTACTTTTGGAGACTGAGTATGTCTACGATTCCGGCTAAAAATCTCAGAATTCGAGACTCATATCCGGAGGGGTTTAATCCATAGGGAGATTCCAGATATTCCGAAGGGGGTTTAGTCCGTAAAGAGATTGGGTCACAGTTGTCCTGTGCCGTTTTGGGATTTGGCTCCGGACGTGGCTTGTGATCGACTAGAGTCCGGTCCGTTGCGAGACGTGTCGTCTCACATTTCAAGATAATGCACGGAAACTCGGAGGGCCGTATGGGACGGACAATCGCCGAGAAGGTCTGGGACGAGCACGTCATCCGACGTGTCGAGGGCGAGCCCGACCTTCTCTACATCGATCTGCACATGCTTCACGAGGTCACCAGCCCGCAGGCGTTCGAAGCCCTCCGGCTTGCCGGGCGCTCGGTACGGCGCACCGACCTGACCATCGCGACGGAGGACCACAACGTCCCGACCGACGTGATCGACCGCATCAGCGACCCGGTTTCCCGCAACCAGATCGAGACGCTGCGCCGCAACTGCGACGAGTTCGGTGTGCGGCGGCACTCGCTGGGCGACGCCGAGCAGGGCATCGTCTTCGTCATGGGCCCTCAGCTGGGCCTGATCCAGCCCGGCATGACGGTGGTCTGCGGAGACTCGCACACCTCGACCCTGGGCGCCTTCGGTGCCCTGGCGTTCGGCATCGGCACCTCGCAGGTCGAACACGTGCTGGCCACCCAGACCCTGCCGATGGCGCCGTTCCGGACGATGGCCGTCACCGTCGAGGGCGAGCTGCCGGAAGGGGTCACCGCCAAGGACCTGATCCTGGCCGTGATCGCCGAAATCGGCACCGGCGGCGGCCAGGGCCATGTGATCGAGTACCGCGGCGAGGCGATCCGCGGGTTGTCGATGGAGGGCCGGCTGACCATCTGCAACATGTCCATCGAGGCGGGCGCCAGGGCCGGGATGATCGCCCCGGACGAGACCACCTTCGCCTACCTGAAGGGCCGTCCGCACGCGCCGCAGGGCGAGGACTGGGACGCGGCGGTGGCCTACTGGAAGACGCTGTACACCGACCAGGACGCGGTCTTCGACAAGGAGGTGGTGATCGACGCCGCCGCGTTGACGCCCTTCGTCACCTGGGGGACCAACCCCGGACAGGGCGCTCCTCTGGGCTCGCTGATCCCGGCTCCGGAGTCCTTCACCGACCCGGTCGAGCGCTCCGCCGCCGAACGGGCGCTGTCCTACATGGGGCTTGAGGCCGGCACGCCGCTGCGCGAGGTCCGGGTCGACACGGTGTTCCTCGGCTCGTGCACCAACGGCCGGATCGAGGACCTGCGCGCCGCCGCCGACGTGCTGCGGGGCCGCCGGGTCGCCGAGGGGGTCCGGATGCTGGTGGTCCCCGGCTCCGCCAAGGTCCGGCTGCAGGCGGAGACGGAGGGCCTGCACCAGGTCTTCACCGAGGCCGGCGCCGACTGGCGGTTCGCCGGCTGCTCGATGTGCCTGGGGATGAACCCGGACCAGCTGGCGCCCGGCGAGCGCAGCGCGTCCACCTCGAACCGCAACTTCGAGGGCCGGCAGGGCAAGGGCGGACGCACCCACCTGGTCTCGCCCGTCGTCGCCGCCGCGACCGCGGTCACCGGCCGCCTCTCCTCCCCCGCCGACCTGCTGGAGGCCTGACACCATGGAGAAGTTCACCGTCCACACCGGCCGGGCCGTCCCGCTGCGCCGCAGCAACGTCGACACCGACCAGATCATCCCCGCCCACTTCCTCAAGCGGGTGACCCGCGACGGCTTCGAGGACGCGCTCTTCGCGGCCTGGCGCGCCGACCCGGAGTTCGTGCTGAACCGGCCCGAACGGCAGGGCGCGACCGTGCTGGTCGCGGGACCCGAGTTCGGTACCGGCTCCTCGCGCGAGCACGCGGTCTGGGCCCTGCAGAACTACGGCTTCAAGGCCGTGATCTCCTCCCGGTTCGCCGACATCTTCCGCGGCAACTCGCTCAAGAACGGCCTGCTCACCGTGGTGCTGCCGCAGGAGGTCGTGGAACGGCTGCAGTCCCTGACCGAGGCCGACCCGGCGGCCGAGATCACCGTGGACCTGGAGTCCGGTGAGGTACGCGCCGACGGTGTGACCGCCCCGTTCGAGATGGACGAGAACGCCCGCTGGCGGTTGCTCAACGGTCTGGACGACATCACTCTGACACTGGGCCACGAGGACGAGATCGCCGCGTTCGAGGCGAACCGCCCGTCCTACAAGCCGCGGACCCTGCCCCGTCCGGCGGCCTGACCGAGGCTCGCCGTCCCAGACGCGCTGCACCTGATTCATTGATCACGGCGCCGGTCCGAGGCCGCCAACGGCCGGCGCCGACGGCTTCCCGACCCGGAGGTAGCGTTATGCCGATCGTCACCATTCAGGTTATCAACGAGAACCTCACCGCCGAGAAGAAGAAGCAACTCATCGACGGCGTCACCGACTTGGTGCACGACGTGCTGCGCAAGGATCCGGAGCGGATCTACGTCATTGTTCAGGAAGTGCCGCTGGACAACTGGGGCGCCGGAGGATTCACTGTTTCTGAGCGCCGCGCCCAGGGCTTCGACGGTTTGTGCACCTGCCCGAAGCACGAGTGATCATCGCATTCCGTCCCAGAATAAGAGAAAATCGATCCCGGCCTCTGGTTCGTCACCGGCGCGTGCGGCATAATCATCGCGTCGGCTGATCCGACTCCCACGGCGAGCCTGGAGGATTTACCCGTCGGCCCGTTTTCGACAGCCCCGCCGATAGTTTCCGGATTTCTTTTTCCGGCCCTGGGCGAACGTTTTGTCCCATGGTCGGGGCGGCTTTCCGGCGGGCGCTGAACGTCCTCGTATCCTGTCGTCCAATTTCCTGCGCCGCTGCCCGTGGGGCCGCGGAGAGGAAACATGAAAGGACTGTTATGGCCACGAACGACTTCGCTATCCGGGGCATCCCCCGTCGGCACTCCTTCGAGCTGCTTGAGGGTTACATCATGTGTTCGGTCATCGCCTCGCTCGACGACCTGGGCGTGCTGGACATCCTTGAGGAGAAGGGGCTGCGCGTCGAGGACGTGGGCGGCAACCTCCAGCTGGCCCGGGACACCGTCTTCTACCTGGTCGACCGCGGGGTCGTGGCACCCGACGGCGACGTCTACCGGCTCACCGGGTACGGCCGGGAACTGTTGCGCGACCGTGGCTACATCTTCTGGATCGCGGGAGGCTTCGGCGAGCCGTTCTGGCGCTTCGGCGAACTGGTCTCCGGCAAGAGCAAGTACGGCAAGGACATCTCGCGCGACGGCCGGATCGTCGCGGTCTCCTCGGCCGACCTCGGTCTGGAGGACCTCAAGCCGTATGTGCACTCCCTGCTGTCCGAGATCGAGTTCACCCGGGTCGCCGACTTCGGCTGCGGGAACGCCCGCAACCTCATCGGGATCTGCGGGCTGAAGGACGCCGACGGCCTGGGCGTGGACATCAGCGCCGACGCGATCGCGGAGGCCCGCCGTGAAGTGGCCAAGGACGGCCTGACGGAGCGCATCACGGTGGTCGAGGCGGACGCCTCCAACGCCGCCGCGATCCCCGGCCTGGAGACCGTGGACCTCGTGGTCGGTTTCTTCTTCATGCACGAGGTGCTGGAGCAGGGCCTCGACTACTTCGTCTCATATCTGCGTGGCCTGGCCGAGCGGCTCCCGGCCGGGGCGCACGTGCTCGCGGCCGAGGTGCTTCCCCCGCAGCGGGACCGCGCCTGCCCGGAGACCTTCACCCCGGAGTTCACCCTCATCCACGCGCTGATGGGGCAGGGCCTGCTCAGCGAGGAGGGCTGGAGCGACGCCTTCCGCCAGGGCGGGTTCGAGATCCGCAAGACGGTCCGTCCCAACATCCCCGGTGGCCTGCTGCTGCTGGCCCAGAAGACCGACTGACCCGGACGGACCGGAGGGGGGCGCGCCGTCGTCGTCCGGCGGTGCGTCCCCTCACCCCGTCCGTCGTCGCCCATCACCGACAATGAGCTCTGGGAGCGGCCGCATGTTCCTGGTACTGCTGTCCTATCTGGTCCCGGAGGAGCGAATTCTCCCGCTGCGCGATGAGCACTACGTCTTCATCGACCAGCACTTCAGGAGCGGGACGTTCCTTCTGGGCGGCCGCAAGGTGCCGGCCACCGGAGGGTTCATCCTCGCCCAGGGGGTGTCCCGTGAGGAGCTCGACCGCATTCTGGGGGAGGACCCCTACCTGCGGGCGGGTCTGGTGGCGCACGAGGTCACGGAACTGCTGCCGACCCGGGCCCGGCCCGACCTGGCGGCGGTGATCGGCGTTCCCTGACAGGCCACCGGGCACATCGGAGCACGGCCCGGGCTCCTGCTCCACGACCTTTCCCACCCGCCTCGGAGGCTTCCGTGAACGATCTCACCCGGGCCATGCGCGCCGTCCTGGAGCCCTACCATCTGGTGGCCGTCCTCGCCCCGCAGGCCGGCGAAGCCTTCCGGCGGCTCGGGCTGACCGGCCGCTGGACGCCGTACTTCGCGCTGCGCACCGCTCCGCTGGGGGAGGTCTCCCCGGCCGCTGTCCACGCGTTGTTCCACCACTTCAGCCCGCGCATGGTGGAGCGCGAAGTCCGCGCGGTCCGGGCGGAGACGAACCCCGAAGCGGTGCTCGCGGCGCGACTGGCCGCCGCGGACGCCGGTCTCCGCGCGATCCTCGGGGAGGAGTCCGTCGCCGCACCCGAGCTGGCCGAGGCGGCCGGGCTCGCCGGGCTCGCCGCGAACGCCTGCCGGGATGCCCCGGGCCGCCCGCTGGGCAGCGCCAACGCCGCGCTGCCCCTGCCGTCGCGACCTCACCTGGCGCTCTGGCAGGCCGCGACCACTCTGCGTGAACACCGGGGTGACGGCCACTTCGCCACGCTGTTGCACTCCGGCGTCGAAGGGCCGGAGGCCCTGGTGCTGGTCGTCGCCGCGGGCGCGGACCGGCGCGAGCGTCTGCAGGGGATCCGGGAGTGGACGGACGAGGAGTGGGAGGCGGCCGAGCGGCGCCTGATCACCCGCGGGCTGCTGGAGCCCGACACGCGCGCTCTCACCACCGCGGGCCAGGCCCTCCGCCGGGCGGTCGAGGAACGGACCGACGAACTCGCCGAACGCCCCTGGGCCACCCTCGGCGCTGACGCCACCCACCGGCTCCACGACCTGCTGGCCCCCGTCGCCGACCGGATCATCGCCCACCTCGGCCTGCCCGCCCGGCCAGGGGCCGCGCACACGCGGGAGGCGCCGGTGGACGGTTCGCCGCGCCACCGTGAGGGGGCCGGGCGGTCGTGACCGCCTTCCCGTCAGGGCACGACGGAGAAGCGGTCACGGGACGTCACTGCCGGTAGGTGGACAGGAAGCCCCCCAGGCGGCCGATGGCCTCTTCGAGGTCGTCGGCGTGCTGGAGGGTGACCAGGCGGAAGTGGTCGGGGCGGGCCCAGTTGAAGCCGGTGCCCTGCACGATGAGGAGCTTCTCCCGTTCGAGCAGGTCGAGGGCGAAGCGGACGTCGTCGGTGATCGGGTGGACCTCGGGGTCGAGCCTGGGGAAGACGTACAGCGCGCCCAGGGGCTTGACGCAGCTCACCCCGGGGATGTCGTTGAGCAGCTTCCAGGCGCGGTCGCGCTGCTCGCACAGGCGTCCGCCGGGCCGTACGAGGTCCTCGATGCTCTGGTGGCCGCCGAGGGCGGCCTGGATGGCGTGCTGGCCGGGCACGTTGGGGCACAGGCGCATGTTGGCCAGGATGTCGAGGCCCTCGATGTAGGACGACGCCCGCTCCCTGGGACCGGAGAGCACCATCCAGCCCGAGCGGTAGCCGCACACCCGGTAGGTCTTCGACAGGCCGGAGAAGGTCAAGCAGAACAGGTCGGGGGCCAGCGCCGCGATCGAGGTGTGGACGGCGCCGTCGTAGAGGATCCGGTCGTAGATCTCGTCGGCGAGGACGACGAGACCGTGCCTGCGGGCCAGGTCGGCCAGGCCTTCGAGCAGCCGGGGCGGGTACACGGCGCCCGTCGGGTTGTTCGGGTTGATGATCACCAGGGCCTTGGTCCTGTCGGTGATCTTCGAGGCGATGTCGTCGAGGTCCGGCAGCCAGTCGGCTCCCTCGTCACAGACGTAGTGGACGGGGGTTCCGCCGCTGAGCGAGACCGCGGCGGTCCACAGGGGGTAGTCGGGGGAGGGGACCAGCACCTCGTCGCCGTTGTTGAGCAGCGCCTGCATCGCCATCACGATCAGTTCGGAGACGCCGTTGCCGAGGTAGACGTCCTCCACGCCGAGGTCGGGGAAGCCGTGCCCCTCGTAGTGCTGCACGACGGCCCTGCGGGCGCTGAGGATGCCCTTGGAGTCACCGTAGCCGTGGGAGACGGGCAGGTTGCGGATGATGTCCTGCAGGATCTCCTCGGGAGCCTCGAAGCCGAACGGAGCAGGGTTGCCGATGTGCAGCTTGAGAATGTGGTGACCCTGGGACTCCAGCTCTGCCGCGCGCTTCGGTACGGGACCGCGAATGTCGTAGCAGACGTTGGCCAGCTTGTCGGACTGCCGTACGTACATCATCACACTTTAACGGCGGATCCATCCGATACTGCCCGTTGATCCCGCTCGCGGAGCCGTCCAGCGGGCGCCCCCACGCCCGCTGGACGACCTCGGTACGGTTACGCCGCCCGGCAGGCACCCCTCGGGCGGGCCCGGGTGGCCAGGTCCACGTGGGCCGCGGTGCCGTCGATCCAGATCACCCTGCCGCCCTCGCCCGAGGCGAACTGGGCCTGCTCACCCCGGTTGCAGGTGACCCGTACGGCCTTGCCGCCCCTGGCCGGGATCTGGGTGATCTTGGGCAGGGTGTCGTTGCTGATCACCGTCAGGTCGGGGTAGACGCTGTAGGTGACGGCCGTGTCCGTGGCGTCCATGTCCAGCAGCCTGGGCGAGGTGGCGTCGTCCGGAGTGAGCGCCACCGGGGAACCGCCGTCGGCGTCGGCGCGCATGATGCCCTGAAGACCGTCCTGCTGGGCGTCCTGGAGCCAGAACAGGGAGGTGCCGGTCAGCACCGGGCCGCTCACGAGCCCGATCACGTTCGGCGGGCTCGGCGGGGCCGGCAGGTCGGTCTCCTGGCCCGTCGCGAGGTCACGGGTGGTGATGACCATACGGCGGGGGCCGCCCTCCCACAGGTACAGCTTGATGTAGGCGATCCGGCCGCCGCTGATCGTCGGCACCCTGCTGTAGATCCCGGGCTGCGGCGTCATGTTGACCGGGGCCGCGTCGCCCTTCTTGACCCACAGGTCGTAGCCGCCCGTGGCCGAGTCCCAGACCGAGTAGGCGATCGTGTCACCGTCGACCGCCATGTTGGGCACGTCGCCGTCGCCCTCGTGGATCAGCCGCTGCGGCTGGGAGCGGTCGAGCGGCCTGCTCCACAGCTGCATCTTCCAGCCGTCCTCCCGCTGGACGTAGGTCGTCCACACCGAGCTCCTGCCGTCCGTCACGGCGTCGTAGCTCGACATCTCGTTCGGCTCGGAGAGCTGGACGGCCTTGCCGCCGCGCACCCGTCCGGTGTAGACGGCCGCGGGGGCGGTCTGGTCGGCGGAGGAGTTGGTGACCACGTAACGGTCACCGGCCGCGTCCGGCTGGGCGTAGGGGTCGGTGACGCCGCGCAGCAGGACGTCGTGGTCGGTGGCGATGCGACGCTCCCAGCCGTTCCTGATGCCGTGGGCGTCGAAGGCCCGCGCGATCGTCAGCAGGTCCCGCGCCCCGAGCCGGGACCGTACGGCCGCCGCCAGCACCGCGCGCCTGCCGTCGCTGAAGTCGTCGAGCGGGGTCATGTACTCGGACAGGGCCTTGAGCACGACCTTGTCGGCCCTGGCGCCGAGCTTCTCGCGGATGTCCCACAGCGCGCCGCTGAAGATCGTCGAGTTGAGGTGGACGCCCGCGCTGTCGATGCGGCCGGTGGAGCCCACGTAGTCGTCGGCGGCCACCCGCCCGTCGTTGAGGTCACGCAGGGCGCACTGACGCGGTGTCCCGGTACGGCAGAGCGTCTCGCCGAGCAGCCCCGCGTCGGGGTCGGCCGGGTCGATCCCCTCGGCGTCACTCTGGATGGCGTTGCCGAAGTAGTCGGCGATGCCCTCGTTCATCGCGCCGGACTGGCCGAAGTAGACCAGGTTGGCGGTGTGCTCGACCACGCCGTGGGTCATCTCGTGGCCGACCACGTCCAGGGCCGAGGCCAGCGAGTAGTACTGGTCACCGCCCCCGCCGTAGACCATCTTGGTGCCGTCCCAGAAGGCGTTGATGTACGGCCTGCCGGAGGAGGTGACGTTGACGACCGAGAGCATCGAGCCGCCCTTGCCGTCGAGCCCGTCACGTCCGAGCCGCCGGTAGTACTCGTAGACCTGGTTCGCGCCCCAGTGGGCGTCCACCGCGCCGATCTCCGTGGTGGCGCCGGTGAAGGTGGGGGTGTCGGAGGCGACGATCGGGGTGTCCGCGGGCAGCGAGCCCTGGAACCGCGAGACGTCGCGCTTCTGCGCGTCGTAGGTGACGACCTCGCCGGCGGTGCCGTTCCACCGGGTGCGGTCGCGCAGCTCGTACCTGCCGTCGGCCCGCTGGTAGGCGTTGATCGGCACCGTGGCGCCGCGCACCGTCGTGCCCGTGGTGGCGAGGGGTCCCTCGGCGGAGCTCTCGACGGCGGTGCGGATCCGGTCGGAGGCGAACAGCGGGGCGCCGTTCCCGGCGTTGACGTAGACGTCGGTGAGCAGCGGCAGCTGCCTGCGCGCGTCGGTCCCGGTGACGGTCACCCGCCAGGCCAGCAGGCCCTTGCCGGTCGGGACGACGACGAGGCCGCCGGAGACCGCGGTGAGGGCCTCCTTCTCGCCGCCGGTCCGTGCCGCGGTCCGGGAAAGCGCGACGTCGAGCGCGAGTCTTTCCGGGAATTTCGGCGTGGTCGAAACACTCAATTCGGTGAGGAAACGGCCGCCCGCTCCGGTGACCCGGTGGGCGTTGCCCTCCTTCGTCATCTGCACGAGGTAGTTGGCGCCGAAAACGCGGATGCCCTGGTAGCGCTGCTCGAACCGGACGGTCTCGTCCTGGCCGTCGCGGACCACGTCGAGGGGGACCAGGTCGGTGTTCACGTTCGTGATCCCGTACCGGCCCTGGCGGAGGTGGTGCCGGGCGACGGTGACGGGGTCGCCGCTGACCGGAGCCTCGTTCAGGCCGCTGACCAGGGCGGGGGTCTCGGTGCCGGTGCGGGGCTCCACCTGGGCGGGCGGGTCGGCCGCGTGGGCGGGGGTGCTTGTCACGAGGGCCGCGGTGAGGGAGAGGATCACGGCGACGGGCGTCGCCGTGGCGACGCTTCTGGGGGGTCGTAGCACGAGTTCTCCTGACGTCTCGAAGATCGCCGAGACTGCTCAAAAGGCGATAATCATGATCTAGCAGGAGATTGGCGAAAAATCATGACTATTAGTCATGTCTGTTGTCTGATAGATTTAAAGCGACAAATGAGGAATGGGTGCTTTCTAGATGGCTTTCCCGGCGCCGGGGAAAACGGCCGGAGGGATGGGGTGAGGTGTCCCGGCGATCCCTCTTTGGACGCGGGGAGGAAGTTTACGGGCTGGGAGGTGTGTTCGAGCGGCTTCGCGCGTAGGCTCACTGGGCGTGGATCTCGACTTCGTCTGTGTGCACGCGGGACGGCCCGCCCTTGAGCTGACCCGTCGTGACGTGGCCCGCGCGCTGCTCGCCGTACCCTCGGGGGTCGCCCTGGTGGCGGTTCCCGACCTGCGCAGGGCGCTGGCGGCGCTGGGCAATCCGCTGTCCCCCCACTTCTGGGACTCGGCCAAGACGACGCTTGGCGCGATCGAGTCCGGCAACGCGACGGTCGGTGACGTGCAGCGGTGGCTGGAGTCGACCGGCACGGAACCCCTCCTGCTCACCCGCAGCTTCTTCGTCTGGCCCGAGGAGGACGAACGAGGCCCGGTCGCCAGGGAGATGTTCCAGCGGATGGTGTCCTTCCTTGAGGAGCGGGTCGCCTCGGGGGAGATCGACCCGGACGCGCTCGCGCTACGGGACGAACGGGCCAGGGAGGCCTACGAGGACCTGCAGGAACGCTGGCTCAACGGCCCGCTGCCCGACGGGCGGGTGCCGGGGATCGCGGTGAGCGACGAGCAGGACGAGGAGCTGTTCGCGGCCTGGGACGAGGAGGAGGCGTTCGCGCTCGGCGAGCTGCGGCGCATCCTGGCCGAACTGCCGCCCCCGGAGCGCCCCGCCGCGGACCTGCGCGCCGCCTGCGTACGGCTGCGCGAGGTGCTGGCCGACCCCGGCTACCCGGGAAACGTGCTGCGGGCCTGCGCGGGCTACGAGGGGGAGCCGCTTCCCGCCGACGACGAGGAACTGTGGCTGAGCGTCACCGCGGGCATCGCGGGACCGGTCTCCGACCTGCCGGAGGACGACGACGTTTCCGAGGAGTTCGCCGACCTGGACGGTGAGCTGAGCCACGAGGACGCGGTGCTGGCCGCGCTGTGCGCCATCCACCACGCCGACTGGCTGGCCGTGGTCGCGACGCTGGCCAGGCGGGGGCCCGGCGTGCTGGCCTCACCGGAGCGGATCGCCAGGTTCATCGCCGAGTCCGAGGACATCGACGTCCAGATGGACGACCCGGAGGACCTGGAGGCGGCGGAGACCCTCTTCAGCTCGGTCACGCCGCTGTGGGCCTGCCTGGGCATCGTCGACAAGAGCGAGGTGCTCACCCCGCTGGGGCGCTGGGGCCTGCCGAAGGCCCTTGAGCGCGCCTGGTCATGAGATCGGCGTGGCGCCGTCCCTGTCGCGCTGCCGCAGCTCGGCCTCGGACGGCACCTCGATCTTGGAGATCTGCCGCCGCATCGACTTGACGAGCAGGTAGAGGGCGAGCCCGAGCGCGGCGACCATCAGGAAGCCCAGCAGGCCGGGGCTGACCAGGGAGTTGAGAGAGTTCGGATCTGTAGGCACCCTTCAAGTCTGCCATCCCGACCCCGTGGTCCCGCCTCCGGCGGGGCCGAAGGGGCCGGTGATTTCCCTAGTGGCAGGCGGGGGAGACCTCGTCGGCGTGGATGCCGGCGAACAGGTCGTCCTCGGGGAGCGTGGTGTCGATCAGGGAGCGGGCCAGGTGGTAGTCCTCGGTCGGCCAGATCTCCGCCTGGAGCTCGCGCGGGCAGACGAACCAGAAGCCGTCCGGGTCGACCTGCGTCGCGTGCGCCAGGAGCGCCAGGTCACGGACCTCGAAGTAGTCGCCGCAGGGCACCCGGGTGGTCACCGGCCACTTCTCCGGCCGGTCCTCCCACCGGGAGATCCAGTCGGCGTACGGCGAGCCCATGCCGCGGGCGTTCATCGCCTCGTGGAGCGCCTCGAAGCGGGCCTTGGTGAAGCCCATCTGGTAGTAGAGCTTGAGCGGCTGCCAGGGCTCGCCCGCCTCCGGGTAGCGGTCGGGGTCGCCCGCCGCCTCGAAGGCCTCGACCGAGACGCGGTTGGTCATGATGTGGTCGGGGTGCGGGTAGCCGCCGTCGTCGTCGTAGGTGAGGATGACGTGCGGCCTGAACGAGCGCACCGCGGCGACCAGCGGCGCGGCGGCGACCTCAAGCGGCTGCACGGCGAAGCACCCCTCGGGCAACGGCTCGCTCTCGTCCTCGGGAAGGCCCGAGTCGACGAACCCCATGAAGCGCTGCTCGACGCCGAGGATCTCCCGCGCGCGTTCCATCTCCAGACGCCTGACCTCCCCGATGTTCTCCAGGATGTCGGGACGGTCCATCTTGGGATTGAGGATCGAGCCGCGTTCCCCTCCGGTGAGGGTACAGACGAGCACGTCCACGCCCTCGGCGACATAGCGTGCCATGGTCGCGGCACCCTTGCTCGACTCGTCGTCGGGATGCGCGTGAACTGCCATCAGCCTCAGCGGTGCACTCACGGGCTCGGTGTCTCCTCTTCGTTGGGCGCGCTGGGGTCCGCGCGGGCCGCACGGACGCGCTCATCGCCGTGACGTGCTCGGCCCCGCCTGCCGCACCGCTCCCCGGGTTGGGCTGGGTCACTCTAAAGAGAGGTTAGTTTCTCTTGGGCGGTCGCGAGGGCAAGGCCCCCGCGAGAGACAATTGTCTTGGATAACACCGAGGTAGCGCAGGGAGATTCCGCATGGCCACCAGCGAGGCCGGGACGGGCCGTCAGACCGGCCCCGTGCTCGGCACCCCGGACGACTTCCCCGACCGTCCGGAGCGCAGGGGGCGCTTCGTCGTGCACGTCGTGATCGCGATCCTCTGCGCGGTGTGCGCCGGGGGCTGGGGATACGTGATGTGGGCGTCCAAGGGCAACACCGAGGTCATCGACCAGGTCATCGCGTTCGACACCAGCCGCGGCGATTCTCTGCAGATCACCTTCGAAGTGGTCAAGCCGTCCAGCCGCGCCGCCGTGTGCAGGCTCAGGGCCATGGATGTGGATCACGTCGAAGTGGGCAGCCGCGAGGTCAATATTCCCGCTGGTGAGGGGTATGTCCGCCTTACCGAGAGGCTAGAGACCAGTAGCCAGGCTACTTCCGGCGACGTTCACTACTGCTATCTCGTATAGTGAGACATTTGGGGAAGCGCTCGGCCGGTTAACTTGTTAGCCTGTCGAAATTCGAACGAGCGCTACCCCTTAGTACCAAGCCCCACAGAGGAAGCAAGGAGAACCCGTGGCCGACTCCCGAAACGAGAGCGTCACCTGGCTAACTCAGGAGGCGTACGACCGCCTGAAGGCGGAGTTTGAGTACCTCTCGGGGCCCGGGCGTGTCGACATCGCGAAGAAGATCGAGGCCGCCAGGGAAGAGGGCGACCTGAAGGAGAACGGCGGCTACCACGCCGCCAAGGACGAGCAGGGCAAGATGGAGGCCCGCATCTTCCACCTCCGCCAGATCATCGACAACGCCAAGGTCGGTGAGGCCCCCCGTGCCGAGGGCGTGGTCGGGCCCGGCATGACCGTCACCGTACGGTTCGAGGGAGAGGACGAGGAGGTCGCCTTCCTGCTCGCCTCCCGCGAGGAGAGCGGTGCCCCGATCGACGTCTACTCGCCCAAGTCGCCGCTGGGGGCGGCGATCAACGGCAAGAAGATCGGCGAGAAGGCCACCTACACCATGCCGAACGGCAGGTCCAACACGGTTGAGATCATCGAGGCCGTGCCGTACATCGGCAACTGATCCGCATCGGACACGCTGATCCGCCGGGACCGGGTCCCGGCGGATAGCCATGTCCAGACCCGTGTCCGTACCCATGTTGGGGGCCCTTCGGGCCGGCCGAAACCCCGACGCCACTGCACAGCGTGTCGTGTTTGGAGCGTTTTGGTGAGTTCCTGCGCATTGTGGCGCGGCGTACGGCACTCTACGTAGGGGTGGATCAGGACGGGTGGAAGGGAAGATGTCGTGCCCGACAGGCGGACGCGTGTCTCCCGGTTGATCGACGAGGCCAGACAGGACCTCGCCTACAGCCCCCGCATCCGCACGCCGCGCCCTGCCGTTCCCATCGTGGCGACGGTCGCGGTGGTCATGCTGACCGCGGCCGTGGTGATCGTCCTGAGGCTGCCCGACGACTCCTCGACGACGGCCCTGCGCAGGCCCGTCGCCAGACAGACGCTCCAGGGAGCTCTCCAGGAGGTCCCGCAGAACACGGCGACCCCCACCCCGGCCCAGACCCCGCCACCGCCGGTCGCCCCGCTGACCACGATCCGCAAGCCGCACCTGTTCGTCGTGACGAACAAACCGCTCAGCTCGGCGGTCGTGGCGAGGGTGACCCGGCTCTCCGGGGTACGGGCGGTGGAACGCGCCGACGCCGCCGAGGTCGTCCTCGACGGGAAACGGGTGCAGACGCTGGGGGTCAACCCCTCGACGTTCCGTGCCTTCACCCCCAAGCCGACCGCCCGCTCCGACCGGCTCTGGCGCAACGTCTCGGCGGGAGAACTGGTCGTCTCCTTCGTCCTGGGCAACGACGGCGGCATGACCCTGGGCAAGACCGTCTCCACCTCCAGGACGAGCCTGCGCGTCGGCGCCTACGCGACCATGGGCATGGGCGCCATCGACGCCGTCGTCTCCCAGCAGACCGCGCGCTCCCTCGGTTTCCCCCAGGACAACGCGCTGGTGGTGAGCGCGCCGGGCGCCGACTCGGCCGAGCTGCGCAACAGGCTGTTGCGCGTCCTGCCCAAGGGCAGCCAGGTCGCCACGATCAACCCGGTGTTCACCGCCCCCAGGCGCACCGTCTGGCCCGTGGGCGCCTTCCCGACGGCCCCCCAGATCAGGACCGTCCTCACCGCCGCGATCAGCAAACTCGGCCGCCCCTACGTGTGGGGAGCGGAGGGCCCCGACACCTTCGACTGCTCAGGCCTGGTCCAGTGGGCCTACCGCCAGGCGGGCATCCAGGTCCCCCGGGTGACCCACCAGCAGTTCGTCTCCGGGCCGCGGATCGAACTGTCCCAGGCCCAGCCGGGTGACCTGCTGTTCTGGCGGAACGACCCGACCAACCCCGGCTACGTCTCCCACGTGGCGATCTACTGGGGCGACGGCAAGATGCTGCACGCGCCGAGGACCGGTGACGTGGTGAAGCTCGTCCCGATCTACACCAGAAACTTCGCCGGCGCCGTCCGCATCAGCCCCCAGATAGCCGCCCAGGTGAGATGACTGTGCCTATTTGCGCCGCCTGCGGCGTCGCGGGCTTGGGCGCGTCGGGTCGGTGCCTTCCCTCGCCGCTCATCCGCTTCGCTCCTTCGCTCCTCAGTCCAAGCACCGACGCGCCCAAGCCGAAACTCCTCACACACGGCACCGGTAAGGCACAAGCCACACCCCTCACGGATGGCACCGGAGGAGTCCTAGACCTTTAGGCCTCCTTCCAGGAGGGACAGGGCCTCGTCGACGGTGTCTGCTAGGCGGGTGACGCCGCCGGACTCGGCCCAGCCGAACAGGGCGGGCAGGATCGCGCCGACCACCGCGCCCGCGGCCGTACGGCTCAGCGGATCGCCGCTGTGGCGGCCCAGACGTCCGGCGAGGGCCTCGGCCAGGGTGTCGATCGTGCAGATCATGCTGTCCACGGCCCTGGCCCGCAGCGCGACGTGGCGTAGCTGGAGCCTGGTCATGGCGAGGATCTGCGCCTCCTCCTCGGGGGCGAGCCGGGTGAAGGCGGTGTGCACCGCCGCGCGCAGCGCCGGGACCGGTGCCAGCTCAGGGGGCTGGGCGGCCAGCTCCGTCATCACCAGGGGGGTGTGGTCGTCCTGGACGACGACGTCCTCCTTCGTGGGGAAGTAGCGGAAGAAGGTGCTCGCCGAGATCTCCGCGGCCTCCGCGATCTGTTCGACGGTCGTCTCGTCGTAGCCCTGCTCGGCGAACAGGCGCAGTGCCTGCTCCTGGATGGTTCGCCGGGTTCTGGCCTTCTTGCGTTCGCGTAGTCCCTCGGGGCGCTGAGGTGAGCTCATGGGCCGATTGTCGCGTCTAGGCGACAGGTGTGAACACTGCAACGAGTGCCACAGGAGGCCCACCCGTCCCTGTCCGGGGCCGGCGATGGTCCCCTTGGATGAAGCGATGTAATCTCGATTACATGGATAGTGACGAAGCGGTCGAGAAGCTGCGTGGCTGGTTCTCCGGGCGGTTGCCCGAGGGGTGGTTCGAGGGGCGTCCCGAGATCGTGCTCGACCGTGAGGAGATCACGGTCGTCGGCAGGCTCGCCGCGCCCGCGCCCGCCGAGGGCGTCTCCGAGATCGAGCGGGCCGCCGCCGTCGAGGGCGGCATCCAGCGCTTCCGTGAGGAGACCAGGGAGCGGCGCGTCGAGATCGCCAGGGAGGCCGAGCACCGCTTCCGCAGGAAGGTCTCGTGGGGCATCGCGGTGGGTGACGAGACGGTGATGTTCACCACACTCTCGGTCCCGGTCATGACACGTCTGCGCCAGCCCGAGCGGCGCGTCCTGGACACTCTTGTGGCGGCTGGGGTCGCACGCAGCCGCAGTGACGCGCTCGCCTGGTGTGTGCGTCTGGTGGGCGCCCACACCGACACCTGGCTGGCCGATCTGCGCGACGCGCTTCAGCACGTCGACCGGGTGCGCGCCTCCGGCCCGGACATCGGTTCCTGAGGCGGGCCAGGGAAAACGGGCCGAAATTGGTCTGAACCTGTGCGGTGATTGGTTTAGACCTCTGTTAATGGCCTATACCACTGGCGGAACACGCTCCTTTAACGTCGCTTCTTTTGGGTAGGTCACCCGGAACATCATGACTCCTGCCTGCCCTTATGCCGGTCGCCGGGGCCGGTTCGGAGTCGTTGCGGCGACGGACAGCCGTTATTCACTGGTCTATGCCAATTGGATTAACGGCGGTTTGGTCGTCAATGATGACCTGGCCCTGAGGAGCGTAAGGAGCCGTAGCAGTGTCCGTTATCGAGGACGTAACCGCCCCCAGTCCTACCACCCACGAAGAGTTGGCCGCGTGGGTCAACGAGATCGCCGAGCTGACCCAGCCCGACCGGATCGAATGGTGCGACGGCTCGGAGGTCGAATGGACCCGGCTGACGAACCTGCTGGTCGAGCAGGGGACGCTCACCCGCCTGTCCAAGCGGCAGAACAGCTTCTACGCCGCCTCCGACCCCACGGACGTCGCCCGTGTCGAGGACCGGACCTACATCTGCTCCGAGCGCGAACAGGACGCGGGCCCGACCAACAACTGGATCGCCCCCGACGAGATGCGCCGGACCTTCGCCGGGCTCTTCAAGGGCTGCATGCGCGGGCGCACGATGTACGTCGTGCCGTTCTGCATGGGGCCGCTGGGCGGTGAGATCTCCCAGCTCGGCGTCGAGATCACCGACTCGCCGTACGTGGTGGTCTCCATGCGGATCATGACGCGGATGGGGGAGCGGGCGCTGCGGCTCATCGAGGAGCGCGGCGGTTACGTCAAGGCCGTCCACTCGGTCGGCGCGCCGCTCGCGCCCGGCCAGGCCGACGTGCCGTGGCCGTGCAACTCCACCAAGTACATCAGCCACTTCCCCGAGACCCGCGAGATCTGGTCGTACGGCTCCGGCTACGGCGGCAACGCCCTGCTGGGCAAGAAGTGCTACGCCCTGCGCATCGCCAGCACGATGGCACGCGACGAGGGCTGGCTCGCCGAGCACATGCTCATCCTCAAGCTCACGCCCCCCTCAGGGCAGACCCGCTACATCGCCGCGGCCTTCCCCAGCGCCTGCGGCAAGACCAACCTGGCCATGCTCCAGCCGACCATCCCGGGCTGGAAGGTCGAGACGGTCGGCGACGACATCGCCTGGATGCGCTTCGGCGACGACGGCCGCCTGTACGCCATCAACCCCGAGGCCGGGTTCTTCGGCGTCGCCCCCGGCACCGGCGAGTCGACCAACGCCAACGCGATCAGGACGCTCTGGGGCAACAGCATCTTCACCAACGTCGCCCTGACCGACGACGGCGACGTGTGGTGGGAGGGGCTCACCGACGAGCCTCCCGCGCACCTGACCGACTGGCGGGGCCGCGACTGGACGCCGGAGAGCGACGAGCCCGCCGCCCACCCCAACGCCCGCTTCACCGTGCCCGCCGGGCAGTGCCCGACCATCGCCCCCGAGTGGCAGGACCCCAGGGGCGTGCCGATCTCGGCCATCCTCTTCGGCGGGCGCAGGGCCAGCGCCGTACCGCTGGTGACCGAGTCGCTGAGCTGGAACCACGGCGTGTTCATCGGCGCCAACATCGCCTCGGAGAAGACCGCCGCCGCCGAGGGCAAGGTCGGCGAGCTGCGCCGCGACCCGTTCGCGATGCTGCCCTTCTGCGGCTACAACATGGGCGACTACTTCGCCCACTGGATCGGCCTGGGCAGGCGTGAGGGCGTCAGCCTCCCGCGGGTCTACTACGTGAACTGGTTCCGCAAGAGCGAGGACGGCCGGTTCATCTGGCCCGGCTTCGGGGAGAACAGCCGCGTCCTGAAGTGGATCGTGGACCGCCTCAACGGTGAGGCGGAGGCCGTACGGACGCCCATCGGCCTGCTGCCCGCCGAGCTGGACACCGAGGGCCTCGACATCCCCGCCGAGGACCTGCGCACCCTGCTCACCGTGGACGAGGAGGTCTGGCGCCAGGAGGCGGCCCTGGTCCCGGCCTTCTTCGAGACCTTCGGCGACCACCTGCCCAGGGAACTGTGGGACGAGTACCGGGCGCTGGTCGAGCGTCTGGGCTGATCCACGCGTCCCTTTCGCCGGGGACATCCGACACGCCGGTTCCGGTACGGGGACCGGCGTGTCGTGTCGTACGGGTGCCGTACGGGGGTAGGGGAAGACCAAGGCGACAAAGATGACGACAAAAAGGCGGTCAGGCGCAACCTCGGGGACGTTCCCCACGTCTACCTGACAGAACAGTCACGCGCGCACGCCTTGCCTTTCCCCCGGAGGCGGACATGGAATTCACACTGCTCGTCATCGGCGTCACCCTCGTGGCGGCTGTATGGACCACCGCGGTGGGGCTGCGGAGCGAGCATCGCAGGGTGCTCGCGGGCCCCCCGAGGGGTACGGGCGCGCCCCTGGGCCCCTACGAGCTGGCCTATCTGGCCGGTGGGCCGCTCAGGGCGGTCAACACCGCGCTCGGCGTGCTGGCCAGGGCGGGTTCGATCCGGGTCGCCAGGGGCGGCCGGATCAGCCTCGTGACGGGCGCCCTGCCTCCCGCGGAACCTGTCGAGAAGGCCGTTCTCGACGCCCTCAGGCAGCGGGGCGGCTCCTGCCCGGCGGCGGAGCTGCGCCGTACGGTGGGGACCGGGGTCGCCGTGGACGGCCTGCGTTACCGCCTGCTGGGGATGGGACTGCTGGTGCCCGAGGGCGCCTTCGCCGAGGCGCGCAGACTCCACGGCAGGCTGCTGGTCCTCACCGTGATCGCGGCGCTCTTCGAGTTCGGCTCGCTGCTGTCCGTCCTGTCGTGGGGGCACCTGGGCGTGCTGTCCACGCTGGCCGGGGCGGTGGCCTCGGTGAGCGGCCTCGTCGTCTACTCGCGGATGCGGCGAGCCCTGCGGGGGGCGCTCAGCCGGGCCGGGCACGAAACGCTCGCCGCCGCCCGCGGGGTCCACGTGCGCGGCGCCCGTCCCGCGACCTCCGACCTGGCCTTCGCGGTCGCCTTCCCCGTGGCCCTGTACGGCCTGGGCGAGCTGGGCGACCCGCTGCTGACCGAGGAGCTGAAGAGGAACGCCCACACCGCCGGCGGCGGGTCGAGCTGCGCCGCGGGCGCCTGCGGCGGAGGCTCGTCCTCCTCCGACGGCTCCTCCTTCGGCGGCGGTGGTGACTTCGGGTCGGGAGACTGGGGCGCAGGAGGGGACTCGGGCGGTGGTGGGGACTCGGGCGGGTCGAGCTGCGGCGGCGGCTCCGGCTGTGGTTCCGGCTGCGGAGGAGGATGCGGCGGTGGCTGAGCACGGGGCGGCCGGGCGACTGGGGGTCGGCCTGGGCTGGCGGCCCGAGATCGACCTGACCGTCGAGCGCATGCCCGGTGTCGACTTCGTCGAGGTGATCGCGGAGAACATCCGGCCCGGCGCGCTCCCCGAGTCGCTGCGGGTGCTGCTGGCCCGAGGCGTTCCGGTGATCCCGCACGGGGTCGGCCTCGGGATCGGCGGCGCGGAGCCGCCCGACCCGGACAGGCTGGCCCACCTGGACGCCTGCGCGCGGGCTCTGGGCTCACCCCTGGTCAGCGAGCACCTGGCCTTCGTGCGGGCGGGCGGCATGGAGGCGGGCCACCTGCTGCCCGTGCCGCGCACCAGGGCCGCCCTGTCGGTCGTGGTGGAGAACGTACGGCGGGCCCAGGACGCGCTGGCCGTACCGCTGGCGCTGGAGAACGTGGCGGCGCTGTTCGGCTGGCCCGAGGACGAGATGACCGAGGCGCAGTTCCTCGGGGAGCTGGTCGAGGCGACCGGGGTCGGGCTGCTGGTCGACGTCGCCAACCTCTACACCAACCAGGTCAACCTGGGGCTCGGGGCGGTCTCCGCGCTGGACGGGCTGCCGCTTTCCGCCCTGGCCTACGTCCACGTCGCGGGCGGGCACTCCCACCACGGGCTCTGGCACGACACGCACACCTCCCGGGTGCCGCAGGAGGTGCTGGAGATCCTCACCGAGCTGTGCGCCAGGACCGAGCCGCCGGGCGTGCTGCTCGAATGGGACGGCGACTACCCCAGTGACGCCGTGTTCGAGGAGGAGCTCGGCCGTATCCGCGGTGCGATGGCCCGTGTCTGAGCCTTCCCGTGAGCGGGCGCGGCAGGAACTGGGCAGGGCGCAGGCGGAGCTGGTCGCGGCCCTGGTCGCGGGGGGCGAGGTCCCCGAGGGGTTCGACGCGGCGCGGCTGCGGGTCCAGGAGGGGGCGCTGATCTCCAAACGGCGCGGTACGGTCGCCAGGGTCAGGCCCGACCTGGTCGTCCTGCTCGGCGACGGCTTCGCGGCCCACTTCGACGGCTACGCGCGCGGACGCCCCAAGCCGGAGGGCGGCTCCCGGGCCGACGCGCGTGACTTCGCGGCCTGGCTCGGCGAGCGGGGGCTGCTCCCGGAGCCCCCCGGTGCCGCCGCGCCGGTCGGCCGCTCCGGCGGGCTGGGACGGCTGCTCGGCCGGGTCCTGGGGAGAGGGAGCGGCTGAGCCGGGACGGGGGTGTCCCATGGTGGCCCGCTCGGCCCCGGGGACGTTTTGGCAGCCTGTGCCAGGGATACCCTCTCTGAGGTGGGGGGATTGCGTTGCCTTGATGGGTCGTACCTGACCGTTACGCCGGTGGCGTGCCGCGACAGCATCGGCTCGCCGTACGAGGTCACGCTCGAACTCCACCGGGACGGCGCGCTGTACGGGACGGTCGGCGAGAGGTGCGGGTGGTTCCTCGTCAGCCTCGCCACGGGCGTCGCGGAGGCCCGCGCCGGTCAGCAGGACCAGTGGCCGGATCCGGACGACCGTTTCCCCGAGGACGACGAGCTGTTCACCTTCCGGTACCGGACGAGGAGGGGGATCGTCAGCGGGGGTGAGCTGCGCTGCCAGCTGCGCACCATCCCGATCTGGATTCCCGGGGGCCGGGACCACCCCGGAGAGTGGCGCCTGGCCAGGCGGGCTTTCCTCGAAGCCTGGGGCCAGGGCGGTGTCGGGATGCGCGCGGTGCTCACCTCAGCGGAACTCGGGGCCTTCGTGGACGGACTCGTCGCCGAGGCCGAGGAATGTCTGGGAGCACAGAAGTCCGGCAACTCCCCCAGAACCCCGATAGAGGGGGCGCGGAGGTCTCTGGGGCGGCGATAATTGCCTGGCGGCGCCCTTCGACGGCGGGCGTTGAGGGGAGGGCTTCAATGGGCGTGCGTGATCTCGTCTACCGGCTCTACGAGAGGCGGCTGGAAGGGAAGCTGTCCCGTCAGAGCGAGATGGTCCCCCGGCATGTCGGCGTGATCGTCGACGGGAACAGGCGCTGGGCGCGTTCGATGGGCCTTGAGGACGTCAGCCGAGGTCATCGCAAGGGCGCGGACAAGATCTCCGAGCTGCTCGGCTGGTGCCGGGAGGCCGGGGTCGAGGTGGTCACCGTGTGGCTGCTGTCCAGTGACAACCTCAACCGGTCCCAGGACGAGCTGGACCTCCTGGTGAAGATCATCGAGGACGTGGTCCAGGAACTCGTGGATGACGGCTGGCATGTCAAGCCCATGGGAGCGCTTGACCTGCTGCCCGATCACACGGCCCGTGTCCTGAAAAACGCTAAAGAGGCAACATCACACCGTCCGGGTTTGATTGTGAACGTTGCCGTTGGGTATGGGGGAAGGCGTGAGATCGCTGATGCGGTGCGCTCCCTTCTCCAGGAGCACGCCAGCAAGGGCGCGAGCATCGAGGACATCGTGGAGGTCCTCGATGTCGAGCACATCGCGGAGCATCTCTACACGCGCGGCCAGCCCGACCCTGACCTGGTCATCAGGACCTCGGGAGAGCAACGGCTGTCCGGCTTCCTGCTGTGGCAGAGCGCCCACTCGGAGTTCTACTTCTGCGAGGCCTACTGGCCTGACTTCCGCAGAATCGACTTCCTGCGGGCCCTGCGCTCGTACGCCGCGCGGCACCGACGGTACGGCTCCTGAAACAGGACGTGAACTCCGTCTTTCGGCAGGACTTGCCCTGTTGGAAGACGGGCATTCAGGACGTACCGTAACAAGTAGGCGGGCGCAGCTCGTCTACTCCGGAGAGGGCCCACCTTTGCGTCACGACCTGCCAAGGAGGGCCGGTCACCGGTGCCTCCTCGTCATGCCGCGAGCGTGGGTCCGGGTCCGGTCCGCATCCCAGCTCATGGCAGGGCGCCCCCCATGGCGCCCGGGGGAGAACGCGTGGCAAACCCTTCGTCGTCCTCACCGACGTCGCCGGTCACCAACCGGCGTACGTACGTCCTGGACACCTCGGTCCTCCTGGCGGATCCAGCGGCGATAAGCCGTTTCGCGGAGCACGAGGTGGTCCTCCCGATCGTCGTCATCACCGAGTTGGAGGGCAAGCGCCATCATCCAGAACTCGGATACTTCGCGCGCAAGGCGCTGAGGTCCCTCGACGACCTGAGGGTGACACACGGACGGCTGGACGAGCCGATGCCCATCGGAGAGGGCACCATCCGGGTGGAGCTCAACCACAGCGACCCATCCATCCTTCCCGTCGGCTTCCGGCTCGGCGACAACGACACCCGCATCCTGACCGTGGCGCGTACGCTCGCCGCGGAGGGGCACGACGTGGTTCTGGTCTCCAAGGACCTGCCGATGCGGATCAAGGCCGCCTCGATCGGTCTCGCCGCCGAGGAGTACCGGGCGGAACTGGTCGCCGTCGAGTCGGGCTGGACGGGCATGGCCGAGCTCCAGGTGACCACCGAGGACGTCGAGACGCTCTTCGAGCACGGCACGGCCGACCTGGCCGAGGCACGTGACCTGCCCACCCACACCGGCCTGCGGCTGCTGTCCAGCCGTGGTTCCGCCCTCGGCCGGGTGCAGCCGGACAAGTCGGTCCGTCTGGTGCGCGGCGACCGGGAGGTCTTCGGCCTGCACGGCCGTTCCGCCGAGCAGCGCATCGCGCTCGACCTGCTGATGGACCCCGAGGTCGGCATCGTCTCGCTGGGCGGCAGGGCGGGAACCGGCAAGTCGGCCCTGGCCCTGTGCGCGGGCCTCGAAGCCGTGCTCGAACGGCGCCAGCACCGCAAGGTCATCGTCTTCCGCCCCCTGTACGCCGTCGGCGGCCAGGAGCTGGGCTACCTGCCCGGTTCGGAGAACGAGAAGATGGGCCCGTGGGCCCAGGCCGTCTACGACACCCTGGGCGCGGTGACGAGCCCCGAGGTGATCGAGGAGGTCATCGACAGGGGCATGCTGGAGGTCCTCCCGCTGACCCACATCCGCGGGCGTTCGCTCCACGACGCCTTCGTCATCGTGGACGAGGCGCAGTCACTGGAGCGGGGCGTCCTGCTCACCGTGCTGAGCAGGATCGGCGCCAACTCCAGGGTCGTGCTTACCCACGACGTCGCCCAGCGCGACAACCTGCGGGTCGGCAGGCACGACGGCGTGGTCGCGGTGGTCGAGAAGCTCAAGGGACACCCGCTGTTCGCCCACGTCACGCTGACCCGTTCCGAGCGCTCGCCGATCGCCGCGCTGGTCACCGAGATGCTGGAGGACGTCACGATGTGATCGGGCCGCAGGGCCCGTGACGATCACGGGGGGAGTCGCACCCCTTTGGCCGCGAGATCGCGGTACTCGAAGCAGGTGTGCTCCCCCCAGGTCTTCGGCGCTCCGGGGAACAGCCTGGTGACCTCGACGCTCCAGATGCTCTCCTGCTTGTTCTGCCGGATCGTGCAGGTGATCTGGGCGAGAGCCTCCCTGGACATCTCCCCGGCGCCCGTGACGATCACGGTCAGCCGGTAGCCCAGGTTGCCCGACGGGTCGTTGCGCGGCGACTCGTCGCGGTACCTCGTGGTCTCGGTGTCGTGGTGGCTGAAGGAGCCGAGCGCGCTGGTCAGCTTCAGCTCCGGCTTCGGCGGCTGCTTGCCCGCCCTGAACAGGGCGTCGATGATGTTCTTCGCCGAGTTCGAGCCGACCGGGACGTTGGCGGGCTCCAGACGGCCGTTGTGGAGCAGGTAGACCGTCACCCACGTGGGGCTGTAGCTGATCACCGGGGGGCGTCCCAGGTCTTGCACCTCGGTCGGTGCGATCCCGCACGCGCTCAGCGTCAGGACGGCCGTCAGCAGGCAGGTGAGCCGCCGCGCGCGCCGCATCGCCGTTCTCCTCGTTCTCCTGGTGTCTCGGTTCATGCGGGGGGCAGCCAGACCGTGAAGAGCGTGCCCGGGTCCTGCGGGCGCACCGAGATCGTGCCGCCGTGCAGGTGCGCGTTGGCCCGCGCGATGGACAGGCCGAGACCGCTGCCGTCACCCCTGGCCCCGGCCTTGTAGAAGCGGTTGAACACGTGCGGAAGGTCGGAGGCGGGGATTCCCTTGCCGTGGTCGCGCACCTTCACCTCAAGCCCGTTCGGCGTGCTCCGCGCGGTCACCACGACGGGGGGCTCGCCGTGGCGCAGGGCGTTGCCGACCAGGTTGGCCACGATCACGTCGAAGCGCCGGGGGTCGAGGGAGAAGGTCAGGCCCTGCGGCACGTTCGTCCGCACCTTGTCCAGCCAGCCCCGCACCTCAAGGCAGTCGCTGACCGCGTCGGCGACGTTCACGCTGTCCAGGTGCAGCGTCGCCGTCCCCGAGTCGAACCGGCTGGCCTCGATGAGCTGCTCGACCAGGGTCCGCAGCCGCGCGATCTCCCTGAGCACCAGCCGTACGGCCGCCGCGGGCTCGCTGGGCAGCCGGTCCGCCTCCTCGGAGAGCATGTCGGTCACCGCGGTCATCGCGGTCAGCGGGGTCCGCAGTTCGTGGGACACGTCCGCGACGAAACGACGGGACATGGCCTCAAGCGCGCGCAGCTCGGAGACGCTGCGCTCAAGGGCGGCCGCGGTGTCGTTGAACGTCGCGGTCAGCTCGGCCAGCTCGTCCTGGCCGTGCACCGGCAGCCGGGTGTCCAGGTGGCCGGCGCCGAGGGCGCGCGCGGCGGAGCCGAGCCTCCTGACGGGCAGCAGCACCCGCCTGGCCGACAGCAGGGCGACCGCGAGCGCGATGCCCAGCATGATGACCCCCGCCGCCGCCAGGGGCTGGCGCAGGTCGTTCAGGAGCTGCTCCTCCTCGGACAGCGGGACGAAGGC
This sequence comes from Streptosporangium sp. NPDC020145, assembly GCF_040631275.1. NCBI lineage: Bacteria > Bacillati > Actinomycetota > Actinomycetes > Streptosporangiales > Streptosporangiaceae > Streptosporangium > Streptosporangium sp. NPDC020145. The sequence goes on along the minus strand of NZ_JBEXZT010000007.1, from coordinate 197,542 downwards.
GAAGATGCTCATCCCGGTCGGCTGGGCGGTGTGGATCGGCTCGATCCGCCACACCGGGGTGCCGACGATCAGCCACATGCGGCCGTTGATCCGCTGCCGTTTGATCGCGATCTTGCGGTCGGCCCCGAGGACGAGGTCGGTCGGGACGTCGTTCATGCTGAAGTCGCCGTCCGGGTAGAGGTACTCGTCCCGCGGCACGCGGGGGTCCTCGTAGCGGACGACGACGGCGCCGTTGGGGGTCCGCAGCCTCTTCTGCAGCTCGTCGATCTCCGTGTCGGTCGGCGGCGTCTCACCGGGCCAGAGGCCGCCGATGGGCACCCTTATCCCTTCGAGGGTGTTGCGCACGTCGCCGACCGCGACCTGTTCTGCGCGTTCGATCACCCGGGTCTTGACCAGCTCGTAGCCGATCCCCGCGACGAGGGAGGAGGCCGCGATGGCGATCAGGGTGAAGGTGATGACCAGGCGCCCGCGCAGGCCGGTGTAGATCCGTCTCACGGCGGACTGAAGCGGTAGCCGAAACCACGCACCGTGTGGATGAACTCGGGCTCGGCGGGCACCGCCTCGATCTTGGCGCGGACCCGCTGGACGCAGGCGTCGACCAGCCGGGAGTCCGCGACGTGGGTGTGGTCCCACACGGCCCGCAACAGGTATCTGCGGTTGAGGACCTGGCCGGGGTGACGGACCAGTTCGAGCAGCAGGCGCAGTTCGGTCGGGGTCAGGTGGACCTCCCGGCCGGCGAGCGAGACCTTCAGCGCCCCCCGGTCGACGACCAGGTCGCCGAAGGTGATGCGGTCGGAGGCCAGGGACTCGACCCGGCGCAGGACCGCGCGGATCCGGGCGTCGAGAACCCTCGGCTCGACCGGTTTGATCACGTAGTCGTCAGCTCCGGCCTCAAGCCCGACCACCACGTCCAGGTCGTCGCCCCGCGCGGTGAGCAGGATCACCGGGAGCTGGTCCAGCTTCCTGATCCTGCGGCACACCTCGACTCCGTCGATCCCGGGAAGCATGACGTCGAGCACGGCGATCTCGGGGCGGCGCGACCGGATGTGGTCGAGTGCCTCCTCGCCGGTGCCGTACGAGGTCACGGTGTGGCCCTGACGGCTCAGTGCCAGCTCAAGTCCCGTCCGGACCGAGGGGTCGTCTTCTACAAGGAGGATGCCAGCCACGCGGTCATTATTGTTGCAATGCCCGATAGCACCTGCCACGTCACGAAACTGTGACGAGGGTTGGGCGAGATCATGACGCTGTTCTGTGAGGCTTGACCGAGGCCACTTCCCTCGGAACAGGGGCCCGTGGGACAGGTCTCCTGAGAAAAGTGTGATTAACATCACATTTGCCGGTCAGTGTCAAGGAAAGACCATGTAGTCACGCACCTAGGTCACACAAATCCCATTGGACGTTCCGTGAACAGCCGTCAACTCCATCGTTCGGGTTGCGAAGCACCCCCCAGAGCACGGCAAGCTCATAGGTCGTGAGTTCAGGATCACCGCACTTGAAGGAGCCCCGGGCTCCGCGTTCCCGTCGTACGGCCCGCTCCGACGGGACCGTCAAGCCGCGGGGATGGCTGACTCCCAAGCGCGCCGTCATCATCGGCACGTCGATCGTCGTGGTGGTCGGCGGCGGGGGCTTCACCGTCCACACCGCCATCCAGAACGCCTCGGCCACCTCCTCGGCGTCGGCGCTCTCGGTGGACGAACTGGCCAGGGTGTTCGGCGGCGGCGACCCGTTCGCGCCCGACCCCAAGACCGACGTCATGAAGGCGCAGGCGGCCCAGGCCGCCAAGGAGGACAAACTCAAGGCGGCGCGCGGCGACCGTGACCCGCTGGACCCGATCGTCATCCCGAAGAAGGCGCCGGGCGGCAACGGCTTCGACCCCAAGGCCTTCCCGCCGGGAAGCGCGAACCCCACCGGCAACAAGGCCCTCGGCAAGAGCATGCTTGAGGCCATGGGCTGGGGCGACCAGTGGGGCTGCCTGGAGAAGCTCTGGATGAAGGAGAGCGGCTGGAACGAGCGGGCGATGAACCGCTACAGCGGCGCCTACGGCATCCCGCAGTCCCTGCCCGGCAGCAAGATGGCCAGCGCGGGCAGCGACTGGCAGGTCAACCCGGCCACCCAGATCCAGTGGGGCCTCACCTACATCAAGGGGCGTTACGGCACCCCTTGTGGTGCTTGGGGCCATTCCCAGGCCACGGGGTGGTACTGAGACTCCAAGAGTCGGCAAGTCTGACCATCTCGAAGACGCGGGCGTCGCACGCTTGGGCGCATGGATGTAAAAGTCAGCGTCGTAGTGCCGGTGTACAACCCCGGTGATACCGCCGACGCGTGTATCCGGTCCGTGCTCGAACAGTCGATGTCCTCGGAGGAGTACGAGGTCATCTTCGCCGACGACGGATCGGACGACGGAATCCAGCTCCGCCTCGACGCCATCGCCGCGGTCCGCTCGAACGTCCGGGTCCTGCACCTCGGGCGGACCGGCTCGCCGATGCGCGGGCGCAACGTCGCCATGGCGGTCGCCAGGGGCGAGTACGTCTACCTGCTCGACCAGACCGACCGCCTCGACCGCCTCGCCCTTGAGCGCATGTACGACCGGGCGGTCGAGACCGGAGCGGACATCCTCATCGGGCGGCTGGCGGACGGCCAGGCGCCGCCGTCCAAGATCTTCGAACGCAACCGGGAGAACGCCGACCTGCTCGGGGACCGGCTGCTGACCCTGCCGACGCCGCACAAGCTGTACCGCAGGGAGTTCCTCGACGAGGAGGTGCTCACCTTCCCCGACCCCGGGGGGACGCTGGCCGAGCAGACGTTCGTGACCAGGGCCTACCTGCGGGCCAGGACGATCACCGTCCTGGCCGACCGGGTCTGCTGCCTCCTCGGGGAACGTCCGGCGCGTCAGGAGGACGACCCCTACGTCCACGCCACCGAACTACGCGAACTGCTCGACGTCGTCGACTACGAGGTCCCCCAGGGGCGGCGGCGCGACCGGATGTACGCCCACTGGTTCCGCACGGCCGTGCTGCGCCGTCTCGCGGGGGCCGGGTTCGTCACCTCGTCCAAGGACAGGGCGGCGACCTTCACGACCCTGCGCGAACTGGTCGTGCAGCGTTTCCCCCCACGCCTGGACCGCTACCTGCCCGTCCACATGCGTGTGCGCGCGGCGCTGCTGCGCGCGGGCAGGCTCGACCAGCTCGTCGAACTCGCCCAGGCCATGCGCGGCACCCGCCTGCGGGCCGACCTCAGGGGCCTGTCCTGGCAGGACGGCGCCTTCACCATGAACCTCGCCGTGGAGATCGTCCGCGCGGGCGGGGAACCGGTGCGGTTCGTCCGGTACGGCGACGACGGCCTGGCCTGGGAGCCGCCCGTCCCCCTCGACGGCCTCAGCCTGCGGCCCGAGCTGGCCGACGTCACCCACGCCGCCTCCCGGGCCAGGTTCGAGGTCTACGTCAGGCACGAGGAGAGCGGGCTCATCTACTTCCTGCCCGTCACCTGCTCGGTGATCCAGAGCAGGCACCACAACGGGGTCAGGCTCCAGGTCACCGGATCGGCCAGGCTCGACGCCTCCTCCGCGGCCCTCGGGGAGGCGCTGCCCCCCGGCCTGTGGGAGGTCCACGTCCGCATGTACGGCGGCCCCCACCAGGTCCGCGCCCGGGTGACCGGCTCCCCGCCGAACCGCACCGGGACACTGGCCGACCACTCCGAGCGCCTGGTCATCCCCTGGTGGTCGGACCGGGGTGAACTCGGCGTGTGCGTCGAGCCCCGCTCGTTCGCCGAGTCGATCGCGCTGGTCTCCCCGGGGGCGACCGTCACCTCGCGGCGCGACCACGTGTTCGTCGTGGTGCCCGTGCCGTACGTGCCGCCGAGCGGGGGGCCCGCGGCGGAGCTGGTGCTGCGCAGGGCCAGCAGGGGGGAGCACGAGATCTGCGCGCCCGCGCTGGTCGAGCCGGGCGTGCCGGGGCAGCTCGCCGGGCGGCTCGTCGCCAAGGTGCCGGTACGGCGGGTCTACCGTGAGGGGTTCCTCGCCCCCGGCGACTGGCGGCCGTTCCTGCGGATCGGGGACCGGGAGGTCGGACTGCGCTTCAAGGTCGGGATGAGCCTCGGTGGCCGGGTCGAGGTCCGCGCGGCCTCCGCCGCGAGGAGACCGGCCCCGCGCTACCCGCTGTTCAAACGGGTGGCGTTGCGCATCCCGGGGGTTCGCAGGGTCGTCAGGGTGACGAGGGCCGCCCAGCGGCGTTACGTGCCCGGCTGACCCGGCGGGGCCGAGCCCGGCCGGCCGCTGAGCCGGTGCAGCCGCAGGGCGAGCTGGACCTCCAGGGCCCGTTCCGGGGCCTGCCAGCCCGGCCCCAGGAGCTGCGCCACCCGGTCAAGGCGCTGGGTGACCGTGTTGACGTGGATGTGCAGGGCCTCGGCCGTACGGGACAGGGAGCAGCCGGTGCCGAAGTAGGCGGTGAGCGTGCGCACCAGCGCCGTCCCCCGCCGGGCGTCGTAGTCGAGCACCGGGCCCACGGTCGCGGTGAGGAACGCCTCGATGTCACGGCCTCCGCCGACGAGCAGCCCGACGAAGCCGAGCTCGGCGACGCCCGCGCCCTCTCCCTCGCGGCCCAGGGCCACCAGGGCGTCCGCGCAGCGCCTTGCCTCCTGGTGGGCCCCGGCCACCTCTCCGGGGCCGCGTACGGGGCCACAGGCGCCCGCCGTCGCCGGACGGCCGAGGGCGGCGCCGAGTTCGGCCGCGACCCGCCTGGCGAGCGCGCCGGGGTCCTCGCCGGGCAGCAGCAGCACGACCTCGTCCCCGCCCTGGGCCGCCAGGCCGCGGTTGAGCGCGGCGTGCGAGGAGGCCCAGAACGCGGCCCGCTCCCGCTCGTCGCCGTAGCGGGCCACGACGACCACGTGGGCGGCCCCGAGATCGACGCCGACCCGCCGGGCCCGCTCGGTCAGGCCGTCCATGCCGGGACGGGAGATCAGGTCTTCGAGCAGCTCGCCCCTGACCCGGCCCTCGGCCTCGGCGACCGTACGGCGGAACAGTGTCAGCAGCGCGGTGACCAGCGCCGCCCGTTCCAGGATGCGCTGGTCGGTGTCGGCGACCGGTTCCGCGGCCCGCAGCACGAGCGTGCACAACGGTTCCGCGCCCACGTCGACCGAGGCGACCAGCAGGTTGCCCCTCCTGACCGTACGGCCGAGCGCGCGGGACGTCCTGGCCGCCTCGGCGATCACCGCCGTGACGCCCTCGCCCAGTTCGCCCGGGTCGCCGGCGATCGGCCGTCCCGCGTCGTCGAGCACGACCAGAGAGCCGCCGAGCACCTCGGTCACCACGGCGGCCACGTCCTCGACGCCGCCGCCGCGCAGCACCAGCCCGGCCATCCGGTCGTGGGCGTGCGCCGCCCGCTCGACGGCCCCGCTGTGGGCGCTGGCCAGGCGGCTGGTCTCGCTCAGCTCCTCAAGGGCGTTCCTGGTCTCCTGCAGCAGCCTGGCGTTGTCGATCGCCACCGCCGCGTGCGCGGCCAGCGAGCCCAGGAGCACCACCTCGTCCTGGCTGAAGGGCCGCACGCCGCGGTTGGCCGCGAACAGCACGCCGATGACCCGGCCGCCGAGTTTGAGCGGGACGCCCAGGATGGCGACCAACCCCTCCTCGACCACGGCGTCGTCGATGTCCGTGTTGTGGCGGAAACGGGGGTCGGCGAAGTAGTCGGCCGTCGAGTACGGCGTCGCCGTCTGGGCCACCAGCCCGCCGAGCCCCGCTCCCATGGGCAGCCGCAACGCCCTGAACTTGGCCGAGACCGAGCCGTCGGTCACCCGCATCCAGGTGTCTCCCCGGTCGGGGTCGTGCAGCGTCATGTAGGCGGCGTCGGTGCCGAGCAGCTGCCTGGCCCGGCGCACGATGGCCTCAAGGACGGCGTCGAGGTCGCGCAGCCCGGCCAGGTCGCCCGCGGTGTCGAACAGCGCCGACAGCTCGGCCTCACGCCGGGCCCTGCGCCGCAGCAGCTCCCGCACCCGCAGCGCGACGATCTTGGCCTCCTCCAGGTCGGCCAGCGTCGCGGCGTCCGCGCCCGCGCTCCTGGCGGCCAGGACCGGGCCCTCGAACTCCACGGCGGACGCCTCCCTGGCCAGTAGTTCGAGGAAGACCCGCGCGCTCATGACGTCATTGTCGCGCCCGCCCCGGCGGTGGCTCTCAGCGGGCCGTCCAGCCTCCGTCGAGAGGCAGGGAGGCCCCGGTGACGAACGAGCCGTGCGGGCCGCACAGGTAGGCGACCAGCTCGGCCACCTCCTCCGGTTCGATCAGCCGCTTGATCACCGCCGGGCCGAGCATGATCCGTTCCACGACCTCGTCCCTGCCGATGCCGTGGTTCCTCGCCTGGTCGTCGATCTGCTCCTCGACCAGGGGCGTGCGGACGTAGGCGGGGTTCACGCAGTTGGAGGTGACGCCGTGTTCGGCGCCTTCGAGCGCGACGACCTTCGACAGCCCTTCGAGGGCGTGCTTGGCCGTGACATAGGCCGACTTGTACGGCGAGGCACGCAGGCCGTGGACCGAGGAGACATTGACGACCCGCCCCCAGCCCCGCCGGTACATCCCCGGCAGCACCGCCCTGACCAGCAGGAACGGCGCCTCGACCATGACCTTCAGCATCGTGGAGAACACCTCGGGCGGGAACTCCTCGATCGGCGCCACGTGCTGGAACCCGGCGTTGTTCACCAGGACGTCCACGTCGGCGGGGACCAGGTCGACGAAGCCGGGCGAGGCCAGGTCGGCGACGACCGGCGTCCCGGCGACCTCCCTGGCCACCTCGGCGGCGGCCCCCGCGTCCCTGTCCAGCACGACCACGTGCGCCCCGGCGGCGGCCAGCCGGTGCGCGCACGCCCGTCCGATCCCGCTGCCCGCCCCGGTCACCAGGGCCAGTCGCCCCGCCAGATCAGTCATGACGTCGAATGTAGTGTCCGGTCCCGCCGATCCGGTGGACGCCAGGCCCGTCAGCCGACGGGGTAACGGATGACGGTCCGCTGCTTCTCCAGGGCGGTGCGGCGGAAGTCCGACAGGTAGATCTCGTGATGCCTGCCCGTCAGGGCCAGGCCCTGCCCGGTGATGAACTCCATCAGCGTCTTGACCGTCGCGGGCTCCTCGCTGAAGGGGCCGACGTGCAGGATCTGGGCCGACCTGCCCTCGTTCACGGTGCCCAGCCGCAGGCCGTCGAGCCGCGTCCCGGGCCGCTTACGCCGTACGGTCTCCACCGCCCGCTCGACGATCTCGGCGGTCACCTGGGCGGGCTGGGGGATGAGGGCCGTCCAGCGCATGGTGGACAGGTCCCCGGGGTCGCCGTCCCAGAGCCCTTCGATGGGGGCGACCGAGTAGGTCACGACCGGCTTCAACTCGGCGCGTACGGCGTAGGCCACGCCGTACAGGGCGGCGACGGCGTCGAGGTACGACTCGTCCGAGGGGGCGCCCGAGCCGTCGAACATGAGGCAGGGCAGTTCGGGGACGTCGAGGAGGCGTGGGGTCGTGGTGGCCTTGTAGAGGTCGCGGTGGATCTGCTTCATGCCGTAAGGCTGGACTCTCCCACGGGGGGAGAGTCCAGTCGCCTCAGACGGAAACCGGGTAGGTCAGCGTGAGCTCGTCACCGGGCAGGCCCCTGATGCCCCAGTTGACCTGCGGAGACTCGATGATCACGATCTCCAGGTCGGCGGCGGGCAGGTCGAGTCGCTCCTGGGCCCTGGCGAACAGCGTGCGGATGAGGTCGCGTTTGGCCTCGTCCGTCCTGCCGGTGAAACAGACGATCTCCACGATGAGGTACCGCTCGCTCCGTTGCGGGCAGAGGAGGTCCTCGGCGTCGAGCAGCAGGAACCGGTGGAAACGCTTGTCCTCGGGCAGCCGCCACACCTCGGTGAGGCACGCGTGCAGGGTGTCGGACACCTCCCGGCGCCGGTCGGCCCAGACGTCGCGGCGGCCGTAGATCTTGATCTGTGTCATGTCCGGGAGTCTCCCCGATCCTCGGGAGCCGACGGCGGCCGGGTCATGGAGAGCACGTCGAGCAGCGCGTCGAGCTGCTCCTCGGTGAGGGCGCCGCTGGCGACGTGACCGCGCTCGACCACGACCTCCCTGATCGTCCTGCGCTGTTCCAGGGCCTGCTTGGCGATCTTCGCGGCCTCCTCGTAGCCGACGTGCCGGTTGAGGGGGGTGACGATCGAGGGGGACGACTCGGCGTATTCGAGCAGCCGGTCCACGTTGGCGGTGATCCTGGCGATGCAGCGGTCGGCCAGCAGCCGGGAGACGTTGGCCAGCAGCCGGATCGACTCCAGCACGTTGCGGGCGATGACGGGCAGCATCACGTTGAGCTCGAAGTTGCCCGAGGCCCCGGCGAAGGCGATGGCCGCGTCGTTGCCGATGACCTGGGCCGCGACCATGCACACGGCCTCGGGGACGACGGGGTTGACCTTGCCCGGCATGATCGAGGACCCGGGCTGGAGGTCGGGGAGGTTGATCTCCCCGAGTCCGGTGCGCGGCCCCGAGCCCATCCAGCGCAGGTCGTTGGCGATCTTGTTGAGCGAGACCGCGACGGTGCGGAGCTGGCCGGACAGCTCCACGATGGAGTCCCTGGCCCCCTGCGCCTCGAAGTGGTCGGGGGCCTCGGAGAACGGCAGGCCCGTCGCCTCGCGGAGTTTCTCGATGACCTTGGGGGCGAAGCCGGGCGGGGTGTTGATCCCGGTCCCCACGGCCGTGCCGCCGAGCGGCAGCTGCACGAGGCGGGGGACCACCCCGCGAACCCTGGTGATGGCGTTGTCGATCTGGGTGGCGTAACCGCCGAACTCCTGCCCCAGCGTCACCGGGGTGGCGTCCATCAGGTGCGTACGGCCCGCCTTGACCACGTCCTCGAACTGCAGCGCCTTGTTCCTGAGCGCGGTCGCCAGGTGCCGCAGGGACGGGATCAGGTGGTAGGTCACCTCGGTCGTCGCCGCGACGTGGATCGAGGTCGGGAACACGTCGTTGGAGGACTGCGAGGCGTTGACGTGGTCGTTCGGGTGGACGGGGCGGCCGAGACGCTCTTCGGCGAGGGTCGCGATCACCTCGTTGGCGTTCATGTTGGAGGAGGTGCCTGAGCCGGTCTGGAAGACGTCGACGGGGAACTCGGCGTCCCACTCGTTCTCCGCGACGTCCGTCGCCGCCTCGGCGATCGCCTCGGCCATCTCCTTGTCGAGCACACCGAGCTCGGTGTTGACCTCGGCCGCGACGGCCTTGATCAGGCCGAGTGCCGCGATGTGCGCGCTGTCCAGGCCACGGCCGGAGACGGGGAAGTTCTCGACGGCCCGCTGTGTCTGCGCCCGCCACTTCGCGTCCGCCGGGACCCGCACATCGCCCATCGAGTCATGTTCGATCCGAAACTCGCTCATGCTTCCAGTTTGCGCCTTCGCCGGACACGGACGCCTGGGGTGACGTGACCATACCTGAGGGCGTTTGCGAGACTCCTCCCACAGTTGTGGCCGCCCTGTCCGTGCCCGGAAGGTCCCGCCCAGGAAAGGACGCCGTTGAACGCCGTGCTCGCCGAGACGGTCTCGGTCCTCCTGCTCCTGGCGGTGCTGGCCTGCGCGGTCATCCGGCCGTGGGGCTGGCAGGAGGCCGTGGTCGCGGTCCCCGCCGCCGGAGCGGTCGTCGCGATCGGGGCGATCTCCGTGGAACAGGCCGTCGCCGAGATGGCCCGGCTGGGACCGGTTGTCGGCTTCCTGGCGGCCGTGCTCGTCCTGGCCAAGCTGTGCGACGACGAGGGGCTGTTCCACGCCTGCGGCGTCTGGATGGCCCGTGGCGCGGCGGGACGGCCACGTCACCTGCTGGCCCAGGTGTTCGCCGCCGCCTCGCTCATCACCGCGGTGCTCAGCCTGGACGCCACGGTCGTGCTGCTGACGCCGGTCGTGCTCGCCACCGCCGCCCGGCTCGGCGCCCGCCCAGGGCCGCACGTGTACGCCTGCGCCCACCTGTCGAACACGGCCTCGTTGCTGCTGCCGGTCTCCAACCTGACGAACCTGCTCGCCCTCGCCGCCAGCGGCCTGAGCTTCACCCGGTTCACGGCCCTGATGGCGCTGCCCTGGCTGGTCGCGGTCGGGGTGGAGTACGTCCTGTTCCTGAGGTTCTTCGCCACGGACCTGGACGCGGGGGCCGTGGCCCCGGCCGTCGCCGAGCCTCGTGAGACACCGGTCTTCGCGCTGGTCACCGTGGTGTGCACGCTGGCCGGGTTCGTGGTCGCCTCCTGGCTGGGGATCAACCCCGCGTGGGCGGCCCTGGCGGGCGCGGCCGTACTCGCCTGTCGTGCCCTGGCCAGGGGGCACACCACCCCGGTGGCCGTCGTGCGGTCGGCCGCGGTGCCGTTCCTGGCCTTCGTCCTGGCGCTGGCCGTCGTGGTGCGGGCGGTGGTCGGCAACGGTCTCGCCGACGCGCTCGGTCACCTGGTCCCGGGTGGCACCGGCCTGCCCGCCCTGCTGGGGATCGCGGCACTGGCCGCGGTCCTGGCGAACGTGATCAACAATCTGCCCGCCGTACTGGTCCTGCTGCCGCTGACCGCCCCCGCCGGGCCGGGCGCGGTCCTCGCGGTGCTGATCGGGGTGAACATCGGGCCCAACCTCACCTACGCCGGGTCCCTGGCGACCCTGCTGTGGCGGCGGATCGTGCGCGAGCACGACACCGGGGTCGGGCTGGGGGAGTTCACCCGGCTCGGCCTGCTCACCGTCGGCGCCACGCTGCCGCTCGCGGTCGTGGCGCTGTGGGTGTCCCTGAACGTGATCGGGGTCTGACCCGGCGACGCCCCGTGGCGCCCGGTCCGTCGCCGGGCGCCGTGGTTCAGCCGGTTCAGCCGGTCAGGAAGGACACGCCCAGGATGACGATCACCACCAGGGCGACGGCCGCCACGCCCATGAGGACGAGCACCCCGGCCCGGCTCCCGGAGGACTTCCGCTGGGGAACCTGACCGTTCTGGGCGGAGGGGCCGTTCTGCCCGGCGATGGCGAACAGGTCGGTCCCGAGCCCGTGGGAACGCACGCCGTCCCCCGGCTGCCCGGCGGGCGCCCAGGGACCCTGCGGCGGCCCCTGCGGCGGTCCTTGGAGCGGCGGTCCTTGCGGCGGCGGTACGGCTCCGCCGGGCGGGAAGCCCGGGGAAGGGGGAGGGGCCGAGGGGCCCGCGACCGGCCTGTCCCGCACCGGAGGGGCAGGCGGGGAGGGAGTCCGCGCTCCCGCGACCGGCGTTCCGAGGCCGGGTACGGCAGGGCGCCCGTCGACCGGCGCGGGGGCCGTCGGCGGGACGGGAGCGGCGGCCTGCGGACCGGGAGGCAGGCGCAGACCCCCCTTGGGGCGGATGACCACCACCGTGCGGTTGGCGTCGAACTCCTCGTCGTCTCCCTGCGAGGAGACCGGAGCGGGAGCCGGCGCGGAGGGCTGGGCGGGAGCCGGAGCCGGGGCCTGTACGGGCGGCTGGGCCGTGGAGGGGCGGGACGGGGACTGGACGGGGTTGACGGGTACCCCGGCAGGCCTGGACGCCCCAGGGACGGCCTTCGCAGTAGTGCCCCCGGTGCCCCCGGCGGCTGTTCCGGGCGCCGCCTTCTGGGAGGTCGCCTTCTGGGACGCGCCGGGGGCCTCCAGGGGCGGCACGACCGGGATGGACCCGGTCGGGGTGTCCGCGACGGTCCTGAGCATCGCGATCGCCTGCAGGTGTGAGGGACGGGCGGTGTGGTCCCGCTCCAGGAGGTGTTCGAGCACCGGCCGGAGCGGGCCGGCCTGGGTCGGCGGATCGGCCTTGTCCGTCATCAGCGCGGCCAGGGTCTCGGCCACCGAGGAACGCTCGTAGGCCGGACGGCCCTCGACGGCGAAGTACAGCGTCGCGCCGAGTGACCACAGGTCGGACTCGGGGCCGGTGTGCTCACCGCGTGCCCGCTCCGGCGCCGTGTAGCCGGGCGAGCCGATCACCATGCCGGTCTTGGTGAGGCTGCTGTCCCCCTCTGCCTTGGCGATGCCGAAGTCGGTGAGCACCACCCTGCCGCTCTCGGTGACCAGCACGTTGCCCGGCTTGACGTCCCGGTGCAGGATGCCCTGGTCGTGGGCGGCGCGCAGCGCGCCGATCAGGTCCACGCCGATCTCGGCGACGAGCCGGGGCGGCAGCGGCCCCTCCTCCTCGATGACCTGTTCGAGGGAGCGGGCCTGGACGAGCTCCATGATGATCCACGGGCTGCCGTCCTCGACGATCGCGTCGTGGACGGTGGCCACCGAGGGATGACTGATGCGGGCTGCCGTACGACCCTCACGGATCATGCGCTCCCGAAGTTCGGCGCGTTGTGCCTCGCTGAGCCCGGGCTCCTGACGGATCTCTTTGATCGCGACCTCACGACCGAGGGAACGGTCGTGGGCACGCCAAACGGTCCCCATCGTCCCCCGGCCGAGCGGTGTGATCAGCTCGTAGCGGTCAGCGAGCACGCGCGTCTGCTGTTCCGGCATGAGAAGAAGATAGCGATTCTTCCTTGAAGCTCGCTTTATCTTCGCTTACGGAGCTCCTTAGGCCACAACAGCCGAGGGAGCACCAGGCGGATCAGGGGCGTGACGAACCGGACAAACGGCCGCGGTTCCGGGGCCTGGCTCATCGGCTTGCGGTGCATCCCCTCCGCCGGGCGGCGGTGCGCCCTGGACGAGGGCGGCGGGTACGGCGGGGGTGGCGCGGGAGGCTGCGCCACGGTCTGCGGAGGCGGAGGGATGAGCGGGGGCGGCGGCAACGGCGCGGAACCCGCGCGGTGCAGCCCACGGTGCTGCGGACGGCGGTTGAACGACGGGACCGTGAGCGTCGCGGTGTTCCTGCCGATCCTGCCCGTGGTCCTGGCGAGCGGCTCCTCCGCCGTCCCGCCCGCCGCGACCCTGGCGAGCATCATCGAGGCGCGCACCGCGTCGAGTCTGGCCGCCGGGTCGATCATGAGCAGGCCGCGCAGTACCGGGGTCAGCGGGCCGGCCTTCTCCATCGGGATCGGCTCACCGCTGGTCAACGCGGCCAGGGCGGCGGCCGCCGTACGGCGGCCGTGCAGGCCGCGGCCCTCGACGGCGGTGTAGAGGGTCGCGCCGAGCGACCACAGGTCGGCCGAGGGGGTGGCCTTGGCGCCGAGCACGCGCTCAGGGGCGATGTATCCGGCGGAGCCGAGCACGATGCCCGCCTGGGTGATCGACACGTCGCCTTCGAGCGCGGCCAGGCCGAAGTCGGTGAGCACCGCCCGGTCGTCGGTCACCAGGACGTTGCTCGGCTTGACGTCCCGGTGCAGGATCCCCTTGGCGTGTACGGCCCGCAGCGCCCCGAGGACCTGGCGGCCGATCTCGGCGGTCTCGCGGGGCGGCAGCGGTCCCCGGTCCTGCAGGAGCTGCTCCAGGGATCTGGCGCGCAGCAGCTCCATCACGATCCAGGGACGCTCGTCCTCCGTCACGACGTCGAAGACGGTGATGACCGAGGGATGGGCGACCATCGCGGTCGCCCGCCCCTCACGCTCGGTCCTGGCGCACAGTTCCGCCCGCAGGTCCTCGTCCAGGACGAGGGGCAGCCGCACCTCCTTGACCGCGACCTCGCGGTCGAGCAACTCGTCGTGCGCGCGCCAGACGGTACCCATGCCGCCGCGCCCGACCGGCTCGGAAAGCCGGTAGCGCGCTGCAAGGAGGTATCCGGAGGGCGCACGCATGATGGGCAGCTTACCGATTTGCGTAATGCGACCAGTAGGGACCGGGCCGAAACTTCTTGCGTTCTTCGGTCAGATTTTCGCGCTCGTCGCTGTCGAGAAGCGCCGCTTCACGTCGTCCCAGTTGATCAGCGACCACAGCTTCTCGACGTAGTCGGGGCGCACGTTGCGGTACTGGAGATAGTAGGCGTGCTCCCAGGCGTCGAAGACCAGCAGCGGCGTGGTGTTCAGCCCGACGTTGCCGTGGTGGTCGTAGATCTGCTCGACGACCAGGCGGCGGCTGAGCGGCTCCCAGGCCAGCACGCCCCAGCCGGAACCCTGCACCCCGGCGGTCGCGGTGGTCAGCTGCTTCTGGAAGGCCTCGAACGAGCCGAAGTGCTCGTCGATGGCGGAGGCCAGCTCACCGTCGGGGCGGTCGCCGCCGTCGGGGGAGAGGTTCTCCCAGAAGATCGAGTGCAGCACGTGGCCGGACAGGTTGAAGGCGAAGGTCTTCTCAAGGCCGACGAGACCGCCGAACTCGCCCTTGTCACGGGCCTCGGCCAGCCGCTCCAGGGTGTCGTTGGCGCCCTTGACGTAGGCGGCGTGGTGCTTGGAGTGGTGCAGCTCCAGGATCTCGCCGGTGATCGCGGGCTCAAGCGCCGCGTAGTCGTAGGGCATATCCGGAAGGGTGTACTCACCCATGAAGGTCTACCTCCTCGTTGGTCGGTGCTTCGCCGACACTACTGCCGGATACATGCATGTGCATCAGACTTGCGACCTAGGACTCTCAGTAGTTGCAAGTAATTCGCAATTACATCATGATGGCAGGTGTCAGCTGGTCCAGAGGGGGTCCCGCACACCCGTACGGCGCGGCGCGGACGGAAGCATGGTCCAGGCCGTCGCCCGAGCCGGTCGGATCGAGGGCGTTCGCACCGTCCTCCCGCGCGGGACCTTTCTCAGCCCTCCCTCGGCGGATCGCTGAAGGCCCATCCCGTCCACGACGTCACCTCGATGAGCACGACGGGGCCGTGCGGAGGCCGTTCGCGATACTGCGGGTAGCGCCGGGCCAGACGGGCCAGGGCACGCTCCCTGCCGGGCCCGTCCGTGACGATCCTGGCCCTGCCGTCGGCACGGACCCACCACAGCCGCGTCCAGTCGTCCTCGTAGTGGTCGGCCAGCAGGCACACCCGGTCGTCGGCGGCGATGTCACGCAGCCGCCGCAGATCCGTCGTGCGCTTCGGCTTGTGGTCGATCGCGAAGGCGACCGTGTCACCGTCCACGTCGAAGGTCACCGGGACGATCCGGGGCGCGCCGGCGCTGACGGCGGCACCGGCGCTGACGGTTGCCAGGCGGGCGACCCTGGCGGTCACGAACAGGGCCCGCGCCCGTGAGGTGTCCATCCGGCCATTGAAACGCGGCCGCCGGAACACCTTGGCAGGGACGCAAAACGGAACACGGAAAAGGGGGCGAGGATCTCCCCGCCCCCTCCCAGGGTCGTCTCAGGTCAGCGCCGCCCGATGGACAGCACCGGCCCCGTGCGGTCGGTGAAGAAGTCGTCGCCCTTGTCGTCGACCACGATGAACGCCGGGAAGTCCTCGACCTCGATCTTCCAGACGGCCTCCATGCCCAGCTCCGGATACTCCAGGACCTCGACCTTCCTGATGCAGTCCTGGGCGAGCCGGGCGGCGGGGCCGCCGATGGAGCCGAGGTAGAAGCCGCCGTGGGTCGCGCAGGCGTCGGTGACCTGCTTGGAGCGGTTGCCCTTGGCCAGCATGACCATGGAACCGCCCGCGGCCTGGAAGCGCTCGACGTAGGAGTCCATGCGGCCCGCCGTCGTCGGGCCGAACGATCCGGAGGCGTATCCCTCGGGGGTCTTGGCGGGACCGGCGTAGTAGACCGCGTGGTCCTTCATGTACTGCGGCATCTCGCCGCCCGCGTCGAGCAGCTCGCCGATCTTGGCGTGCGCGATGTCACGGGCCACGACCAGCGGGCCGGTCAGGGACAGGCGCGTCTTGACCGGATACTTGGTCAGCTCGGCGAGGATCTCCTGCATCGGGCGGTTGAGGTCGATCCGTACCACGTCGTCGGACAGGTGCTCGTCCGTGGTCTCGGGCAGGAACCTCGCCGGGTCGGTCTCCAGCCGCTCAAGGAAGATCCCGTCGGCCGTGATCTTGGCCAGCGCCTGGCGGTCGGCGCTGCAGGAGACCGCGATGGCGACCGGGCAGGAGGCGCCGTGCCGGGGCAGGCGGATGACGCGGACGTCGTGGCAGAAGTACTTGCCGCCGAACTGGGCGCCGATGCCGAGCTTCTGGGTGAGCTCGAAGACCTTCGCCTCAAGCTCGGTGTCGCGGAAGCCGTGGCCGCTGGGGGAGCCCGAGGTGGGGATGGAGTCCAGGTAGCGGGCGCTGGCGTACTTGGCCGTCTTCAGGGCGAACTCGGCAGAGGTGCCGCCCACGACGATCGCCAGGTGGTACGGCGGGCACGCGGCGGTGCCCAGGGAACGGATCTTCTCCTCAAGGAAGGCGAGCATCCGCTTCTCGTTGAGGACCGCCTTGGTCTCCTGGTACAGGAAGGACTTGTTGGCGCTGCCGCCGCCCTTGGCCATGAACAGCAGCTTGTACTCGTCGGGGTGCCCGTTGGGGTCCTCGGCGTACAGCTCGATCTGGGCGGGCAGGTTGGAGCCGGTGTTCCTCTCCTCCCACATGGTGATCGGGGCCATCTGGGAGTAGCGCAGGTTCAGCCTGGTGTAGGCGTCGTAGACACCGCGCGAGATGTGCTCGGCGTCCGCGCCGTCGGTGAGCACGTGACGCCCCCGCTTGCCCATGACGATCGCGGTGCCGGTGTCCTGGCACATCGGCAGCACGCCGCCCGCCGAGATCGAGGCGTTCTTGAGCAGGTCGAGCGCGACGAAGCGGTCGTTCCCACTCGACTCGGGGTCGTCGACGATCTTGCGAAGCTGGGCCAGGTGGGAGGAGCGAAGGTAGTGGGAGATGTCGTGGACGGCCGTCTCGGTCAGCAGTCGCAGCGCCTCGGGATCGACTTCGAGGAACCTGCGGCCCGCCGCCTCGACGACACGCACCCCCTCGGTGCTGATCAGGCGGTACTCGGTCTCGTCCTGTCCCAGCGGAAGCAGGTCGGTGTAGTCGAACTCGGGCATCGTCCTCGGTCCTCCGTGCCGGTGGCCTTCTCCGGTCTCATAGAGGGTACGGCCTGCCGCTCACGCCTCCTCGCCGTGGTCGGGCACCACAAACCCACCAAAAGGCATATATCAACATTTGGGCCTTTAATGACGGCTTTTCGACCACCCTTCGCGAAGAAGAGGAGAAAGGTGGAAAGAGAGAAGGCCGGAGGACGTCATGGGAACCGTGGACACCATCCTGAGCAGCAACATCGTGATGCTCGCGATCCTGGCTCTCCTCGTGGTCGCGGGACTGGCGGTCTCGCTGATCGCGATAGCGCTGGCGACCATCAGAAGCAACGAAGGCGAGGCGCCCCAGCAGCCGGCCGACATCTCCAAGGCGGAGCAGCGCAGGCGCCGGCTGGAGAGGAGTGACCTGCCCAGCCAGCGCAGCGCCCCGGAGCAGAGCCCCGGACAGATCCAGGGACAGACCCACGAGCGGCTCACCCACTGACCTCCGGAGGAGGCGACGGATCAGACCGCCTTGAGGAAGCCGCCGTCCACCACGAAGTCGGCCCCCGTGGTGCTGGCCGACCTCGGGGAGGCCAGCAGCGCGACCGCGTCGGCCACCTCCTGCGGGTCGACCAGGCGGCCGGTGGTCAGGCGCATCATCTCCGGCGCCAGGCGGTCCATCACGCTGTCCCGGTCGGAACCCGTCATCGAGGCGATGACGTCGGCCGCGCCGCCCTGCTTGGTCCACCACGGCGTGCGGACCGGACCGGGGGAGACCGTGTTCACCCGGATGCCCTGCGGGCCGAACTCCTCGGACAGAGCCTTGGTCAGGTTGTTCACGCCCGCCTTGGCCGCGCCGTAGTCGACGTTCATCTGCGAGGGCTGCCTGGCGTTGCCCGAGGAGACGTTGACGATCGCCCCGCCGCCCCGCCGCAGCATCAGCGGGACGGCCGCCCGTACGGCGCGCACCACCGAGAACAGGTTGAGCTCGAACACCGTCCGCCAGTCGTCGTCACCGGCCTCGAAGAACGACGAACGCGGCAACGTCACCCCGGGCGGCGGCCCTCCGGCGTTGTTGACCAGGATGTCCAGCCCGCCGAACTCCTCGACGGCACGGGCGACGACCAGTCCGGGAGCCGACGGCTCCATGAGGTCGACCGCGACGTGCACCAGGTCGTCTCCGGCGAGCGCCTCAAGCCCCGGGCTGCTCCCGCGCGAGGCGGCGACCACCCGGGCGCCCTCGGCCAGCAGGGTGCTCACGACCGCCAGCCCGATTCCCTTGGACGCCCCGGTGACGACGGCCACCTGTCCGGACAGTCGCAGGTCCATGTGTCCTCCTCCAGTCGAACCCCGCGACCCGGTCCCGGGCCGCGGTTGTCGAAGGTAGTCCGGCCGCCCGCCCCGGCCCCGGCGCAGGTCGGACGGGTAATTCGCGCGGGAATCGGCCGTCGTTATGTCGATGTCCACGGCCGCCGTCATACCGTGTGCGGCGGTGGGTCTTGTGGTCGGGCCGACGGTGTTATACGCCTGCCGGTAACGGCCAGGACACGCTGGAGGCGGCATGGGCGAAGGATCGTGCGAAACACGACGTCGGGAGAGACCATGACCCTCGTCCCCGCGGGTACCTCCACCCTGGCGCCGTGGGCGCTGTGGATCACCCCGGAGACGGCGGGCTGGAACCACGCCGGGCTCCGCCTGCTCACGCTCTCCGACGAGAGCGTGCTCTTCTGCACCGGCGACGAGGAGATGCTGGTCCTGCCGCTCTCCGGTTCGTGCCGGATCGAGTGCGACGGCGTACGGCTCGCCCTCGAAGGGCGTGTCTCCGTCTTCCACGCGGTCAGCGACTTCGCCTACCTGCCCGTCGGCGCGACGGTCAGGATCACCGGCGCAGGCCGCTTCGCCTTCCCCACGGCCCGCGCGAGCAGAAGCTTCCCCGTCAGGTACGGCCCCGCCCGCGAGGTGCCCGTCGAGGTGCGCGGGGAGGGCCGGACGAGCAGCCAGATCAACGGCTTCTGCGCCCCCGGCGCCTTCGAGTGCGACCGGCTCGTCGCGGTCGAGGTGCTCACCCCGGGCGGCAACCGTACGCCCTGCCCGCCGTACGAGCACGACGCGACCCCGGAGTGCGGGGCCGTGCGCGAGCGGATCTACTACTTCGAGGGCGGGCCCGGCTACCAGCGGATTCACGGCGCCCACGAGACGGTGACCGAGGTCTCCTCAGGAGACGTGGTGCTCGTCCCGCACGGCTGCCACAGTCCGTCGACGGCGGCGCCGGGCCACGACCTCTACCACCTGAGCGTGCTGGCCGGGCCCGAGCGCCCGGCGGCGGCCACCGAGATCCGGGCGCACGGCCAGGCCCCCGACCCGCGCCTGCCCATGACGAAGGCGCCCTAGACGGCCTCCCGGACGCAACCGTGGACAGGCCGCGGGCAGGGAGGGCCGGAAGCCTCCGGCGAGCCGGGAGACCCGAAGGACCGGGGAGCTGCCGTACCCGACGGTCAACGGACGCTCACGCGGAGGCTTCACGGGTTTCCCGGAAGGTTATGGTCGAGAGGTGGACAGCTACCCTCCCCCGGCGCCTCGCGATCCCGTGTACGAACCGCGTCCCGGTGATCTGAGGGCGGGCAACGACGACCGGGAACGCGTGGCGGCGGTGCTGGCCGACGCGCTCGCCGACGGCAGGCTCACCCCCGACGAACACGAGGAACGCCTCACCGCCGTCTACCAGGCCAGGACCCTGGGTGAGCTCGCGGCGTTCACCACGGACCTGCTCCCGCCGGAGGAGCAGCCCCTGCGCACCGACGTCCGGCCCGTCATGGCCCTCTTCGGCACCCAGACACACGCGGGCCGCTGGGTGGTGCCCACCCGCTACTCCGCCACCGCCATCTGCGCCAACGTCACCCTCGACCTGCGCGAGGCGGTGCTCCAGTCGAGCCACGTGACGCTGAACGTCACCGTGATGGCCGCCACCCTCACCCTGATCGTCCCCGAGGGGGTGCGCATCCTGATGTCCGGGTCGGGGTTCATGGCGGGAAGGAAGAACCAGGTCCCGCCCTCCCCGGACGGGCCGGTGATCGAGATCACCGGCCTCGTCACCATGGGCAACGTCGTCGCCAAGTCGCCCAAACGTCCCCGCAGGCCGTGGTTCCGCCGCCGGTCGGCGTGACGGGTCAGCTCGCGTCGTCGAAGTTGATCGCGCTGTAGGCCCGCAGCTTCCAGAGCTGGTGCTCGCTCTCGATCTTGCGGATCGTGCCGGAACGGCCCCGCATGACCAGGGAGTTGGTCACGGCCCGCCCGCTCCGGTAGCGCACGCCCTGCATCAGCTCACCGTCGGTGATCCCGGTCGCGGCGAAGAAGACGTCGTCCGACCTGACCAGGTCGTCGGTGGTCAGCGTGGCGTCGAGGTCGAGACCGGTGTCCAGCGCCCTGCGCCGCTCGGCGTCGTCCTGTGGCCACAGCCTGCCCTGGATGACCCCGCCCAGGCACTTGAGCGCGCACGCCGCGATGATGCCCTCGGGCGTGCCGCCGATGCCGAGCATCAGGTCGACGCCCGTGCCCGCGCGGGCCGCCATGATGGCACCGGCCACGTCGCCGTCGGTGATGAGCTTGATCCGGGCGCCCGCCTCCCGGATCTGCCGGATGACCTTGTCGTGGCGCGGCCGGTCGAGGATCACCACGGTCACGTCGGAGGGCGCGCCGCCCTTGGCACGTGCCACCGCGGCGATGTTGTCGGCGACCGGGGCGTTGATGTCCACCGCGTCGGCCGCCTCGGGCCCGGTGACCAGCTTGTCCATGTAGAAGACAGCCGACGGGTCGTACATCGAGCCGCGCTCGCTGACCGCGATGACCGAGATGCCGTTCGGCATGCCGAGCGCGGTCAGCCGGGTGCCGTCGATCGGGTCGACGGCCACGTCGCACTCGGCGCCGCTGCCGTCGCCGACGCGCTCACCGTTGTAGAGCATCGGCGCGTTGTCCTTCTCACCCTCGCCGATCACCACCACACCGCTCATCGACACGGTGTTGATCAGCTGGCGCATGGCGTTCACCGCGGCGCCGTCCGCGCCGTTCTTGTCACCCCGCCCGACCCAGCGGGCCGCGGACATCGCCGCCGCCTCGGTCACCCGGACGAGTTCGAGGGCGAGGTTGCGATCAGGTGCGTGTTCACCCGTGGCCAGTTCGGCAGGGACGGTCGTCTGATCGGACATGGCGGAGGGCCCCTCTCGTGGATTGCTGCACATCGATCGTAGTTGTCCCTCTTCTGACCGAGCAGCGGAGGATAATGTCCCCACGATGAGCCGTGACACGGAACGGGAACCCGCGGGCCTGACCGCACGCGCCTCGGAACGAGGCGCCGCGACACGTACGGCCCTGCTCGCCGCAGCCAGGGAGGCCTTTCTCACCGGCGGTTTCGCCGACACCGGCGTCACCGACATCGTCTCCAGGGCCGAGGCGAGCGTCGGCAGCCTCTACCACCACTTCTCCGGCAAGGCCGACCTCTACCTGACGCTGTTCGAGGAGTTCCAGGAGCGGCAGGCCCGGCGGACCAGGCAGGCCGTCCACACGGCCCGCGCCACGGGTGAGGACGACCCCGTGCGGCTGTTCGTCGCTGGCGCCCGCGCCTACCTCGACGGCTGCCTGGCAGAACGCGAGATCGCCGCGCTGTTCCTGCGCGGTGACGGGCCGCCCGGCTTCGAGGTCGTCATGCGCGAACGGCTGCGTCGGTGGACCAGGCGCAGCGCCAGCCTGTTCGACGGCGAGAACGCGCTGGTCGTGGTGCTCACCGGGGCGCTGGACGCCGCCGTCATCGAGGTCGTCCTGTCACCGGACGAGGAGACCTCCCGCGCCCTCGCCGAGAACGTACTGGGCATCATCGGGCAGATCCGGCGCCCCTGAGGCGGGAGCGCCCCCGCGAGCGGATAGTCTCGATGGTCGTGAGACGGTTCACTCAGGGCTTCTACGGATACGCGTTCGCGATGATGGTCTGTCTCGCGGGCGTCGGTGTCTTTCTCCTGGTGACCCCGCAGAGCCGTACCGAGCACATTCCCAAGGTCGACTACTCGATCGACGTGGCCAACATGCGCCGGGACGCGCCGTACCAGGTGTGGTCCCCCGCGTCCGTGCTCGCCAACTGGGTGCCGACGAGTTCGCGGATGACCAAGGGCAAGGACAGCGAGGGCAAGACGACCGTGACCTGGCGGCTCGGCTTCGCCACCGCCAAGCGCGCCCACGCCCTGATCGCCCAGAGCGACGAACGGCCCGCCGCGGGGTTCGCCAACCGGATGGCCAACAGCGACCGCCCCCAGGGCAGCCTCCAGGTCGACGGGGTGACCTGGGAGAAGCGCTTCCGCGAGGACAAGAACCAGCGCTCCCTGGTGCAGGTCCTGCCCGACGTCACACTCGTCGTCACCGGCACCGCCCAGTGGGACGAGCTGTCCGCCCTGGCCGCGACCCTCAAGCAGCAGACCAAACTGACCTAGAAGGGCTGGAAGGGCGCGTCTCCCGCCGGGTCCGGCCCCCTGCGCTGCGCCATGGCCGCCGCCAGCTTCACCCGGGCGCCCTGCAGCCACTCCTCGCACAATGCCGCGAGCCGCTCGCCCCGTTCCCACAGCTGGATGGACTCCTCCAGGGTGAGCCCGCCCGCCTCAAGACGGCGGACCACCTCGGTCAGCTCCTCACGCGCCTGCTCGTACGACGGTGTCTTCTCATCGGCCACGCCCCCACCCTAGGGCTTGTTCCGCGGGGCGCGGCCTGGGCGACCTCGGTAGGTGGAAAGTTCCGCGGACAGGCCCCTGACGGGGACCCGCCGACTGCCGACGATCTTCCGCCTGGGAGACTGGGCCGGTGAGTGTTCGCCCCGCGACATCCGAGGACATCCCCGAACTGGTACGGCTCCGCCAGATCCTGGCCGACCGCATGGCGATGGACGGCAGTTTCCCGATCGACGGAGGCTGGCGTGAGTCCTACGCCGACAGCCTCAGCGAGCGGATCGGCAGCACCGACACCGCCGTCTACGTGGTCGACGCCCCCGAGGGCGGACTCGCCTCCTGCGGGGTCGGTCTCATCTTCGACCGCTTCCCCGGCCCCGGCCTGCCCGACGGACGCTACGGCTACATCCAGGGCATGACGACCGACCCCGCCCACCGCAGGCAGGGACACGGCAGGGCCGTGCTGGCCGCCCTCATGGCGTGGTACCGCGCCAGGGACATCCGCAGGATCGACCTGCACGCCACCTCCGACGGGGCGCCGCTCTACCGGGAGATGGGCTTCACCGCCGACGGCTACCCCTCGCTCACGTGGCGGAGTCCCGTCTGACGGTGACCCGGTCGTCGGGGAACCTGATCGTCAGCTCGGCGCCGGGGGCGACGTCGGCCGCCCGCCGTACGACCTCGCCGCCGGGGCGCTGCACGATCGCGTAGCCGCGCTCCAGCGTCGCCGCGGGCGACAGCGCGACCAGCCGGGCCCGCAGATGCCCCAGGGCGTCCTCCGCCCGGTCGAGGGAGGCGCCCAGGGAGCGCCGGGCACGGTCCCTGAGCTGCTCGGCCTGCTCGGCCCTGCGCTCGATCTCCCGGACCGGGTCGGCCAGCGCGGGCCGGGACCGTACGGCCGCCAGCCAGGTCAGCTCGCGGTCGAGCCACCCGCCCGCGACTCTGCGCCCCCGGTCACGTAGCTGGCGCACCAGCGTGAGCTGCTCACCGACGTCGGGCACGACCTTCTTGGCCGCGTCCGTGGGGGTCGAGGCCCGCACGTCGGCGACCATGTCGAGCAACGGGTTGTCCTGCTCGTGGCCGATGGCGCTGACCACCGGCGTACGGCAGGCCGCCACGGCCCTGACCAGCGACTCGTCGGAGAAGGGCAGCAGGTCCTCAAGGGAGCCGCCGCCCCGCGCGACGACGATGACCTCGACCTCGTCGTCCGCGTCGAGCCCGCGCAGCGCCTCGGTGACCTCGGTCACGGCGTACGGCCCCTGCACGGCGACCGTCTCCACCTTGAACCGCACCGCGGGCCAGCGGCGCCGCGCGTTCTCCAGCACGTCGCGCTCGGCGGCCGAGTCACGGCCGCAGATCAGCCCCACGACGCCGGGCAGGAACGGCAGCCGCCGCTTGCGGTCCACCTTGAACAACCCCTCGGAGGCGAGCAGCTGGCGCAGGCGTTCGAGCCTGGCCAGCAGCTCGCCGACCCCCACGGGGCGCATCTCCAGGGCCGTGAAGGCGAAGGAACCCTTGTTGACCCAGAAGTCCGGCTTCAGGTGCATGACGACCCGGGCGCCGTCCACCGGGCGGGGGACGGTCGCCTCGTACACGCCGCGCGGGCAGGTGACACGGGCCGAGACGTTGGCCACCGGGTCGCGCAGCGTCAGGAAGACCGTGCCACCCCGGGCGGTCAGCTCGGTGATCTGCCCCTCGACCCACACGGTGCCGAGTTTGCCGATCCAGCCGCCGACCATCTGCAGCACCGTGCGGACGGGAAGCGGCTGTTCGGGGGTGGTCTTCGAGGTCATGTCCGCAGAGCCTACGCGGCCCGGGCCGTCATTCGGCGGCCTGGAGCTTGGCCAGGCGGTTCTCGTACATGCGCACGACCTCGGGCCTGGCGGAGGTGGCCCGCTCGTAGGCGAGCAGCTCACCGATCTGCTCGGCGGACTTGCCGCGCATCCGGGCGCGCAGGGAGGCGATCGTCAGGGTGGCGTACCCCGGCATCGGCTCCACGAGCGCGCTCTTCTCCTCCTCGGCCGCCTTCGTCCCTGAGGCCTCTGAAGGCTCAGCGGCCTCAGCGGCTTCGGGGGCCTTGGCGGCTTCGGGGGCCTCGGTGGTCTCAGCCTGCGGGGCGGCCTTCTCCGGGGTCCCGGTGGTGGTCTCAGCGAGGGGCTCGGCAGGGGCCTCCGCAGGGGCGTCCGTGGAAGCCTCAGCGGGGGCTTCGGCGGGGGTCTCGGCCGAAGGCTTGGCGGGGACGTCAGCGGGGGCGCTCACGGCGGCGTCGGTGGGGGCGTCAGCCGGGGCGGCGGAGGCTTCCTCGGCGACCTCACCGACGGGCTTCGCGGCGGGCTCAGCGACGGCCCCGGGAGTCTCGGCCTGCGGGGCGGCCTTCTCCGGGGTCTCGGTGGTGGACTTCGCGGTGGGCTCGGCGGCGGGCTCGGTGGTGGACTTCGCGGTGGGCTCGGTGGCGGGCTCGGTGGTGGACTTCGCGGTGGGCTCGGTGGCGGGCTTCGCGGCGGGCTTCGCGGGGGCGAAGATGACGGGTTCGGGGCGCGTCCTGGCGCCGTTCGCCTCGGCCTTCGGCTCGACGGGCTCGGCGGTCTCCTTGGCGGCCGTCCTGTCGGGACGCGGGGCGAAGATCACCGGCTCCCTGCGGGCGGGCTTGTCGTCGGCGGCCTGCTCGGCGGTCTCGGTGGTTTCGGTCTCCTCCTCCACGTCCTGCCCGGCGAGGCGCCTGATCCTGTCCTTCACGCGGCCGCCGAACTGCAGGGCCTGGCCGACCCCGCTCAGCGTGCTCTGCAGCACGTAGAGCGGCAGATCCTTGGTCTTCTCCTTGAACTCCTCACGGCTGGAAAGCGCCTCGCGCACGTTTCTGGTGACATTGCGAATGATGTCGGGGACTGACATGTCGTCTCCCTGATGGATCTGTTTGGGTCGTTCCGTATGGCAAGTGTCGGGCAAGACGATGCCTCATGTGGCCACAGGACGAGTGGGCGCTCCACGTAGCATAAGAACATGACGTCAGAGACCCCCACGATCCGGCGCGTCCTAGTGGCCAAGCCTCGTGGTTACTGTGCCGGAGTGGACCGCGCGGTCCAGGCTGTGGAGAAGGCCCTGGAGCGGTACGGCGCGCCGATCTACGTCCGCAAGCAGATCGTCCACAACACCCATGTGGTCCGGACGCTCGAACAGCGCGGCGCGATCTTCGTCGAGGAGACCGAGGAGGTGCCCGAGGGCGCCATCGTCGTCTTCTCCGCGCACGGGGTCTCCCCAGCCGTCCACGAGGAGGCCGCGCAGCGCCGCCTGAAGACCATCGACGCCACCTGCCCGCTGGTGACCAAGGTGCACAACGAGGCCAGGCGCTTCGCCTCCCAGGACTACGACATCCTCCTCATCGGCCACGAAGGCCACGAGGAGGTCGAGGGCACCGCGGGCGAGGCACCCGAGCACATCCAGCTCGTCGACGGCCTCGACTCGGTCGAAACGGTCAAGGTGCGCGACCCCGAGCGGTTGGTGTGGCTGTCACAGACCACGCTGTCGGTCGACGAGACCACCGAGACGGTCTCCCGGCTCAAGGCGCGCTTCCCCAACCTCATCGACCCGCCCAGCGACGACATCTGCTACGCCACCCAGAACCGCCAGGTCGCGGTCAAGGAGATCGCCGCCCAGGCCCAGCTCGTCATCGTCGTCGGCTCGGAGAACTCCTCGAACTCCAAGCGCCTGGTCGAGGTCGCCCTCGACCACGGGGCCGACGCCGCCCACCTGGTCGACGACTCCTCCTTCATCAGGGACGAGTGGCTCGACGGCGTCACGACGGTCGGCGTGACCAGCGGCGCCTCCGTCCCCGACGAACTGGTCGCCGGGGTCCTGGCCCGCCTCGCCGGGCACGGCTTCGACCACGTCGAGGAGGTCGAGTCGGTCGAGGAGAGCGTCCGCTTCGCCCTGCCGCACGAGCTGCGCAAGGACCTGCGCGCGACCGTCTGACCCGTCCCGCCACCGGGCCGCGCGGGTGCCGTACGGCACCCGCGCCCTACCGGCCGTCCGCCGCCTGCTCCTGGGCGGGCCGCTCCTCGGTGGGCTGCTCCTCGCGCGGCGTGCCGTACACCTTGGGTTCGAAGTAGCCCTCGGGCTCCGGGGCGAAGGCCGCGCCGGTCGCCTTCTGCCGTGCGGGGGCCGGTCCCGCCGCCCGCAGCTCCTCACGCAGCTCGCGCACGCACGTGGCCAGGCCGCGCCGCCAGGCGACGAGCAGGACCAGCAGCGACCCCGCGAACAACCACGGGGCACTGGCCGACAGCAGCGCGAACATGCCGAGCCCGAACGCCTGGACCGGCACCTTGGCCCCCATCGCGCTCACGGCCTCGGTGACCAGCGCCGCGACGAAGAAGACCAGTGGTGGGCTGACCACCAGCGAGAGCAGGTCCCGCCGGTTCACCAGCACGACCGCGCCCGCGCAGCCGGCCACGAACGTCAGGCCGAGCAGCGCCGACGGCCCGACCACCGCCTGGAGCACCCTGCCCGCCAGCGTCGAGACCAGCACCAGCGCGATCGCGCCCCTCGCGGTCAGCCGGACACCGCCGCCCGGCCGCCCGCGTTCGTCCTTACGCCCCGTCCCGCCCGTACGGCCTGCGGCCCCACCCGTACGGCCCGCCCCGTTCGACTGGCCGGTCCCGCCCGGCCGGTCGGCTCCGCCCACACGGGCGGCCTCATCAAGCGGCTGCCCGTCGCCTCGCTCGTTCACCACTGTGCCCCCCTCGACCTCGGCCCGCGTCGACCCCCCTGTCCGCCTGCGGTCTCCGGCCGCCTGCGCTTCGCGGGGAACAGCATCTCTAGGGCAGGTCGCCCGCCAACTTACCGTTCAGGCGGGAGATGGGAGACGGGCTTGACTCCTCTTCTGCCAGCAGTTCGGGCGAGGTCAACGCCCGCGGCAGGTTCTCGACGCTGCCGGGGCCGTCCAGCTCGCCGTCCACGAGGCCCAGATCGTTCAGTTTGCGCGCGCTCACCAGGACCCGGCTCTCCAGGGAACCGACGGTCTTGTTGTACGCCTCGACCGCCCTGCCCAGGGAACGGCCCATCGTCTCCATGTGCTGCCCGAGGGTGCCGAGCCGTTCGTAGAGCTCCTTGCCCAGCTCGAAGACAGCCCGCGCGTTCTCGCTGAGCGCCTCCTGCTGCCAGGCGTAGTGCGCGGTACGGAGCATTGTGATCAACGTGGTCGGCGTCGCGATGTGGACCCGCCGCCGCATGGCGTATTCGAGCAGCCCCGGGTCACGTTCGAGCGCGGGCGCCAGGAAGGCCTCACCGGGGATGAACAGCACCATGAACTCGGGCGCCGGGCTGAACGCCTGCCAGTAGGCCTTGCCCGCCAGCCGGTCCACATGCTCGCGCACATGCCGGGCGTGGGCGTCCAGCCTGACCGACTGGCGCTCGGGGTCGGCCGACTCCGCCGCCTCCAGGTAGGCGGCCAGGGAGACCTTGGAGTCGACCACGATGTTCTTGCCGCCCGCGAGCCGTACGACCATGTCGGGCCTGAGGGCGCCGTCGGCGGTGGTCACGCTCGCCTGCTCGTCGAAGTCGCAGAACCGCTGCATCCCGGCGATCTCGGCGACCCTGCGCAGCTGCAGCTCGCCCCACCTGCCCCTGGCCTCGGGCCGCTGCAACGCCCGCACCAGCGCCGTCGTCTGCAGCCGCAGCTGCTCGTTGCTCTCCCTGACCACGTCGATGTGCTTGGCCAGCTCGGCGTGGGCGGCCCGCTGACCGGCCTGGGTGTCACGCAGCTGCGTCTCGACCCGCGCCAGGGTGTCCTTCAGTGGCTCGATCAGGTGTTCGACGGCCTGCTTGCGCTGTTCGAGCTCTCCCGCGGCCTCCGCCCGGCCCGCCGCGAGCCTGGCCTCGGCCAGTTCGAGGAAACGCAGGTTGTTGACGTCGAGCGCCTTGGCCGACAGCGCCTGGAACCGGTCGGTGAGCTGCCCTTCGACGTAGGCGAGCTTCTCCTCGGCGGCCTTCGCCCTCGCCTCGGCGTCCGCCATGCGCGCCACGACGTCGTCCGCACCCGTGGAGGCACGGGATCTGCCGAGCAGGAACCCGATGGCGAGCCCGGCGGCGAGTCCTACGGCGAGTTGGAAGGCGAGCGCCATGACATCCACCACGGAATGATGTCAGCACCGCCGGTTCCGGGTGCCTCCGGCCCGCAGCGGCGGTCAGCACCGGGTGATTCGCCGTAAACTCGGCTGACGTGAGCCTGAGCATCGGCATCGTCGGATTGCCCAACGTCGGCAAGTCAACGCTTTTCAACGCGCTGACGAAGACCGCTAACGCCCTGGCGGCGAACTACCCCTTCGCCACCATCGAACCCAACGTGGGCATCGTCGGTGTTCCCGACCCCCGTCTGGAGAAACTGGCCGAGATCTTCGGCTCCGCGAAGATCCTCCCGGCGAAGGTCGAGTTCGTGGACATCGCCGGACTGGTCAAGGGCGCCTCCGAGGGGCAGGGGCGGGGCAACCAGTTCCTCGCCAACATCCGGGAGACCGACGCCATCTGCCAGGTCATCCGTGTCTTCGCCGACCCCGACGTGACCCACGTGGACGGCGCCGTCGAGCCGGGCCGTGACATCGAGACGATCAACACCGAGCTGATCCTCGCCGACCTGCAGACCCTGGAGAAGGCGCTGCCCCGCCTCCAGAAGGAGGCCAGGACCAACAAGGACCGCAAGTCGGCCCTCGACGCGGTCGAGGCGGCCGTCAAGCTCCTCGACGGCGGCACCACCCTGTACGCCGGGGCCAAGGGCGCGGGCATCGACCTCGCGGACCTGCGTGAGCTGCACCTGCTGACCGCCAAGCCGTTCCTGTACGCCTTCAACCTCGACGCCGACGAGCTGACCGACGACGACCTCAGGGCGCGTCTGTCCGCGCTCGTCGCCCCCGCCGAGGCGGTCTTCCTCGACGCCAAGATCGAGTCCGAGCTGGTCGAGCTGTCCGAGGAGGAGGCCCTTGAGCTGCTGCAGTCCGTGGGCCAGCAGGAGTCGGGCCTGGCCCAGCTCGCCCGCGTCGGCTTCGAGACGCTCGGCCTGCAGACCTACCTGACCGCGGGTCCCAAGGAGACCAGGGCCTGGACGATCCGCAAGGGCGCGACCGCCCCCGAGGCCGCCGGGGTCATCCACACCGACTTCCAGCGTGGCTTCATCAAGGCCGAGATCGTCTCCTTCGACGAACTGGTCGAGGCGGGCTCCATCGCCGCCGCCCGCCAGGCGGGCAAGGCCCGCATCGAGGGCAAGGACTACGTGATGCGCGACGGCGACGTCGTCGAGTTCAGGTTCAACGTCTGACGGCCCCCGCAGATCCGCGACGCCCGAAGGCCCGATTCCAGGGGTCGTCGTAACACAGGTCGATCAACCGGCTGCCGCCGGAGGCTTGGCGAGACGCTCGGCAGGGGTTTCCCCGCCGAGCGTCTCGCGTGGGGCGGCCGTCGGGTTCGGTTCAGGTCCTTGACGGTGTGGACCCGCCGGATATGCGTCCTTGCGGAAGTATCGGCGTGGCGGGCCGTCGGCGTTCCCGTCGGAACCGCGCCGCCACGGGCCTGCCGGGTCGAGGAAGCGCGTGCCCTGGTCCCAGGTCGGGGAGCGCCACAGGCGTGCTGGATTCAGAGGTACGGCGGGCGGGACGAGACTTTCCGCTCGCCGTATCCGTTCCCGGCCGTTTCCGCGACGAACGGCGCGGCGGCTCCCGGCCCGGCCTTCGTGATCATGGACGCGAGCGCCTCTGACGTGTTGGTTCCGGCCCGCATGGCGGCTCTGTCCCTCCCGGCGCCCTTCGCGACGTCCCTCGCGACGTCCCTCGCGACGTCCCTCGCGACGTCCCTCGCGACGTCCCTCCCCGTGCGCCTCCCGTGCGAGGGGAGCGGGCCTGCGTGAACGGTCACGGTGAGTGACCGGTTCGGGGAGGAAAGGGCAGGTCGGGACAGTGTGGGGACCGTTTGGATAGCAATGCGTGGCGTTTGAGTAATCGACGTAGGGGCTGGCCAGGTGGAATGTGCTTTCTTCGTCTTGTTGTCCCCGGATGGGCCGTCAGCCGGGTTCCAGACCCGGTTTGCTCGGTAACCGTGATGCCTGCAGCATAGGCGTGGCTTTCCTGGAACAATCGTCAAGGCGGTTAGAGTAAGTGCTTGACCATGGTTTACGGGGTCGGGAGTAATACGAGACCGCGTCAGCCGGGGGTTTGGCGCGAGCGGAGGCAAGATGGCTCGAAGGTCAACCGTCCGTGATCCTCGGATCACCGACGACCCTGAGCTGTCGGCATACCCGGGGGCGCCGCACGACCCCGAGTTCGACCGTGCTCCGGCGCGGGGACGTGGTGCGCCGTCCAGGGGTCGTTGGTCCGGTGGCGGTGGTCGTTGGCTCGTATGGGCAGGTCGCGCCATACTTTGGGCGCTAATAGTGGTCATCGTGGTGAACGGGGTCCGTGCACCTTTTGAACGCTTCACCCAGCAGAACACGACCAGTGGAACCCCGCAGATTTCCCCCGACGCCGAATTCCCCGTCAGCAGGGCGACCTCTTTCGCCAGCCAGTTCGCGGCGGTCTATCTGAATTTCGACGCCGTCCGCCTCCAGGAAAGGGCGTCGCGGCTGGCCCCCTATCTCCCCGACGGCGCCGAGCCGCAGTTCGGCTGGGACGGCCTGGGCCGGATGGCCGCCGGGGCGGTGCAGCCGTACGGTTCGGAGATCATCGACAGGCAGAACGCCGTCGTGACGCTGGCCTTCCAGTCGGACGACCGCCGTCAGCTGCTGTCCGTGCCGGTGTTCTACGACACGGAGACCGGGAGGTTCGTGGTCTCCGGCCGCCCGGCCGTCCTGCCCGCGCCCTCCTCGGCGAACCTGCCCGCGATCCCGGCGGGAGACAGGGACGCGGCCGCGGAGACCGAGCTGCGCACACCCCTGGCCGACTTCTTCAAGGCGTACGCCGCGGGCAACAACGTGTCGTTGCAGCGTTACGCCGCCGCCGGGGTGACCCTGGAGGGCTTCGGCGGCGCCTTCACCTTCGTGAGCCTCAAGGACCTCGTCGTTCCCGCGGGGAGCGGGGCCACCCGGGAGGTGACCGCGACGGTCGTGTGGGGGGTGCCCGCGCGGACCACCACGTCCCTCGACTCGACCACCAACGTCGATCCCGGCGAGGCGAGCGGGAAGTTGGAGCAGGCCTACCGGCTCACCGTGGTGAAGCAGGGCGACAAGTGGTTCGTCAAGGACATCCGAGGCGCGAAACGGTCTGTGGGGTAACACATGATCGAATGGTGCCGGTCCACAGTGAACAAACCCCCCCTGATCGGTGAGTCGGCAGTGAGCGGGTTCCCATATGCGCGTCGCGGGCCCGTTATCCCCCGGGCCGTGATCATGAGCACGGAGGACGAGAAATGATCCTGAAGACGATCCTGCTGCACGCGGTCGATCTCGCCCAGCCGACGTCCCCTCCACAGGGTGTGAACACCCAGGGGCTGGCCACCTTCCTCAGGAGCTTCTTCGCGCCGCTCTTCCTCGTCATCGTCTCCGTGGTGGCGCTCTTCTTCCTCTTCACGCGTGAGATCACCAGGTTCGTCCAGTTCATCATTCTCGCGATAGCCATCGGAGTGATCTTCTACGTGCCCAACATCATCGAGGTGACCGCCAAGGCGATCGCGGGAGCACTGGGCATCTCGGCGGGTTGAGACCGCGTGTTTGCGGTCAAAGAACGAGTGGCGGAGAGGAGGAGCGTGTGGATCTACCCACGTATACCAATATCTGGCGGATCGAAAAGCGGCTCTACAAGCTGTACGACCTACGGCTGCCGACGCCGCTGCCGATCGTCTGGATCGGTGTCTTCGTGGGTGTGGCGGCCCCCTGGTCGTTGCTGCTCGCGCTTCTCGGTCTGCCCTTCGACGCCCCCTGGCACGTGGT
The DNA here is from genome assembly GCF_040631275.1 of Streptosporangium sp. NPDC020145. Classification (NCBI taxonomy): domain Bacteria; kingdom Bacillati; phylum Actinomycetota; class Actinomycetes; order Streptosporangiales; family Streptosporangiaceae; genus Streptosporangium; species Streptosporangium sp. NPDC020145. Next base: position 165,168 of record NZ_JBEXZT010000007.1, on the reverse strand, counting down.
CTACCTCGTGCCGCCCGGGGTGGTGACCTGGCTCTCGACCAGACCGGTGATCGAGAGCAAGCGGCTCACCGAGCTGCTGCAGTCACAGGTCCGCTACATGGGGGAGCCACGCTCCTGGTGCCGGATGGCGCCGACCTCCGAGCCCGGCGAGATCGCGCTGACCGGCCGGGTGTGGCGGGCCGATCCCAGTCCCGCGCGGGTGAAGGACCGTGTGAAGGGCAAGGCCGGGCGCAAGGCGAAGGGCGCCACGGCCCCGGAGATCGCCCCCTCGGCCCCGGCCCGTGAGGTCCGTCCCGCCGTGGCCGCCGCGGCGGCGGCGACCACCGCTCCCGCCGTCCGCGAACGTCCGGTCAAGGGCACGCCTGCTGTCCCACGCAGGGGTACGGCCCCGGCCCTCGGGACCGAGACGCCGAGCCCGGTCGAGCGGGTCTTCGCCCCTTCCGCACGCGCCCTTCCCGAGCAGGCCCCGGTCCGGGAGGCCGAGGCGGCGCCCGCCGTACCGGTGGCGCGGGTCGAGCCTGTGGTTCAGGCTCAGCCCTCCACGGCGTCCGAGAACGCGCGAACCCCGGCTCCGGCATCCCGCGCCGAGACGGCCACGCCCCAGGCCGCGGCGCCCCGGACCCCCGCCACGCAGGGCCCCACGGCCCAGAGCCCCACTGCGCGGAGCCCCGAGATCGCGCTCTCCCAGGCTCCGGCCCCCACTCCCCAGGCCGTCCCCACGGTCTCGGAAACGGTCTCGGAACCGGCGGCCTCCGAGCCCGTGGCCCCCACGGCGTCGGCGGTCGCGGCGTCCACGCCCGCGGACTCCGTACCGGTGAACCCCGCCTCCGAGGACTCCGCTCTTGAGGAGTCCGCCCCGGCGGCCCAGGAGGCCCCGATCGGTCCGGAGGCGCTGCGCCGGCTGCGCAGGCTCGCCGCCGCCACCGAGGCCGAGCGCGCCGCCGCCTTCCGCGCCGACCCGCCCGCGACCGAACAACCCACGACCGTCACGCGCGACGACAGGCCGGAACGGCAGGCCGTGCTTCCCGGTCCGTCCGAGCGGGCCACCCCCGTCGAGGCCGTGACCGCCCCGGCGCCCGAGGTGCCGAAGGCCCCCGAGAAGCCCGCCGTGCAGGCCCCGGTCCAGGCCGCGGCACCCGGCACCCCGGCCCCCACGACCGAGGCGCCCAAGACCGAGGCCCCTGGCACCTCGGCCCCCGAGATCGCGGCACCCGGCACCCCGGCGGCCGAAGCCCCGGCTCCCGGGGTGCCCGTCGGCCTCCCGGACCAGGAGCCCGTGAAGCGGCCGGAGGCGGCGCCGTACAGGAACGTCCCGCCCGTGGGTGCCCCCGCCGGAGCCGACGAGGGGGTTCGCGCCCAGCACCGCAGGGGGCAGCCCGTCCCCGCGGAGCAGTTCGCCGAGCGACGCCGCCTCGCCGAGGAGCAGCGGGCCGCCCAGGCGGGCAGAGGGCAGGACCGGCTGGTCGCCAGAGCGCCGCGCGCCGAGCAGATCCCCCAGGTACGGCGGAGCCAGGACCAGCAGGCCACCGGGGAACACCCGGTGCAGAGACCGGCTCAGCGCCCCACCCAGCGCCCCGCCCAGCGGCAGGGGCCCCCGCAGGGCGTCTCGATCAGGGCGGTCCCCAGCGGGCCGACGGCGGGCCCGGCACCGGTCGTGCCCCCGGTCCCGGTGTCGAGGCCGGGGCAGGCCGAGCCCAAGGTCCGCCGGGTCGAGTCGGTCGTCGGCAGAGACTCGGCCGGCGGCTGGCGGCGTCTCGCGCAGGTCGTGATCGGGCCGGGCGCGGGCCGTACCGACGGGTCGGAGATCGACGAGGCGCGGGCCAAGGCCATGTTCACCGGCAGCCGCAGGGTGGTCGTGCTCGGGTGCACCGGCGGCGCGGGCCAGACGACGACCGCGCTCATGCTGGGTCACACCCTGGCCAGGCACCGTGAGGACCGGGTGCTCGCGGTAGACGCCAACACCGGGGCGAACGCCCTGTCCGGCCGGATCCAGGCCGAGTCGCCGGAGACGCTGACCTCCCTGCTCGCGGGCCTGGACGGCGTCAACGGCTACCTCGGCATGCGGGCCTACACCAGCAGGTGCGCCTCCGGCCTCGAAGTCCTGGCGGGCGACGCCGACTCGGGCGCCGAGCAGCGGCTCTCCGACCGGACGCTCTTCTCCGACCGGCGGCTCGGCAGGACCATGGACCTCCTGGACCGGCACTACAAGCTGGTCGTGGTCGACCCGGCCGCCGCGCTGGCGGCGAGGGTGCTGCCCTACGCCGACCAGCTGGTCCTGGTCGTCCCGGCCAGCGAGGACGGCCCCGACGCGGTCGCCATGACCTACGAGTGGCTTGACGGACACGGCTGCGCGGACCTGCGCAAGCGCGCGATCATGGTGGTCAACGGAGTGAGCCGCCGCAGCATGGGCGACGTCGAGCAGGCCGAGGCCGTCGCCAGAGGGCGGTGCAGGGCGATCGTGCGGGTGCCCTGGGAGGACGAGCTGGCTCCGGGAAGGTCGGAGCGTGTCGAGCCGTCCCACCTGCGTGCCCCCGGCCGCCGGGCCTACCTCGCGCTGGCCGGGGTCGTGGTCGCGGGCTTCGGGACGGCGCAGGCGGTTCGACCGAGCGAGGAGGAAGTGGCCCAGTGATCCCCCGGGCGCGAGGAGACAGCGAGGTGCTCAGGTGAACCCCCGAAAGGTCGTGCCGGTTGGGGGGCACGGGTGAGCCGCTCTTCGCGGGCGCGCAACCGTCTGGCCGTCCGCTACTTCGACGACAGGATTCTGCTGACCGACACGTCGGTCTGGGCGTACTTCCGGCTGCCGACCGTCAGCTACGAGTTCATCACCCCCGACGAACGGGAGGCGCTGGCCACCAACATCACGATCGCGCTCGCGGCGATCAGGATGCCGGACGCCGAGGTGCACCTGCGGGTCGCGCACCGCACCTACCCGGCGGCCGAATGGGCGATGGCGCTGGACGCCACCTCCGACGAGGGGCCGGGCTGGCGCGACTACCTGGAGGAGATGTACCGGCACGTCTGGGCCAAGGACTTCTGGACCAAGGAGGTCTACCTCGGCGTACGGCTCGGCGCGCGAGGCAGGCAACTCGGCACCGGGGTGCTGTCCCAGCTGTTCGGCTTCTACCAGCGCGGTGAGAAGGTCCTGGGCATCGAGGACGATCACGTTCCCAAGGCGGAGATCACCCGGTGGAGTGAGCAGGCCGAGCGTCTGGGACGGGCCCTGTCGTCGAGCGCGCTGTACGCCAGGCACGCGACCTCGACCGAGATCGCCTGGCTGTTCCAGCACGCCGCGACCGGTTCCCTGGGCGATCCGCCCCCCTCGGCCAGCCCGAGGCGGCAGTGGGGGAGGGGTGAGATCGAGTCCCTCGTGGAGGGGCAGATCCACAACGGCAGGTCCCTGCTGCGGATCGAGCAGCCGGACGGTGACTCCTACGTCGCGCACCTGTCCTTCGCCCGCTTCCCCGACCTGATGCCCTTCCCCGACGGCGAACCGTGGATGCACTTCGCCGACCAGCTGCCCTTCCCCGTCGAGATCAGCTCCAGGATGCGGCTGATCTCGCCGATCAAGGCGAGCAAGGACGTGGCGCGCAAGCTCGCGCACGCCCGCGACATGGACATCCACATCCGCGAGGCCGGGGCGGAGGCGCCACTGGCGCTCGCCGAGCAGATCGACGCGGCCCGGATGCTCGAACACGGCATCACCAAGGAACGCCTGCCCTTCGTGTACGGCTGGCACCGGCTGATGGTGTCCGCCCCGACCGAGGAGATCTGCGTGCAGCGGGTCGAGGCGGTCGTCGAGCACTACCGGGACATCGGCATCGACATCGTCAACTCGACCGGCGACCAGTTCTCGCTGTTCTGTGAGGCGCTTCCCGGGGAGAAGGTCAGGGTCAACGCCTACGCCCAGCGGCAGCCGCTGCGCACGATCGCGGGCGGCATGGCCGGCGCCACCGTCGATCTCGGCGACCGGGTCGACGAGGGCAACGCGGGCTGGATGGGACCGTACATCGGGGAGACCCTGGGCAGGGCCCGCAGCATCGTGCACTTCGACCCGCTGGTGGCGGCGACCCGTAACCGGCCGACGGCCATCGCGATCACCGGTGAGCCGGGCGGCGGCAAGACCACGCTGGCCCTGCTGATGATCTATCAGATGGCGCTGCGCGGGGTGACGGTCGCGGTGATCGACCCCAAGGGCGACGCCGACTCCCTGGTCCAGCTGTTGCAGGCGCGGGGCAGGAAGGCACGGGTCATCCCGCTCGGTTCCGCGGCGCCGGGCCTGCTCGACCCGTTCTCCTTCGGCGACGACATCGCGGCCAAGAAGACCATGGCCAGCGAGACGCTGCGGCTGCTGCTTCCCCGGATGTCGGAGGAACGCGAGTCGGCGATGATCCAGGCGGTCGCGGCGGTCTCCGCCAGGCCGGATCCGTCGCTGGGCAAGGTCGTCGACTTCCTCGAACAGGCCGAGGACGCGGCCTCGAAGAACCTGGGCGCCGTGCTGCGCTCGATGTCGGAGATGCACCTGGCGCGGTTGTGCTTCGACCCGTCGGGTGGCGACCAGATCGACACCGAGGGCTGGACGACGGTCTTCACGCTGGGGGGCCTGACGCTTCCCGACGCCTCGACGGGCCGCGACGACTACTCCTACGAACAGCGCCTGTCCGTCGCGCTGCTCTACCTGGTCGCGCAGTTCGCCAGGGGACTCATGAACGGCCTCGACCGCAGGACGCCGAAGGCGATCTTCCTGGACGAGGCGTGGGCCATCACCTCGACCCCGGAGGGCGCCAAGCTGGTGCCCGAGGTCAGCCGGATGGGGCGTTCGCGCAACACCGCGCTGGTGCTGGTCTCGCAGAACGCGGGCGACCTGCTGAACGAACAGGTGACCAACTGCCTGTCGTCGGTGTTCGCCTTCAGGTCCACCGAACGGGTGGAGGTGGACCATGTCATGGCGCTGCTCGGGGTCGAACCCTCCGAGGAGCACAAGGCGGTGCTGCGCTCGCTGGGCAACGGCGAGTGTGTTTTCCGGGATCTGGACGGGCGCGCGGGGCGGATAGGGGTGGACCTCATCTCCGATGAGCTGCTCCGTTGGCTGGACACGAATCCGACCCACGACAAACCCGCCGAGAACGTGCATGATCTTTCCGGGGGCGACAGAGTCAGTAGGCCGGGGGCCACGGCGCTGGAGGTACGGTCATGAAGGGCTCCCGCGAGGGCAGCAGAAACTCCCGCAAGAGACGACTACGCAGGCGGATAGCCATCACCCTGGTGGCCCTGGCCGCCTTCTTCGCCTTACCGATGCTGGTGCCGACGGGGGACTCGACCGCCGTCGCCGCCGGCCCCTGCGACCTCTCCCCGGACCTGGCCCCCGAGATCGTGGGCTCGGGTGTGGACGGTCTGGTCAAGGCGCCGCCTCCGGACACGCCCGCGGCGGGCACACCCACCGCGGCACCCACCCCGGCGCCGACCGCGCCCGGCGCCGCCCCGCAGAGCAACTACGCCCGGTACGGCACCGGCGGCCAGTTCTGGCACACCTACGGGCTCGGCTGCGGCGACGTCGCGGCGGTCATGGGCAACATGACCGCCAACACCGTCTTCTCCTGGGCCAAGGCGCTCGACCGGCTGACCATCACGACCTACCAGGCGGCGGCGACCGAGGGGCCCCTTGAGTCGATCAAGGGCGTCGTCGACGACATCGTGGGCAACCTGGCCGAGGCGATGTACTGGCCGTACCTGCGGCCCATCGTCATCCTCGGCGCCATCTGGCTGGCGTGGTACGGCCTCATCCGCAAACGCGCGACCACGACCGCCGAGGGCATCATCTGGATGGTCCTGGCCGTCACCGTCGCCGTCTGGTTCTTCAGCAGGCCGGGCGACTTCACCGGTCTCGGCAAGACCGTGACGGACAAGACCGGAGAGGTCGTCAACTCGGCCTTCTCCAACCTGCCCAACGCGGGCGGTGCCTCCTGCCTCGCTCCCAAGGACGTCGCCAATCCCCAGGCGAAGCCCGGTGGTTACGGCCAGACCGGCGTCCCCGGCGTCGACCAGAACGCCGAGGCGCTCTGGTCGACCCTGGTGTGCAAGCCGTGGCTCATGGGTGTGTTCGGTACCGCCGACCCCAACGCGCCGGTGGTGAAGGTCTTCGGTGCGAAGCTGCTGGACATCCAGGCGCTGGACGCGGCCGAGCTGAAGGCGAACCAGACGCCCAACACCAATGCCCACCAGGCAAGATACGAGGAAGAGGTCGCGAGCAAGCTGCAGAACACCCCCATTTTCTTCCTCTTCCAAGGAAAGGATTGGACGAGCAGGCTCGGCATCGCGATCGGCGCCCTGATGGCCGCGATGGTCGCGGGGTTGTTGATCTTCCTGGTCGCGGTCTCGCTGCTGGTCCTGAAGATCGGGTTCCTGCTGCTGCTGATCCTCGCGCCGGTCTTCCTGCTGATCGGCGTCCATCCGGGGTCGGGGCGGATCATCGCGATGCGCTGGGTGGAGATGCTGATCGGCACCCTGCTCAGACAGGCGGTGCTGGCACTGGTCCTGGGCGTCCTGGTGTACGGCTACGCCCTGATCATCGCCACCGAGCTGCCGTGGGGCATGCAGGTCATGTTCATGGCGCTGATGACGATCGCGGTGTTCTTCTACCGGCGGCCGTTCCAGCACCTGTTCTCCTCGATGGACGGCCACACGTTCACCACGCGCATGCTGGGTGAGGCGGCCTCCGCGCCGACCCTGCAGCGCGCGGCGGGGGTGCTGCCCCCGGTCGCGGCGGCCAGGGCGGGCCGGTGGGGGATGCGCAAGGCCGAGCCCGTACTGCAGGCGGCGGCCATGGCGGGCGGTGCCTCCGTCGCGACGGCCGCGGCGGCGGTCGCCCAGGGCAAGGTCAGGGGCGAGGAGGGCGACCGGGGCGCGGGAGCGGGCACCCGGGTCCCGGCGGGCGCGCAGCCCGCGCCGCTGGACACCGAGGCCCAGTCGGGCAACCGGCGCAAGGGCGTGGGGCGTCCCGTCACCGCGACCCGTACGGGCGCGGCCCCGCCGCTGAACCTGTCCGGTGGCGCGGGCGGCTCCACCTCGGCCAGGACGGGCTCAGCCGGTCGTGGCACCGGCTCGGGCGGTTCGGCCGGTTCGGGCGGCTCGGGTTCCGGCGGTGGCTGGTTCGGCGGGTCCTCGGGGGGCTGGGCTCCGCGAGGCTCCTCTGGCGGGTCGTCCACGGGCAGGTCGTCGGGCGGTGGCCGGTCCTCCGCGCCGTCCTCGGGCAGCAGGCCGTCCTCCGGCGGTGGCAGGTCGTCCGGTTCCTCCGGTGGTGGCCGGTCGGGCGGTGGTCTCTTCGGCGGCGGTGGCGGCAACAACGGCGGCGGTTCCCGGCGTGCCGAGTCGAGCCCGCGGGGCTCCGGCTCCTCGGGCGGTTCCTCCAGGTCCGGCAGCAGCATCTTCAGCTCCTCCGGTTCCCGGGACGACGCGGGGCGCGGCCGGTCCTCAGAGGCACCGCCGCTCTGGCTGGCCAGCAGACCGGAGCGCGACAGGCAGGCAGGGGAGGCGGCGCCGTTCTGGCTGCGTGCCTCGAACCCCGATAAGGACTGACGATGGTCGAAGGCAGGCGGGGCGTCGTCTTCGCGGTGCTGGTGGCGGTGCTCGCGCTGGTCGGGCTCTACCTGACCATGTGGTCCGGTCCGGACGGCGGCGGGCAGGAGCCCGCCGCCGAACCGGCGGGCGTGAGCCGTACGACACGGGGGGAGGCCGAGCCGCCGCACGCCGAGGCGACGGCGAGCAACGCGCCCTTCGACGTCTACTCCTACCTGCCGATGACCAAGCAGGAGCTGGCGGCAGCCGCCGACTACGCCCGGCGGTTCACCGTCGAGTACGGCACGTTCAGCTACGACGAACAGCCCTCCGCCTACGGTGACCGGCTCAGGAGCTACACCACGTCGGACTTCGCCGACGTGCTGCTGCGTACGGTCACCTCGCCGGGCACCATCGCGGCCAACACCGCCGACGAGGTGGTCTCCGTCGGATCGGCGAAGGTGAAGGAGATCAGGCAGATCCAGCGGTCCTCGGTGATCTTCGTGGTCACCGGGACCCAGACCGTCACCGCCAAGAGCGGCGCCAAGGAACGCACCGCCGACTACGCCGTGACGGTCGTCGAGATGGGCACCGAGTGGCGGATCCACGACCTGCAGCCCGCCGACGAGGGACAGGACGGAGACGACCAGTCCTCGGGCGCGGCCGGATGAGAGGGAAAGCGATGCTCGTCCGCCTGATCCCGTACGGCGTGCCCTCCGGAGCGGCTGGATGAGGGACAACAAGAGGATCCGTCTCGCGCTGATCCTGGCCGTCGGGGCGCTGTGCCTGTTCACGCTGAGCATGGCGCCGGTGCTGATGATCGGCTCCTTCCCATCCTTCACCGGCGGTGACCTGCCCGACTGCAACGACAGGGCGCAGCCGGTCGGAGACGAGTCGGAGACCGCGGCCTCCGACATCCCCTCCGAGTACCTCAAGCAGTACCGCGCCAGCGCCAAGAAGATCGGCGTGCAGTGGAACGTGCTCGCCGGGGTCGGCAAGCGGGAGACCGACCACGGACGCTCGACACTGCCGGGGGTCAGCAGTGGCACCAACTACGCGGGCGCCGCGGGGCCGATGCAGTTCCTGATCAGCACCTGGGGCGGCAAGGCCAAGATCAAGATCCCGTCGACGTTCAACGGCTACGCCTCGGACGGCGACGGCGACGGCTGGGCGGACGTCTACAACCCGGCCGACGCCATCCTGGGCGCGGCCAAGATGCTCAAGCACAACGGGGCGCCCGAGAACGTGCGCAGGTCGCTGTTCGTCTACAACCGGGCCTGGTGGTACGTCGACCAGGTCATGGAGATCGCCGAGCGGTACGCCAAGGACGGCGCGGTCGGCGTGCCGTCACAGGCGGAGGAACTCTGCGACGAGCCGCTGATCGCGGCGGCCCCCTCCGGCACGGTGGCCGGGATCCTGGAGTACGCCCTGAACCAGCGCGGCAAGCCGTACCTGTGGGGTGGCACGGGGCCCGACGCCTTCGACTGCTCGGGGATCATCTACATGGCCTACCGCAGCGTCGGCCTGACGATCCCGCGCACGACCTTCGGCCAGTGGCCGTTCGGCGTCAAGGTGCCGGAGGGGCAGGAGCAGGCGGGAGACCTGGTCTTCTTCAACGCCGGGCCCGGCACCTCGGCCGACCGGCCGGGGCACGTCGGAATGGTGGTCTCACCGGGCAAGATGGTCGAGGCCAGGTGCCGTCTGTGCGGGCCGATCAAGGTCACGACCTACAAGGACCGTACCGGCATCGTCGGGTTCACCCGGCCGCTGGCCAACCCCCAGGTCGTCGAGCAGCTCAGGTTGAGGGAACAGGGCTGACACAATCGAGCCCATGGACAAGGTCGTTGTGGGAGCCGCGATCGTCGACGGCAACGGGAGACTGCTCACCGCACAGCGCGCCGACCCCCCTGAGCTGGCGGGCGGTTGGGAGTTCCCCGGAGGGAAGGTCGATCCGGGGGAGGACGACCGCACCGCGCTGGTCCGGGAGTGCGAGGAGGAACTCGGCGTCCTGGTCGAGGTGGGGCAGCAGATCGGCGGTGACTGGCCGCTGGCGGGTGGATACGTGCTGCGGGTCTGGCTGGCGCGGATCGTCGAGGGCGAGCCGGAGGCCAAGGAACACCTGGACCTGCGCTGGCTGGCCGGTCACGAACTCTACGACGTGCCGTGGCTTCCGGCGGACCTGCCGATCGTGCGGGCCGTACAAGGTCGGCTCGGCGGGGGTTGATCGGCTACTCACTGTGACATAACACCACTGAACGTTTGTTGTCGCGTGTCCGAATCGGGGGATCGGAGAGATGCGGTGACCGGATGGTGGCGGGGTGCCCGGATCATGTCGGCGGTCGGAGCGGGGACATTCGTCCTCGGCGGGGGGCCGGTGGTCCACGCGGCCGGGGCGGGCGACGCCGTACCACCGGACGTGGTCCGTGCCGACGGGACGGCGGGGTTCCGGGTGTGGCTGAGCGGGCCGGGCAGTGAGGCGCGGCTCACGGTCGTGGCGACGCCGGGTACGGAGATCCGGTTCGTCGGCTGTCCCGCGCCGGGACTCACACCGGGGTCCAGGTCGGGACCTGAGCCGGGGGCCGCGTCGGGACTCACACCGGGGTCAAGGTCGGGGTCCGCGTCAGAGCCTGAGCCGGGACGCGGGTCGGAGCCTGAGTCGGGGGCCGCGTCGGGATCCTCGGAGGGCTTGGGGTCGTCAGGAGCTGTGCAGGTATGGCGGGAGTGCCTCCTGGGGGAGGTGAGCGCGCGCACGTCCGTTGACGTGCTGGTCGACGCGCCCACGGCCGGGGCCTGGCCCGTCGGGCTGGCCGCGCTGCTGCGGATGCGCACCCCGGAGGGCGAGTGGGTGACCCGTACGGCCACCGGCCTGCGGGGGGCACGGCCCATGGGCGGCCCCGGGGAGGCGGACTCTCTGCCGCGGCGGCGCCCCGAGGGGATCGAGATCGAGCCGATCGCCTGGGAACGGCCCGAGGGAAGCGGTTCGTCGGCACCGGGCCCGGACACCCGGGGTGTTCCTGGCTCGCCGGGAGAAGCGGGGGCGGGGGAGCGGGGGAGCGCGTGGGCCCCGGCGATCCAGGGGCCGGGATCCGTTCCGCCGGCCCAGGGGACTCCGCCGGTCCGGGAACCAGGGGAGACCCTTCCAGGGCAGGGGGCTGAGGCCGCCCATCCGGTCCCGGGGGTGGAGGTCGTGCCTACGGTCCGGAAACCGGGGACCGTCCGTCCGGTGAAGGGAGCGGGAGGGGTCCCTCCGGCCTTGGGCGTGGAGGCTGTGCCGCCGGTTCAGGGGTCGGGGAACGTCCGTCCGGTCCCGGGGGCGGAGGTCGTCCCATCGGTTCGGGGGGCGGAGGCTGTGCCGCCGGTTCGGTGGCCAGGGGTTGTCCGTCCGGTTCCGGGGGCGGAGGTCGTGCCGCCGGAAGGCGGTTCCGGGGAGGTGGATCAGGGGGCGGACCCCGGGCGGGACCGGGGCGAGGTCACGGAGGTGGGTGTCCAGCCTGGGCCTGAGCCGTATGAGACGGTCACGCCGCCCACGTCGCATAAGGCGGTCAGAGCGCCGAAGGGGCCGGGCGCCGGGCGTCGGGCGGAGGTTCCCGGGCCGCCGGTCCCGGCCGGTGTCCCAGGGGCCGGGCGGACGGCCAACATGCTGGGGGCCGGGCAGGCGGCCAACGTGCCGGAGACCGGATCGGCGGCCAATGTGCCGGGGGCAGGGGCGGCGGTCAACGTGCCGGGGGCCGGGCAGGTACCTCCGCTGTGGAACGACCCCAACCTGAGGATGCCGCTGGCTGCGCCGACGGCCGTCGGCGCAGGGCCCCCCGCGTCCCCCGCGATCGCCACGGATGCCCCGCCGCCGGGTGCGCCGTTGCCCCAGGACGTGGACGGGCCCGGTCAGGAGATCGAGCCGGTGGCCCTGTGGACTCCGTCCTTGACTGGCGCGAATGGATTTCCCGTGGTGGGGGGTTCGGTCGGCGGTCTGCTCGGTCTGCTGTGGCTGCAGGCGCGTATTCAGCGCAGACGCGGTACGCGATAGGTGTCATGAAACAGGGGTTTGTTATTCCTTTTATCCGACTAGTATTTCCTTGACTTGACTGGGCTTGTATAGGGAATCCTCGGAGGGCACCTGTGAGGCGATCACGGCGTGCGGCGACCGTCTCAGCCGTCCTGGTGTCGGTGGGAGTGTGCGCGGGACTGGTGGTCGCCAACGCGCCGTTCGCGAACCGGACCCCGGTCGGGGTCACCCGGCTGCTGGCCGCCAACCCCTCGGAGATCCCGGGCTGTGACATCGATCCCGCCGGGCCGTGTGAGGAGGAGCCGACGCCGGTCGTCACCGTCACGGTCACCAGCGACCCGGACCCGCTTCCCCCTTCGCCGACCCCGCAGAAGACGGTGACCACCACGGTCACCGTGACGCCGAGCCCGAAGCCCAAGAAGCCCAAGAAGCCGCAGGTTCCGGAGCCGACCCCCACCCCGGCGACGGTCGAGACGCCGACCACCGCGCCGGTGGTCCCCGATCCGACGCCGACGGCCGATCCGACGCCCTCCGACCAGGCGCCGGTCTTCCCCACCACGGAGGAGACCCAGCAGCCGACCCCGACCCCGACCCTGACCCCCGTGACCGGCGCCACGCCCGAGCCGACCGAGAGCACCACGTTCGAGGACAACGGGCCCGCCTCGGTGCCCTACGAGATCCGTAACGCGGGCTCCGACTTCGACGCCGCCGGGCTGAGCCAGCGGCTCGGCATCCCGGCGTTGGTCCTGGCGCTGCTGGTCCTGTTCGCCGTGTTGATCTTCGAGGGCAGGCTGCGCCGTCTGGCCCACGCCTCCGCCGTACGCAGGGCCGGACCGCGTGGCCCGGGTGCCGGGCTCGACCCGAGGCTCTACCCGCAGGGCGCCGCCTACGCCCCCGCGCCGGGCATGCCGCCCACGGTCTATCAGGGCGGTACGGCCTACGCCCCGATCATCAGCTTCGTCCCCATGCAGATGTACGCCCCGGTGCTTCCCGAGGGCTACGCGCCGGAGCAGTACGAGCAGCCGACGAGCTACATGCCGGTTCCCGGACAGGAGCAGCCCTTCGGACAGGAGCAGCATCCCGGGTACGGCGAGCCTGCGCGGCCGGAGGAGTTCACCGGGGACGCCGCGAGGCCGTTCCCCCAGGGCTCGGAGCGCTTCGACGGCCCTCTCCCGCAGGCTCCTCCCGGCGTTCCCCAGAGGGGCGTTCCCGGCGCCGTGCAGGGGGACTTCCCCGGAGCGCCGTTCCCGCAGCGACCGGACGAGTTCCCCGGGGCGCCGGTTCCGCCCGGTAACCTCCCCGGCGGAACCGGCGAGTTCCCCGGCGGCCTCCCCGGCGGAGCGGGAGGGTTCCCCGGTGGACCCGGGGAGTTCACCGGGCCGATCCACGGGCCGCAGGGGCCGGGCGAGTTCCCGGGGGCGCCGTTCCCGCAGGAGCCGCGGGACGACAGGCGTCCCTTCGGTCTCGAACCGCTGCCCGGCACCAAGCCCGCAGGGGAACAGCAGCCTCGGCGTCCCTTCGGCCTTGAGCCGTTGCCCGGCACCAAGCCCGAACCCTCGGGAGGCCCACAGGAGCCGCAGGGCGCCCGCCGTCCCTTCGGCCTTGAGCCGCTGCCCCCGGCCAAGTCCAGGAGGGGCAGGTCGAAGGCCCCCAAGCCCGAGACTCCCAAGCCTGAGGCGCCGGCCCCCGAGGTCTCCAACTTCGAGCCACCCGGTTCTGGCCCCTCGGGCACCGCGGTCTACCCCCTCCCCGGGGAGGGCGGCAAGAAGAAGCGCGGCCTGTTCCGCAAGAAGTAGTCACCTACCCTCGGGTCGCCACCCGGGGGTATTTGGCATGAAATACCTGGTCAAAGGCGATATGTCGGCCAGGGGTGAGATTTCCGGCCCTAATAATTCATCAGCATTTTTCCGGATATGTCCTGACAGGAAATGGCCGGTCAACGCGGTGAAGCGAGCCGTACGGCACCGCCACGCGGCCGACGCGTCACAGCCGGCGCGGGGCGGTGGCGCCGTCACGCGGGTGGCGAGCCACGGACCGCGCATCACGGCCGGCGGACCACGGCTGGCGCGTCATGAAGGGCGTGGACCGGCGAAGTCGTTACGTGGGCGGCCGGTCGCGAGCCGTACGGGGTCATGAGCCCTGACATGCCGAGGCGCCGGTCACGGGGGTGACCGGCGCCGGGGCGGGGGTGTCAGCTCTTCGAGCCGGACCGCTTGAAGATCTTGTTGCCGAGCCAGACCAGCGGGTCGTACCTACGGTCGACGACCCGTTCCTTCATCGGGATCAGCGCGTTGTCAGTGATCTTGATGTGCTCGGGGCAGACCTCGGTGCAGCACTTGGTGATGTTGCAGTACCCCAGACCGTGCTCCTCCTGGGCGGAGTCCTTGCGGTCGGCCACGTCGTAGGGGTGCATGTCCAGCTCGGCGATCCGCATCAGGAAACGCGGACCGGCGAAGGCGGGCTTGTTCTCCTCGTGGTCACGGATCACGTGGCAGACGTTGTTGCACATGAAGCACTCGATGCACTTGCGGAACTCCTGGGACCGCTCGACGTCGATCTGCTGCATGCGGTACTCGCCCGGCTGCACGTCCGCGGGAGGGGTGAAGGACGGGATCTCGCGCGCCTTCTGGTAGTTGAAAGACACGTCCGTGACCAGGTCCTTGATCACCGGGAACGTCCGCATGGGCGTCACGGTGATCGTCTCGTCCTCCGTGAAGGTGGACATCCGGGTCATGCAGCCCAGGCGCGGCTTGCCGTTGATCTCCATGGAACACGAGCCGCACTTGCCGGCCTTGCAGTTCCAGCGGACCGCGAGGTCGGGGGCCTGGGTGGCCTGGAGCCTGTGGATGATGTCGAGGACGACCTCGCCCTCGTTCACCTCGACGGTGAAGTCCTCAAGCTTCCCCTCGCCGCCCTCGCCCCGCCACACGCGGAACTTCGCCTTGTAACTCATGGCTACTCCTTGACCAACGCGTCGAAGTCGGCCAGCTCATCCTCGGTGATGTACTTCTTCAGCTCGGCCCGGTCGAAAAGCGTGATCAGGTCGTCGCGCATGGGGGGCTGCACCTTCTCCTCGACGGACACGCCGGAGCCGTCGGAGGACAGGGCGCACACCAGGAGCCTGCGCCGCCACTCGGCCGACATGCCGGGGAAGTCGTCCCGGGTGTGACCGCCGCGGCTCTCCTCACGGATGAGAGCCGCCTTGGCGACGCACTCGGAGACCAGCAGCATGTTGCGCAGGTCCAGGCAGAGATGCCAGCCGGGGTTGTAGATCCTGCTGCCCGCGGCGCCGACCCCCTGGGCCCGCTCCTTGAGCTTGCCCACGGCCTCCAGCGCCTCGGTGACCTCCTGGGCGTTGCGGATGATCCCGACGAGCTCGTTCATCGTCCGCTGGAGCTCCTGGTGGACCTGGTACGGGTTCTCCCCGGTGCGCTCAAGCGGGGCCAGCGCCTCCGCCTGCGCGGCCGAGACCGCCTCCTCGGTGGCCTGCGGCCTGGCGGCGAGCCCGTTGACGTACGCGGCCGCTCCCGCCCCCGCCCGGCGGCCGAAGACCAGCAGGTCCGACAGCGAGTTGCCGCCGAGCCGGTTGGAGCCGTGCATGCCGCCGGAGACCTCACCCGCGGCGAAGAGGCCGGGGACGTCCGCGGCGCCGGTGTCGGCGTCCACCTCGACCCCGCCCATGATGTAGTGACAGGTCGGGCCGACCTGCATGGGCTCGGCGGTGATGTCGACGTCGGCCAGCTCCTTGAACTGGTGGTGCATCGACGGCAGCCGCTTGATGATCTCCGCGGCCGGGAGCCTGCTGGACACGTCGAGGAAGACGCCGCCCTGGGGTGAGCCGCGACCGGCCTTCACCTCGGCGTTGATGGCCCTGGCGACCTCGTCACGGGGCAGCAGCTCCGGAGGACGCCGGTTGTTGGCCTGGTCGGTGTACCAGCGGTCGCCCTCCTCCTCGGTGGTGGCGTACTTGTCCTTGAACACGTCGGGGATGTAGTCGAACATGAAGCGCCTGCCCTCGGAGTTGCGCAGCACCCCGCCGTCACCGCGGACCGACTCGGTGACGAGGATGCCGCGGACCGAGGGAGGCCAGACCATCCCGGTCGGGTGGAACTGGATGAACTCCATGTTGATCAGCTTCGCCCCGGCCAGCAGCGCCAGCGCGTGGCCGTCGCCGGTGTACTCCCAGGAGTTGGAGGTCACCACGTAGGACTTGCCGATGCCGCCGGTGGCCAGCACGATCGCGGGGGCGTCGAAGACGATCAGCTTGCCGTTCTCCCGCCAGTAGCCGAAGGCCCCGGCGATCGCGTCGCCGTCCTTCAGCAGCCGGGTGATCGTGCACTCCTGGAAGACCTTGATGTAGG
Source organism: Streptosporangium sp. NPDC020145 (assembly GCF_040631275.1). Classification (NCBI taxonomy): domain Bacteria; kingdom Bacillati; phylum Actinomycetota; class Actinomycetes; order Streptosporangiales; family Streptosporangiaceae; genus Streptosporangium; species Streptosporangium sp. NPDC020145. Next base: position 149,253 of record NZ_JBEXZT010000007.1, on the reverse strand, counting down.
CCTCGGGGTCGCCGTGCAGCCGCTCGTCCTCCTGCTGGAGCGCGACCACCCGCTGCTGGAGGGTGCGGATCAGCTCAAGGCCGGTACGGTCGCCGACGTGGGCCAGCCGGGGGTACTCGTGGCCGCCGAAGTTGCGCTGGCTGATCTTGCCGTCCTTGGTGCGGTCGAACAGCGCGCCCCAGGCCTCAAGCTCCCAGACCCGGTCGGGGGCCTCCTTGGCGTGCAGCTCGGCCATCCGCCAGTTGTTGAGGAACTTGCCGCCCCGCATGGTGTCGCGGAAGTGCACCATCCAGTTGTCGTCGCTGTTGACGTTGCCCATGGCCGCGGCGGCGCCGCCCTCGGCCATGACGGTGTGGGCCTTGCCGAACAGTGACTTGCAGACGATCGCGGTGCGCTTGCCCTGCTGGCGGGCCTCGATGGCCGCCCGTAGTCCCGCCCCGCCCGCGCCGATGACGACGACGTCGTATTCGTGACGCTCGATTTCCACTGGTGATCCTTATGCGAACGGGAAGTTGACGATGCCCTTGGCGACCAGCCGTACGTAGAGGTCGGCTCCCATGACGGTGAACATCGAGATGAGGGCGAGTTCCTGGTGCTTGGCGTTGAGCTTGGAGACGAAGCCCCAGGCCCGGTAACGGACCGGGTGCTTGGAGAAGTGGTTCAGCCGCCCGGCCGTGATGTGCCTGCAGGAGTGGCACGACAGCGTGTACAGGTTGATGAACACGGCGTTGACCACCAGGATCAGCGTCCCGAGAGCGAACGGCTTCTCCACCAGGGCCAGCACCGCGTCCCAGGCGAGGATCAGGCCGACCACGATCGCCGTGTAGAAGAAGTAACGGTGGGCGTTCTGCAGGATCAGCGGGAAGCGGGACTCACCGGTGTACTTGCCGTGCGGCTCGCTGACGGCGCACGCGGGCGGCGAGAGCCAGAACCCGCGGTAGTAGGCCTTGCGGTAGTAGTAACAGGTGAAACGGAAACCCGCGGGCAGGGCCAGGATCAGCAGGCTGGGCGACAGGGTGTACCAGTCGCCGAAGGGCGCGAACCCGAACAGGCGCGCCCCCTCGGGGCAGCTCGTGGCCAGGCACGGGGAAGAGAACGGAGCGATGTACGGCGCCGCGTAATAACTGTTGTCGAAGAGCGTCCACGTGGCGTAGACGAGGAACCCCCCGAAGATGATGAAGGTGACCAGCGGATAACGCCACCACTGGTCGGTGCGCAGCGTGCGCTCCTTGATCTGCGCGCGCTGCCTTCTGGCCGGGTTCTCGGCCGCTGTCTGGGTCATCGGAGACCTCTCCACCTCCCGCGGACCCCCGCTGCTCGCCGGAGGGGTCCGGGTCGTTTCAGTTGTCCGCGCACCGCGCCGTGGTCGCGCCGGATCACCGTGCGCGCGCTTGTTGGTGGGGATACGTTACGACGCTGCTACCCGCTCATGTGAGAAGCGTCACTCACATTTTCCGTCACCCGGTGTGATTCCTGTCACGTTGGTCAGGAGCAGGGAATAAGGACGCCACATTCCGCGAGCTGGGGAGGGCCGAGTGGAGATCCTCGGTCACGGGCCCCGCAGGGCCCGACCGGGTCAGTAATGCTGGTCGGAGCTGGGCAGTTTGACCACGGTCACGAAGAAGTCGTCGATCCTGCGGACCACGCTGATGAACTGGTCGAAGTCGACGGGCTTGGAGACGTAGGCGTTGGCGTGCAGGTGGTAGCTGCGCAGGATGTCCTCCTCCGACTCCGAGGTGGTCAGCACGACCACCGGGATGCCGCGCAGCTTCTCGTCGCCCTTGATGTCCTGGAGCACCTCCCTGCCGTCCTTGCGGGGCAGGTTGAGGTCCAGCAGGATCAGGTCGGGCCGGGGCACGTCGGCGTACTCGCCCTCCTTGCGGAGGAAGGCCATGGCCTGCTCGCCGTCGTTGACGACGTGCAGTTTGTTCCTGACCTTGTTCAGCTCGAACGCCTCACGCGTCAGCAGGACGTCGCCCGGGTCGTCCTCGACGAGGAGCACGTCGATCCAGCGCAGGTCATTCATCGCTCTCTCCAGGGGGAAGGGTCCACCGGAAGGTCGTTCCCGGGTGCTCGGGAGCCTCGCTCTCCACCCAGATGCGGCCGCCGTGGTACTCGACGATCTTCTTGCACAGGGCCAGACCGATGCCGGTGCCCGCGTAGACGTCCCGGCCGTGCAGCCGCTGGAATATCAGAAAGATCCGGTCAGTGTACTTGCTCTCGATGCCTATCCCGTTGTCCGAGCAGGAGAACTCCCACATGTCCCCGGCGCGCCGTACGCCGATGTGGATCACGGGGGGCTCCTCGGAGCGGAACTTGACGGCGTTGCCGATGAGGTTCTGGAAGAGCTGGACGAGCTGGGTGCGGTTGCCGTGCACCGTGGGGAGGTCGTCGGAGGTGATCGTCGCCCCGGCCTCCTCGATCGGCGCGGCGAGGTTCCTCAGCGCCGCCTGCAACGGCACGTCGGCGTCGACCGGGGCCGGTTCGCCGCCCTTCCTGCCGACCCGGGAGAAGTCGAGCAGGTCGTTGATCAGCAGCTGCATGCGCTTGGCGCCGTCGACCGCGAAGGTGATGTACTGCTTGGCCCGGTCGTCGAGCTGGTCGCCGTAGCGCTGTTCGAGCATCTGGGTGAAGCTGGCCACCTTGCGCAGCGGTTCCTGCAGGTCGTGACTGGCCACGTAGGCGAACTGCTCAAGCTCGCCGTTCGAGCGCCGCAGCTCGGCCGCCTGCTCCTCAAGCTTGGCCTGGGCATCCTCGACCCTGCGCCACTCGGCGATGATGCGCCGCCGCATGGAGTTCACATGGCCGGACAGCTCCGACAACTCGGAGGGGTGGTCGACCTTCAACCGGTGCTCGAAGTCGCCCTGCGCGACCGCCCGGACCTGCCCGCTCAACTCGGCGAGCGGGCGCAGTACGGCGTTGCGCACGATGAGCGCGGCGCCGATCGCGGCCAGGAGCAGCGCCGCGACCACCCCGCCGAGCGCGAGGTACAGGGCCTGCCAGCCCCGGTCGAGACGTGCGCTGCCCTCGACGTGCAGCCGGTCGAGATTCTCCTGGAGGGCGACGATCGAGCGGCGGACGTCGGCGAACCGGCTGGCGTTGATGGGAGCGTTCCGCGAGGCCGTCTCCGACTTGTGGACGGGGATCTCGGCGATGACCTTGTCCACGTAGTCGCGGCGCCACGCCTGGGCCGCGGTCCTCAGGCGCTCCACGTCGGCTCTGATCGGCTGCTCGTCCGGCATCCTGGGCAACAGGCCGTCGAGCGCGCGCAGGGCGTCGGTCTCCGCGGCGACGGCCTCCCGGTAGTCCTCAAGGGAGACGGCCTCGTTGGTCCTGCCGTACGCCCTGGCCGCGCTCTCCTGCGCCGACAGCGCGTTGGCGACGTCCATGGTGCGCAACGCCGCGGGATCGACGACGTCGGCCACGGCCACGCTGGCCGCCCTCGTCTCCTCGATCGAGGAGACGGTGAAGGCGGCGGAGATCGCGAACAACAGGGTGATGGCGACCCCGGTGAGCATGAACCACTGACCGACCCGCAGCCTGCCGAAGCCGCTCGCCGGGGTGACGGCGGGCAACGGCCTGATCTCCGCTCGCCGGCTCACCGTCCGCCGTTCCCGGAGGAGCCGCGGGAGATGAGCACGGTGGCGAGGTCGTCGCTGAGAGAGTCACCGTTGAGCTCGATCACCCGCTCGATCAACCGGTCGAGGTGGATGCCGCCGTGCTCGTGCACCAGGGCGAGCAGGCCCTCCGTGCCGAGCAGGTCGGGGCCTCCGCCGACGGTCGCCTCGATCAGGCCGTCGGTGTAGAACAGCAGCGACCAGTCGTCGCCGAGCGCGACCTCGATCTCCGACCAGACGACGTCCTTGAAGATGCCCAGCGGCGGCCCCGAGGGTGTGCCGGGGACCACGCCGATCGTGCCGTCGCGGATCAGCAGCGGTGGCGGGTGGCCGACCACGTGCATCCGCGCCCGGCTGAGCGTGGGGTCGATCGTGGCGATGCACAGCGTCGTGAAGATCTCCGCGGACTTGCGCTCCAGACGCAGCACGGAGTCGAGGACGCTCAGCAGCTCGTTGCCGGTGTGCCCGGCGAGCACCAGGGCCCGCCAGGCGATGCGCAGCGCGACGCCGAGCGCGGCCTCGTCGGGCCCGTGCCCGCACACGTCGCCGACGACCACGTGCACGGCGCCGTCCGGGCTCTGCACGGTGTCCCAGAAGTCACCGGCGAGCAGGGCGCGCCTGCGGCCGGGAAGGTAACGGGCCTGGTGTTCGAGGCCGCCCTGTTCGAGCAGGGGGACGGGCAGCAGGCCGCGTTCGAGCCGGGAGTTCTCCTTGGTGAGCAGCTCGGCCTCGACCAGCCTGCGCTGGGCCAGGTCGGCGCGCTTGCGTTCCATCGCGTAACGGATGGCCCGCGCCAGCAGCCTGGCCTCCACGTCCTGCTTGACCAGGAAGTCCTGGGCGCCCGCCGCGACGGCCTCCACGCCCACGTGGGCGTCGTTCAGCCCGGTCAGCACGAGCACGGCGGCGTCGGGCACCATCGCCAGCACCTGTTCGAGCGCCTCAAGACCGGTGGCGTCGGGCAGGGAGAGATCGACGAGGACGCACTGGACGTCGTCGGTCAGCCGTTCCCGGCTCTCCTGCAGACTGCGCACCCAGATGATCTTCGGCGGGTTGTTGGCCTGGGCGAGCAGTTCCTCCACGAGAAAGGCGTCGCCCGCGTCGTCCTCAATGAGTAGGACGGTGAGCGTTTCGTTGGGCGGGGCGGTCACTGACCCCTCTTCGCTGTCTCAGGGGGAACCTACTTGACGGTATGAAGAATAGTGCGGCACCCGGACGTACGGGACAACGACCGCCCGGACTGCGCCGTCCGGGCGCGCGCTCGCTCAGTCCTGGACGATCAGCTCAAGGCCCTCGGGAAGACTACCCTCATGGGAGGCCTCGGCCAGGAAGAACAGCAACGTGTCCCGGAACGCCTGGGCGGCCCTGGTCGGTTCGACGTCCTTGCGGTGGGCGATGGCGATCGTACGGCGCAGTCCGGGAGGCGCCAGCGGCGTCCCGGTCAGCCCGGGGCGGCCGTCCAGGACCATCGAGGGCACCAGGGCGATGCCGAGCCCGGCCTCGACGAAGCGGAGCACGGCGTCCATCTCACCGCCCTCGACCGACAGCCTCGGTTCGAACCCTGCCTGACGGCAGGCGCCCAGCGTCGCCTCCCGCAGGTCGTAGCCCCGCCGGAACATCACCATCGGCTGCCCGCGCAGATCCTCTATCCGCATGTACGGCCTGCGCGCGTGCGAGATGGACGGGGCGACCACGACCAGGTTCTCCCGCAGCACCTCCTCGGTGACCAGGGAGGGGTCGTCGTTCTGCAACGGCATGATGATCAGCGCCATGTCGAGCTGGCCACGGGCGAGGGCGCGGACCAGGTCGCGGGAGCCGCCCTCCTCGACGAGCAGCTCGATGCCGGGGTAGGAACGGTGGAACCTGGCCAGGGCGTCGGCCATCAGCCCGGCGCACAGCGAGGGAGTGGCGCCGAGCCGTACCCTGCCGCGGCGCAGGCCGGCCAGCTCGGCGACCTCGCGCCTGGCCGTCTCGGCGTCGGCCAGCATCCTGCGGGCCAGCGGCAGCAGCGCCTCCCCGGCGGCGGTCAGGGTGACGTTCCCCCGGGCCCGGCTGAACAGCGGCGCGCCGAGATCGGCCTCAAGAGCCCTGATCTGCTTGCTCAGCGAGGGCTGCGCGACCCGCATCCGCTCGGCCGCGTGGGTGAAGTGCCGGGAGTCGGCCACAGCCACGAAGTAGGCCAGTTGCTGGAGCTGCACGTTTCCCTAGCGTACGGATGGGCCGGTGGCGGATTCGGGGCGGCCCCCCGACCCCGGGACAATGACGGGCCCGGTGTGAGATTGCTCGCATCCGCGCGGGGGCCGTCGTTGTAAAACCCGCATAAACCCAGACCTGATAGCCGGGGGCTATGGGAACCACATCCACGATGACTTGGACGAGGGGAAACCACCCTACCTAGCGTCGAGACGTGACTGCCACGATTGAGCGCGGCGCCGCCACAGCGCCGGTCAAACCCTCCGGGTCCGCCAAGACCCCATCCCCCAGGAGGTCAGGCGGCTTCCTGGGCTCGTCCAACGGTAAGAAGGCCGTGATGGCCGTCACCGGTGCCATCCTGGTGCTCTTCCTGGTCGGCCACATGGCCGGCAACCTCAAGAGCTTCTTCGGCGCCGAGGCGTTCAACACCTACGCCGAGTTCCTGCGGACGATGGGCGAGCCGCTCGTGCCGCGCAGGGTTCTGCTCACCCTCGTCGAGGTCGTGCTGTTCGCCTCCGTCGTACTGCACATGTGGTCGGCCGTGTCCCTGGCCCGCAGGGCGAACAAGGCCCGCCCGGTCAAGTACGCGGCCAAGCGCAAGTCCCAGGCCAGCGGCTACGCCACCCACGTCATGCGCTGGGGCGGCCTGACCATCCTCCTCTTCGTCGTCTGGCACCTGCTCGACCTGACCTTCGGCGTGGTCAACCCGGCCGGTTGGGACGGCACGCCCTACGACAGGCTGGTCGAGGGGTTCGCGACGTCGCGCTGGTGGGTGACCGCCTTCTACGTGCTCGCCGTCGTCATGGTCGGCCTGCACCTGCGGCACGGCCTGTGGAGCGCCTTCCAGACGCTCGGCCTCGCGGGCTCGCGCAGCTACCGCCCGCTGAAGGCCGTCGCGGCCGTGGTCTCCGCCGTGCTGGTGCTCGGCTTCCTCGCCGTCCCCGTCGCGGTCATGATCGGAGTTGTCAAGTGACGAAGTACACCCTCGGTGAGCCGATCCGCGACACCAAGGCCCCCGAGGGGCCGATCGAGGATCGCTGGGAGAAGCGCAAGTTCGGCGCCAAGCTCGTCAACCCGGCCAACAAGCGCAAGCTGCACGTCATCGTGGTCGGCACCGGCCTGGCGGGCGGTTCGGCCGCCGCGACCCTCGGCGAGCTCGGCTACAACGTCACCTCCTTCTGCTACCAGGACTCGCCCAGGCGCGCCCACTCGATCGCCGCCCAGGGCGGCATCAACGCGGCCAAGAACTACCGGGGTGACGGCGACTCGATCTACCGGCTGTTCTACGACACGGTCAAGGGCGGCGACTTCCGGGCCCGTGAGTCGAACGTCTACCGGCTCGCCCAGGTCAGCGTGAACATCATCGACCAGGCGGTCGCCCAGGGCGTGCCGTTCGCCCGTGAGTACGGCGGCCTGCTCGACACCCGCTCCTTCGGCGGCGCCCAGGTCTCCCGCACCTTCTACGCCAGGGGCCAGACGGGCCAGCAGCTGCTGCTGGGCGCCTACCAGGCGCTCGAACGGCAGATCGCCGCGGGGACCGTGAAGATGAACACCCGTCACGAGATGCTCGACCTGATCGTCTCCGACGGCAGGGCACGGGGCGTCATCGTCAGGGACATGGTCACCGGGGAGATCGAGCGGCACGTGGCCGACGCGGTCGTGCTGGCCAGCGGCGGCTACGGGAACGTCTTCTTCCTGTCGACCAACGCCAAGGGCTGCAACACCACGGCCATCTGGCGCGCGCACCGGCGTGGCGCGATGTTCGCCAACCCCTGCTACACCCAGATCCACCCGACCTGCATCCCGGTCAGCGGCGACTACCAGTCCAAGCTGACGCTGATGTCGGAGTCGCTGCGCAACGACGGCCGCGTGTGGGTGCCGGTCAAGGCGGGCGACGACCGCCCGGCGGCGCGGATCCCCGAGGACGAGCGCGACTACTACCTGGAGCGCATCTACCCGGCCTTCGGCAACCTGGTCCCGCGTGACATCGCCTCCCGCGCCGCGAAGAACGTCTGCGACGAGGGCAGGGGTGTCGGCCCCGGCGGCCTGGGCGTCTACCTCGACTTCGCCGACGCGATCCGCCGCCTCGGCCGTGACGCGGTCGAGAAGAAGTACGGCAACCTCTTCGAGATGTACGAGCGCATCACCGGCGAGGACCCCTACACCCAGCCGATGCGCATCTACCCGGCCGTCCACTACACCATGGGCGGCCTGTGGGTGGACTACGACCTGCAGTCCACGATCCCCGGCCTGTTCGTGATCGGTGAGGCCAACTTCTCCGACCACGGCGCCAACCGCCTCGGCGCCTCGGCGCTGATGCAGGGCCTGGCGGACGGTTACTTCGTGCTGCCGACGACCATCGGCGACTACCTCGCCAACGGCCCCTACGGTGAGGTCGAGGAGCAGGCCGTCGCCGACGCGGAGACCGCGGTGCGCGAGAAGATCGCGAAGCTGCTCGCGGTCAACGGCGACCGTACCCCGGACTCCTACCACCGTGAGCTGGGCAAGCTCATGTGGGACTACTGCGGCATGGAGCGCACCGAGGAGTCGCTGCGCAAGGCGCTCGAACGCATCCCCGAGCTGCGTGAGGAGTTCTGGAGGAACGTCAAGGTCTCCGGGACGGCCGAGGAACTCAACCAGGTGCTCGAAAGGGCCGGGCGGGTCGCCGACTTCTTCGACCTGGCCGAGCTGATGTGCCTCGACGCGCTGCACCGCACCGAGTCGTGCGGCGGACACTTCCGCGCCGAGTCGCAGGACGCCGACGGTGAGGCCCTGCGCGACGACGAGAACTTCGCCTACGTCGCGGCCTGGGAGTACGGCGAGCAGGGCCCGGTCCTGCACAAGGAAGAGCTCGACTACGAGTACGTCAAGATGAGCCAGCGGAGCTACAAGTGAGCGCCTCCCGCGTGGCTCCAGACCGACGAGTGGTCCGTACAGCGAACGAGGAGCGGTAAGCGAGCCATGGGTATGAACCTGACACTCAAGGTCTGGCGCCAGAAGGGCCCCCAGGACGAGGGGCGGATGGTCACCTACCGTGTCGAGGACGTCTCGCCGGACATGTCCTTCCTGGAGATGCTCGACGTGCTCAACGAGCGTCTCATCCTGGAGGGCGACGACCCGATCGCCTTCGACCACGACTGCCGCGAGGGCATCTGCGGCATGTGCGGCATGGTCATCAACGGCGTGGCGCACGGCGAGCAGGTGGCGACCACCACCTGTCAGCTGCACATGCGGCACTTCGCGGACAACGCGGTCATCACCATCGAGCCGTGGCGCGCGGCGCCGTTCCCGGTGGTCAAGGACCTGGTCGTGGACCGCTCCGCGTTCGACCGGATCATCCAGGCCGGCGGTTTCGTCTCCGTTCCCGCCGGGTCGGCCCCCGACGCGCACAGCGTCCCGGTGAAGAAGGACGACGCCGACGCGGCCTTCGACGCGGCGACCTGCATCGGCTGCGGCGCCTGCGTCGCGGCCTGCCCGAACGGCTCGGCGTCGCTGTTCACCGCGGCCAAGATCACGCACCTGGGCCTGCTGCCGCAGGGCCAGCCCGAGCGTGACGCCCGCGCCAGGGCCATGGTCGAGCAGATGGACGCCGAGGGCTTCGGCGGCTGCACCAACACCGGCGAGTGCACGGCGGTCTGCCCCAAGGGCATCCCGCTGGACACCATCGCCAGGATGAACCACGACTACCTCAAGGCCTCCAGGTAGGCCCCACAGCCAAGAAGGCCCGGTTCCCCGTGGGGGCCGGGCCTTCGGCCTGCCGTCCGGCGGGCGTGTGGTCCCGGCCGCGGCGACAAGACCGGATGAGGGCCGTCGCCCCCTAAGGGATCCCCGAGGTTTTCCAGGGACATCCCTGATGCGTGTTCGTGGGGCCGTTGGGAGGATCATCGGGTGAAGAAGATCGTGGCAGGCGGGGGCCTGCTGACCGTCGCGGTGCTCCTGACGGGGTGTGGGCTGACGAACATCGGCTCCGCCTCCCATCATGAGACCGCGACCCACCAGGTCACCGAGAAGGTCACAAAGCTGAACGTCAGGGGCAGGTCGGGCGACGTCTCGGTGACCGAGGCCACCGGGGGCGGCGTCAAGGTCGTCGAGACGGCCCGGTGGAACGACGAGAAGCCGGAGACCACGCGCAGGGTCCAGGGGGAGACCCTGTTCGTGAGCTACAACTGCCCGTCGAGCATGGACAACTGCGGCGTCGACTACCGGATCGAGATCCCCAAGGGGACGACCGTCGATCTGCAGACGGGCTCGGGACACGTCAGGCTCACCTCCCTGACCGGGGCGATCACCGCCGTCACGGGGTCGGGCGACATCACCGGCACGGGGCTGTCGGGCAGGAAGGTCTTCACCAAGGTCGGCTCGGGAACCGCCGAGCTGGGATACACCGCCGTCCCCGACGAGGTCGAGATGCGGGGCGGTTCCGGCGACGTGACCGTCCGCCTCCCCGGCGGGCCGTACAACGTGTCGACCAGGGCGGGATCGGGTGACAGGGAGGTCTCCGTGCCGCAGGATCCGGCCTCCGCGCACAAGGTCGTGATGTCCACCGGCTCCGGCGACATCAAGGTGCTGGCCGGCTGACGCTCTTCACGGGCGAGTTGCGCGTGATCCCTTTTATCTGAAATAAGGGGACCCGCAACTCGCTCGGAGTCAGACCACGGGGGACGTCACGTGTTAGATGCCCGGCGCCATGACGACCTCACTCCCCAGCTGATCGACTCACCGATCTGGCACGACCAGATGGTCCAGGAAGCGGGCATCCCGTTCCACGACGTGCCGCTGGTCTCGGTGGGCGGGGGACTCGGCTCCTTCACCCTCGTCGACGTGCTGAGGATCTGCGGGGTGCCCACCTCGTCCATACGCGTGCTGTCCAACAGCGACACCCCGTGGCAGAGCTGGGAGTACCTCACCCGCGTCTCCCAGCTGCCGCCTGAGGAGCGCATCCGCTCCGACGCGGGGGCCAGACCCGACAACATCTGGGGCTTCCCGTCCTACGCCGTGCACGAGGCCTGGCGGGACAGGTCGCCCAAACTGCTCTGGCAGGTCCTGGTCGAGCCGCTCCTGACCGACTTCTTCAGTCCCAGGGCCTCGACGGTCTTCTCCACCGTCAAACGCGAGGCCGACCGCGTCTCGTACTGGGAGATGCTGCTCAAGGGGCAGGTACGGATGGTCCGCCGCAGGTTCGGGGGCGGCTACTTCACGCTCCTCACCCCTCCGGCGGGCATGACGCCGACCAAGCGGGTGGCGATCCGCTCCCGGTATGTGCACCTGGCGGTCGGTTACCCCGGCCTGAAGTTCCTTGAGGACCTCCAGTGCTTCCGGGAGACCTACAACGACTACCACCACGTCGTCAACGCCTACGAGCCGCACGAGCACGTCTACGAGTTCCTCAAGACCAGGCCGGGCACGGTGGTGGTGCGCGGCTCCGGGATCGTCGCCTCCCGGGTGCTCCAGCGGCTGATGGACGACCGGGAGCGCTACGGCCTGCACACCCAGATCGTGCACCTGCTGCGCACGTACGTGACCGGACCCCACGGCCCGAGCCCGTGGATGCGGCGCCCCGGCGGGGACGGCTGGGCCTACCAGGCGTTCACCCTGCCCAAGTCGGCCTTCGGCGGCCAGCTGAAGGCGCGGTTCCGCCGGGCGGAGGGCGCCGAACGCGCGGCGCTGGCCAAGCTCGTGGGAGGCACGACCACGCCGAAGCTGCGCCGCTGGCAGGAGCAGATGCGCCGGGGCCGGGAGGGCAACTGGTACCACGCGATCCAGGCGGTGGTCCACCGGGTCGAACCGACCCCGGACGGACGGCTGGTCAGCTTCACCGGCAGCGACGACGGCAGGGCCGGGCAGGTCGTCTCGGACTTCATCGTCGACTGCACCGGGCTTGAGGCCGACATGCCCGAGCACCGGGTCCTGGCGGACCTGCTCGAACACGGCGGAGCCCAGCGCAACGGCGCCGGTCGCCTGGCCGTCGGCAGGAACTTCGAGGTGAGCGGCGCGGGCAGCGGGGACGGCATGCTGTACGCCTCCGGTGCCGCCGTCGCGGGCAACCACTTCCCGGCGGTGGACAGCTTCCTCGGCATGCAGACCGCCGCCCTCGACATCGCCGCCGACCTCTCCCGGCGCGGGTTCTGCGCCGGCCTCGGCCCCCTGCGCTCGGTCAGCCAGTGGTTCAAGTGGGCCGCGGGCCGTCCCATCTGAGGAGTTCACGTCGTGATCCCCACCCTCGCCGGTCGTCTCCAGACCCGGATCTTCCTGCTCGCCACCGTCGGCGTGGTCCTCACGGCGCTGGTCGTGCCGGTGCTGCCGGGCACGAGAGGCCCCATGTCCAGGACGTACGGCGTCGCCTACCTCATCCTGCTCGCGGTCGCCGTCGTCGGCCTGCTCTGGGAGCTGCTCTACCACCTGCTGATGCAGTTCCGCTGGGACAAGGACTGGCCGACGCTCTTCGGGCTGCTCACGATCGTCCCCGAGGGTCTGCTCATGTGGGTCCTGCTGGACCAGAGGCTGATCCCCGGCATCACCCGCCCGGTGGCCTTCTCGACGTTCGCGACCATGTTCACGGTCGTCTGGATCGGCCAGTGGCTGTTCGCCAACGGCCCGATGCGGGTGCTGTCGGTCCACTGGCGGCTGCGCGGCGGCCGGATCATCTGACCCACAAGCGGTTCACAAGTCACGGATGATGCACTGTTCGACGAACCAAGGCGGTGCGGAACGCATCGAACAAGCAGACATCTCGCGGCAGTGACCGAAACCCGATCGGGCCCATCTCCCGGGTGTCACCCCCCTGACGATCGTGATCCCGAGGGAACTCATGAGCAAACGGCCCGTGGGCGGCATCGACTTCGCCCACCCCCTGGCTTTCTGGACCGGATTCCTCACCTGCGTGGCGGGGGTGGCGCTGCACATCCCGATGTACGTGCACGCCGCGGACATGGGCTTCCACATGGCGGGCATGCCGATGGACATCCCGATGACGGTCGGCATGGCGTTGATCGTCGTCGGGCTGGCGGTGACCACGTACGGGCTCGTCCCGCGTGACCTCAAGGCCGCGAGGCAGGCCGGTGAGGTGCGCATCCGTACCTCCGACGACGCCGGGCTCCGTCCCGCGCACATCGGTCTGATCCTCGTGATGACCGCCGCGGTGACCATCGACGCGATGAAGCCGATCACGCTGGCGTTCGTGGCCCCGGGCATGGGCAAGGAGTACGGCCTCAAGTCGGCCCTCAACCCGGGCGGCGACCTGCCCGTCGCGCTCCTTCCGCTGTTCGGCCTGACGGGAACGGTCCTGGGGTCGTTCCTGTGGGGATGGCTCGGCGACCGGATCGGACGGCGGGCGGCCATCCTGCTGGCCGGGGTGATGTTCGTGGCGACCGCGATCTGCGGGGCGATGCCGTCCTTCGGATGGAACCTGGTGATGTGCCTGGTCATGGGACTCGCCGCGGGCGGCATGCTGCCCATCACCTTCTCGCTGCTGGCCGAGACGATCCCGGGACGGCACCGGGGCTGGGTCATGGTGCTCATCGGCGGCAACCTGGCCCTGGCCTACGCCATGACGAGCTGGCTGTCGTCGGAGCTCATCCCCGTCTACTCGTGGCGGTCGCTGTGGCTGCTGGGCATCCCCACCGGAGTGGTGCTCATCCTGCTGAACCGCTGGATCCCCGAGTCGCCCCGGTTCCTGCTGGCCCACGGCCGTGAGGAGGAGGCGCGGGCCATCATGGTCAGGTACGGTTCCACGGAGGCGGCCGAGGCCAAGATCGAGCGGGCCGTCACCGAGGAGAGCGCCGCGGACAAGGGCGGTTACACGCCGCTGTTCCACCGTCCCTTCACCGGCCTCAGTGTCGCGGTGGTGATCCTGGGGCTGAGCGTCGGGCTGGTCACCTACGGTTTCCAGCTCTGGATCCCCTCCAACCTGCAGAAGCTCGGCCTCGCCCAGCAGGCCGCCGACCGCGCTCTGCGGGACTCGGCGCTGCTGGGTCTGCCGCTGGTCTTCGTCGCCGCCGCGATGTACGGGCTGTGGAGCGCGAAGAAGACCATCGTCGTGCTGAGCGCCCTGGTGGCCGCCGCCCTGCTGGCCTTCTCCGTGGCGGGGGATTCGCTGGTGCACGACGAAACCTGGCTGTACGTGCTGCTCGCGGGCCCGATCGTCGGCACCGCCACGATCGCCGCGGTGGTGGCGGCCTACAGTTCGGAGATCTACCCGACCCGGATCCGCTCGCGCGGCTCCGGCCTGTCCGCCGGGGTCGGCAAGTTCGGCGGGGTCGCGGTCACGGCCGTCCTGGTCGCCGGGGTCACGGTCCCCTCCATCGGCGCCACCGCCCTCCTGGGCGCGGTTCCCCTGGTCCTGGCGGTCCTGGCGGTCGCCCTCTTCGGCGTCGAGACCCGCAAGGCGAAGCCGCTGGGAACGACCGCGTAATCTCCCCCGTCTGTCGTGACACCGTTCTGCGAGCCGCCGCGCGGCTCGCCGTTCGGTACGGCCCCCATGTCACCGGTGCGCCGCTGATGCGCCGCCGGTGCCGGCTGACCGCGGCGCGTTCTGCGTTTCGTCCGTCCACGGCGGCGCGCCGGCCGCCGTCTTTCACGTCGGCTCGGGAAGGCGAAGCGCCCCGTGCCGGACGAACCCTTTCCGGAAACCCGCGCGGCCGGTTTCCGGATAACCCGTATCGGCGTCGTGAAAACAATGTGAGTCAATGCCGTTCGCGCTCTCGGGCGCATGACCGGCGGCGGAGGAGCACATGTCCGAGGGCGGTCCGTGAGGCCGTCCGGCGTGTGCACAGGAATGCCGAATTTCCGGCGGAACCCGCCCGCCGCCGGTCACGATGTTTATCGGCTACCTTTTATTCGGCGGTAACGGCCGCCTCTTATCTAGCAGTAGCAGGTCCTGACGTCGCACCCGCATCCGCTCTGGCAGTACGCGTCACAGGGGGCGTTCCAGCCGCATCCGAAGATGTCCTTGCACTCCCAGCAGCTGGAGTAGCTTTTGATCACGACGGGGCCGCAGGCCGCCGAGGCCTCGACCCGGGGCACGAACATGCCAAGGAGACTGCTTCCCATTGCTTCGAGCTTCTTGAGCACGGCACTTCCTTTCGGCTGGGTTTACACATATGGCGCCGGTCATGCCGATGATTACAAACGGATTTTGTGTTTGCAACGGGCTTTATTGCGAGTTTGTCGTAACAGTGATTTCTGATGATGTCAACACTTGATGGCCGTGTATTCGGATGCCATACTGAAATTCAATTGTTGATCATGTGGAGGGCGTCCGGTGCAATATCTGGCGATCGGGCTCCGCTGTGTCATCGGCGCCGTGTTCCTAATATCTTCGACGGGCAAGCTCATCGGGCGCGACACGTTCGGTGACTTCGTTGCTTCCATACGTGATATGCATTTGGTGCCGCCGGCCTCGGTGCGTTCTCTCGCTCGAATTGTGCTGGGCGCCGAACTCGCGACATGGATGTTGCTCGCGACACCCACACCCGTCACCGGCGTCGCCGGATTCGTGGTCGCGGCGGGACTGCTCGCCGTGTTCACGGTGGTCGTCGTTCTTGTGGTGCGCAGAGGGACGCGGGCGGCGTGCCGGTGTTTCGGGGCGTCCTCCGTCCCGATGGGGCCGCGCCAGGCCGTAAGGAACGTGATTCTCGCCGCGGTCGCCGTCGTCGGCGTGATCGGGACCCTGACACCGCAGAAAGGCCTGGAGACCGCTGGAGTGCTGATCGCCGTCCTCGGCGGGACGATGCTCGGCGTGCTGGTCACCGCACTCGACGACATATTCGAGCTTTTCCAACCAATGAACAAGGGTATTGGGCGTCGCCCATCCCCTCCGGCAGTCGGTTGAAGGAGGACGTCATGCCTTTTGTGATCGCGGCCCTGGTGCTCGTCGGGACGCTCTGCGTACTGAATCTGCTCCTTTCGGTAGGGGTGATCAAACGTCTCCGGGAACACACGGAACTGCTGTCCAAGCCCGGCCACGGAAAAGTCATGCCCTCTCTCGGGGTGGGTGAGGAGGTCGGCGAATTCCTCACCTCGACCGTTGACGGTGGAACGTTGAGCAGGGAATCGCTGGCCGACGACACGGTGGTCGGGTTCTTTTCGCCGAACTGCGGCCCCTGCCGGGAACAACTGCCGAGGTTCGTGGAGTACAGCGGGGCGCTGCCCGGCGGGCGGGGCCGCGTGGTCGCGGTCGTGCTCAGCCACGACGCGGACGAGGCGAACGCCCTTGTCGCCGATCTGGCGCCGGTGGCCTCCGTGGTCGTCGAGACCTCCTCGGGCCCCCTCAGCAAGGCTTTCAAGATCAAGGCCTACCCGACCGTGCTCCGGGTGGCGGCGCGGGGAGGCAGACTCGTGGTCACCGACGAGGCCGTGGACCTGGGGCAGACGGCCACCGCCGTGGCATGAGCCGTACGCGACCCTCCGGGCGGGCACGGGCCTCCGGTGAGAGCCGGACGGACGGCGAGCCGGAGCACATGAACGCTCTGACCGTGACGCGCCGGATCGCCGGCTCCTGGGCGCTCACGGCCAGGGCCGCACCGGGAATCCTCACCCTGTACTGCCTCGTCACGCTGGTCACCGGTGCGCTGCCGGTCGCGACCGCCTGGCTGACCAAACTGGTGCTGGACGCCCTGGTCGGCGGCGCCTCCGCGAGCGCACTGGTCGCGCTGACCGCAGGGATCGCGGCGGCGGCCGTCGTCACCGGGACCCTGCCGCAGGCCACCCAGTATCTACGGACCGAGATGAACCGCCGGGTCGGGCTGCTCGCACAGGACCGGCTCTTCACCGCGGTGGAGGGTTTCACCGGGTTGGGCCGGTTCGAGAATCCGGGTTTCCTGGACCGGCTGCGCATCGCCCAGCAGTCCAGCGACATGCCGAACCAGGTGGTGGACGGAGCGCTGGGCATCGCCCGCGGGACGATCACTATCGTGGGCTTCCTCCTGTCGCTGACGGTGCTCAGCCCGCTGATGGCCGTCCTGGTGCCGCTGTCGGGAGTGCCGTCGCTGCTCGCGGAGATCGCGATGTCGAGGCGGCGTTCCCGGATGTTCTGGAAGGTCGGCCCGATCGAACGGCGGGAGTTCTTCTACGCCGAGTTGCTGTCCAGCGTGGAGGCCGCGAAGGAGGTGCGGCTGTTCGGCATCGGTCCTCTGCTGCGCAGGCGCATGACGGACGAACGGCGTGCCGCCAACGCCGCGAGACGGACGGTGGACAGGCGGGAGGTCGCGGTCCAGGCCGCGCTCAACCTGCTCACCGCGCTGGTGTTCGGCGGGGGCCTGTTCTGGGCGGTGGATGCGGCGCGATCGGGAGGACTTTCGGTCGGTGACGTCACCGTCTTCGTGGCGGCGGTGACGAGCCTGCAGGCGGCCCTCGCCGGTCTGGCCAGGGACATCGCACGGTCACATCACGCCCTGACGATGTTCGGCCACTACACGGCGGTGATCACGGCGCCCCCGGATCTGCCGCTCGTTCCGCGGGCCCCGGCGCCGCCACGGATGCGGTACGGGATCGAACTGCGTGATGTGTGGTTCCGCTACTCCGAGGAGCACCCCTGGGTGCTGCGCGGGGTCAGTCTGCGCGTCCCCCACGGCAGGACGGTCGCGCTCGTCGGGCTGAACGGCTCGGGCAAGTCCACGCTGGTGAAGCTGCTGTGCCGGTTCTACGACCCGACCAGGGGCTCCATCCTGTGGGACGGGCAGGACATCCGTGACGTCGACGTGGCCGGACTGCGGGACAGGATCAGTGCGGTCTTCCAGGACTACATGCACTACGACATGACGGCCGCGGAGAACATCGCCCTTGGGGACCCCGCTGTCTGGGACGACAGGGAACGCGTCCGGTCCGCGGCGGAACGGGCCGGTGTCCACGACACGCTCGCCGGACTGCCCCACGGATACGACACCCCGCTGACGCGGATCTTCTTCTCTGAGTCGGAGAAGAACGACTCGGAGGTCGGCACGATGCTGTCCGGCGGACAGTGGCAGCGGCTCGCGCTGGCCCGCGCGCTCCTGCGCGACGGGCGGGACCTGATGATCCTCGACGAGCCCTCGGCGGGGCTGGACGCCGAGGCCGAGCACGAGATCCACGCCTCGCTCACCGCGCACCGCGCGGAGCGGACCAGTCTGTTGATCTCACATCGGCTCAGCGCGGTGCGTGACGCCGACCTCATCGTCGTGCTCCGCGACGGGCGGATAGTGGAGCAGGGTGACCATGCCCGGCTGATGGCCGACGGCGGAGAGTACGCGCGGTTGTTCGCGCTTCAGTCGTCCGGTTATCGGGATCCCGCCGCCGAAGGGCCGGCGCTGACGGCGGGAGGCGCGGGATGACCGCCGACGCCGGCCCTCGTCGTCCCGGTCGCGAGCGCGTGATGGGGGAGACCGGGGCGCCGGCCGGCGGTCCGGGGCGGGGCCGCGCGCCGGCGGTCTCCACCCGGCCGCCGCGTGCCCGGACGCTGACGGTGATCGGTGTGCTCCTCCTGTGGGGAGGGACGGTCGCGTTCCTCGTCAGGGGAGCGTGGGGATGGGCGGTGGCCTGCGGCGCGTCGGCGTCGGTTCTCGGTCTGGGCCTGCTCACCTCCGCGGTGATGGCCCGCGGGCTGGTCGCGGTGACGGTGCGGGGGTCGAGCATGAAACCCGCCTACCGGGACGGAGACCGCGTCGTCGCGCGGCGTGGCCGCCCCCTGAGGGCCGGACAGGTGGTCGTGGTGGAGCAGCCGACGCCCGAACGTGAATGGCCTGATCCGCCGGTGCCGCCGGGGGCCGGTGAGGCGTCGATGTCCGGAAGGCGCTGGATGATCAAACGGATCGTCGCGGTTCCCGGCGACGCCGTCCCGCGCGCCCGGGTTCCCGCGCTGTCCGACGCGCCGGAGGATCGTGTACCGCCGGGCAGGCTGGTTCTCCTGGGTGACAACCAGGAGGCCAGTTACGACTCCCGGCACGTGGGTTACTTTCCCGCGGAGCGTGTCCTCGGAGTCGTACTGCGCCCACTCCATCGGCGCGGTTTTCGAATCCGAAGTGCGGGCCGATAATTCGCTTTTCATGCCATCCGAAAGGTTGGGAAAGGGGCGGAACGCTCGGGAGGTCCGAAGGCATGGGGACGGCCTGCCGGCGTGTTTCCGCTTCGGATCGAGGTGGGGGTGTGCGGCGGCTGGAAGTACTTCAATATCTGCTACGAATGCCCGGTTTCACGCCCGAGCGGAACGTGTCGCACGCCCTGTTACGGATGATGTGCCGCCGGTCGTGTGGGTGGTCACGGTAAGTCTTGCCGCGTGAACGCAGAGGTGTGCCGAGCCGATGGGAATGGCGGCATGTCAGATATATTCTCGGCACGTATGGGGCTCTCTGGCGACAAATGACCACTTTTCATCGCCAGTTCTAATGGAAATGATGTTGAATGTCGACTTGGGGCGCCCTTATTCGTATATGGTCGCTCCATCGGCATGATCACCTTTGGTGGGCACCGGAGGTGAGCCGTCCCCGGGCCGTCACGATCCGCGGTGGCCGGGAGGCCGGCGTCCCCCTACTGAGCGACGGTTGGATTTCGCGTGGTCACGGCATTGGAATCCCGGCAGGAGCGCCTTTCCCGGTATAGGTGGATTCGCGGGAGTCTTTTCCGGCATCGCTTGTTCGCGGTGGTCGTGACCCTCGCCCTGGGGCTCAGGGCGCTGACGATGCTGGGATTCCGGCCCGGACGGATCTACTGGTACGACACGTACACATACCTTCAGCTCGCCTACGAGCTGACGCCCAGGGAGGATCTGAACCCGAACGGCTACCCCTTCCTGCTCCGGTTGCTCATGCCCTTTCACAGCATTCCGGTGGTCGTGGGAGTCCAGCACGCGATGGGACTGGGCGTCGGCGTGATGATCTACGCCCTGCTTCGCCGTAAGGGCGTTCCCGCCTGGGGGGCGGCGGCCGCGGCCGTCCCGGTGCTGTTCGACACCTCGTTCCTGCGGCTTGAGCACGCCGTGCTCGGCGACACGTTGTTCGTCTTCCTGCTGGTCGCCGCGACCGTGCTGCTGTCCTGGTCGTCCGCTCCGCCGCTCTGGGCGGGGGCGACGGCGGGCGTGTTCCTGGCGTGGGCCGCGCTCACCAGGACCGTCGGGCTGCCGATCTTCCTGGTCGCCCTCGGCTGGCTGGCCGTACGCCGTGTCGGGTGGCGCCCGCTGGTCGTCACGGCGCTCGCCGGCGCGCTTCCGCTGCTGTCGTACGCCGCCTGGTACCAGGCCGAGTACGGACGCTTCAAACTGGTCGGCGGTGACGGGGCGGCGCTCTGGGCGCGTGTCATGACCTTCGCCGACTGCGACGTGATCAAACCGCCGCCCGCCGAGGCGCCGCTGTGTCCCAACGGGACGTGGCGGGACGCGGCGGAGGGCTACTACTGGGCGCCCGAGGCGTCGCTCAACCGCATGCCGGGAGGCCGGAAGGAGAACGACTCGCTCGCCCGGTCATTCGCGGTCCACGCCGTCCTCGCGCAGCCTCTGGACTATCTGCGGACCGTCGCCGGTGACGTCTCGCTGGCCTTCCACTGGACCCCGGCGGACCATCCGATGCGGATGTCCGGGCCGCTCAGCCTGTGGGGAGGCGTGGCGGCGCCGGCCGTTCCCGACTGGGCCCGTTCGTACCTGCGGAGATACGCGCCGGGCGTCACCGGGGAGTACGAGGCGGTCCAGCCGTACGCCGGGTTCCTGCAGGCCTTTCAGAACCCCTCCTACCTGCGTGGGCCGTTCCTCGGGGTGATCCTTCTGCTGGGGGCGGCGGGCCTGCGCCGTAAGGATGTGCTGCTGCCGTGGGGGACGGCGGTGGTTCTGCTGGTGCTGCCCGTCGCCGTGCTCGATTTCGATCACCGTTATGTGCTTCCCGTCGTGCCGTTCGCGTGCCTCGCCGCGGCCCTCGCGGTTTCCGCGCGCTTCCGGGCCGGTTAGGACCGGGCCGGAGAGAGGCCCGGTCCCCGGCCCGGCCTATGCCCGGGAGGCGCCGCCCTGATCCTGGCCGAGCTCCGCGACGATCTCCCGGCGCAGCGCCCCCGTGTCGATGCCGGCGTCGGTGATGACGCGGGAGCCCAGCCCTCTGCCCTCGCGGAGGATGCCGAGCAGCAGGTGGCCGTCGCGGATGCCCTTCTGCTTGAGCGCCAGCGTCTCGCGCAGGGACAGCTCCAGGGCCTTCTTGGCCTGTGGGGTGAAGGGGATGTGCCGTCCGCTGCGGAGCCCGTTCCTGGTCGTGACGGGGTCGCGGTCGAGGGAGCCGGGCCCGAAGGCGGCCTCGACCCTCTCCCTGATGGCCGACAGGTCGATGCCGATCGTTTCGAGGGCCTCGGCGTCGAGGGCGGTGGCGCGTCTGACGGGGGTGAGCCGTACGACGGCCCGGTAGGCGCGTTCGTAGTCGAGGCCGTGCCCGGTCAGCACCCGGGTGACCATGCAGGAACGCTGGTCGAGCAGGCCGAGCAGGATGTGCTCGGTGCCGCAGCGGTCGTGGCGCAGTCGTCTGGCGTTCTCCTGGGCGAGGGTGACCGCCTGGCGGCTCTCCTGGTGGAACCGTTCGAACATCGCTACTTCTCCCGTCTCAGCAGCCCGCGGCCACCGGCGTACTTCTTGTGGACCGCCTGCCTCGTCACCTCAAGGCAGTGGGCGATCTCCTGCCAGGACCAGCCCTGTTGTCTGGCGTTCTCGACCTGGAGGGCCTCCAGCCGATCGACGAGGATCCGCAACGCCCGTACGGCCCGCAGGCCGACGGCCGGGTCGCGGCTGCCCGCGTCCGAGGCCAGCTGTGCCGTGTCGCTCATGTATGTCAATGTAAGTTGACGCCATCGAGATGTCAACCTTGATTGACGAGGCCCGTCTCACGGTCAGAAAACGGTTTGCCGGGTGATCGTGGGGTTTGTCAGCCTGGTAGGGCTATGCGTTCCCTGCCTGCCGCTGATCCCGGCGATCCCGATTCCCGAAGTCCCTTCCGATATCTCCTCTGGACCGCCCGCTCGCAGGCCGGTCCCCTGCTCATCGGCATCGGCTACGCCATCCTGTGGTGGACCTCGATGGCCCTGATCCCCGCCGCGATCGGTCGCAGCGTGGACGCCATCTGGAACCAGGACATGCGGAGCCTGCTCATCTGGACGGCGGTCGTGTTCGGCCTGGGAGTGGCGCAGGCGGTGACGAGCACCCTTCGTCACCGGATGGCCGTCTTCAACTGGCTGTCCGCCGCCTACCGCACGGTCCAGGTCACCGTCAGGCAGGCCACCAGGCTGGGGGCGACCCTGCCCAAGCGGGTGTCGACCGGCGAGGTGGTCAGCGTCGGCAACTCCGACATCGCCCACATCGGCAACGCGATGGACATCCTGCTGCGGGGCACGGGGGCGGTCGTCGCCGTCGTCACGGTCACCGTCATCCTCATCAGCACCTCGCCCGCGCTCGGACTGACCGTGCTCGTCGGTGTTCCGATCATGGCCGTCGCGGTCGGCCCCCTGCTCAGGCCGCTGCACCGGCGCCAGCACGCCCACCGTGACCTCCAGGGGGAGCTCTCGACCAGGGCCGCCGACATCGTCGCCGGCCTGCGCGTGCTGCGCGGCGTCGGCGGCGAGCAGATCTTCGCCGAGCGCTACGCGGAGGAGTCCCAGAAGGTACGGCGGGCGGGCGTGCGGGTCGCCGCGATCGAGGCGACCCTTGAGGGAGCCCAGGTCCTGCTGCCCGGCCTGCTGATCGCGGGCGTGACCTGGCTCGGCGCCAGGTTCGCGCTCAGCGGGGAGATCACCGTGGGCCAGCTCGTGGCCTTCTACGGCTACGCCGCCTTCCTGATCTCCCCGCTGCGCACGCTCACCGAGACCGCGGACAAGCTGACCAAGGGACACGTGGCCGCCCGCAGGGTGGTGCGGATCCTCAACCTGCGGCCCGAGATCACCGGCGGCACCGGGACCTCGCCCGGCGGCCTGCTGCGTGACGTCGCCTCCGGCGTCGCCGTACGCCCGGGTGCCCTCACGGCCGTCGTCTCGGCCGTCCCCGAGGAGAGCGCGACGATCGCCGACCGGCTCGGCCGGTACGCCGACGGCGACGTGGACTTCGGCGACGTACCGCTGGACAGTCTGCCGGTCGCCGAGGTCCGCCGCCGGATCCTGGTCGCCGACAACGAGGCCGGGATGTTCGCCGGGGTGCTCAGGGACGAGCTGGACGTGACCGGGACCGCCTCCGAGGAGACGATCAACCGCGCCCTGCGCGCCGCATGCGCCGAGGACGTCGTCGAGGCGCTGCCCGGCGGTCTCGACGCGGCCGTCGCCGAGGCGGGCCGGGAGTTCTCCGGCGGCCAGCGGCAGCGGCTGCGGCTGGCCAGGGCACTGGCCGCCGACCCCGAGGTGCTCATCCTCATCGAGCCGACCAGCGCGGTCGACGCGCACAGCGAGGCGCGCATCGCCGTACGGCTGGCGGAGGCCAGGGCGGGCAGAACCACCCTCGTCTGCACCACGAGCCCGTTGGTGCTCGACCACGCCGATCACGTGGTCTACGTGGAGGAGGGCGTCGCGCGGGCCCAGGGCACCCACAGGGAACTGCTGGCCGTCAGCGCGGACTACCGCGCCGTCGTCACCAGGGGAGAGGAGGAGTCCACGCGGCCCCCGGAACCCGCCGGCGCCGGACGCGGGAACCCAGGAAAGGAGGCCGCGTGAGCGGGCAGATCCTCCCGGTCGCCGACCGGGCACAGGTACGGGCCTACGCCCGCAGACTCACCCTGAAGTATCCCGGCACGCTGTCGGCGGCCCTCGGCCTGCACGGCCTGGCCGCGGCGGCGGGCCTGGTCGTGCCGTGGATGCTCGGCGACCTCGTCCACGGCATCAAGAGCGGCACGGGGATCGACGTCACCGTGGTCGCGCTGGCCATCGCGGGCTTCCTCGCCGCGCAGGGGGTGCTCGTCAGGTTCGCGGTCTACGTCTCCTCACGGCTCGGGGAGAAGGTCCTGGCCGAACTGCGCGAGGAGTTCGTCGGCCGGGTCCTCGCCCTGCCGCTGTCCACGGTCGAGCGCGCGGGGTCCGGCGACCTGATCACCCGCACCTCACGGGACGTGGACACCCTCTCCCGCAGCGTGCGGCACGCCGTACCGGAGACGGTGATCGCCCTGGTGGCCTTCGTGATCACCGCGGGGGCGCTGATACTGACCGGGCCGTTGCTCGTGCTGCCCGCGCTGCTGGTCGTACCGCTGCTGTGGATCTCGACGCGGTGGTACCTCAGGCGGGCGCGGGACGGCTATCTGCGGGAGAACGCCGCCTACGCGGACATGACCGAGGGGCTGGCCGAGACGGTCGGCGGCGCCCGTACCGTCGAGGCCCTGGGACTCCAGGAGCGCAGGCGGCGCCGTACGGACGTCGACATCGCCAGGTCGTGGGCGGCCGAACGTTACACCCTCGGGCTGCGCATGGTGTGGTTCCCGGCCGTCGAGTTCGGTTACGTGCTCCCGATCGTGACGACGCTGCTGGCCGGGGGTGTCTTCTACATCCAGGGCTGGGTCACGATCGCCCAGGTGACGGCGGCCACGCTGTACGTGCAGCAGCTGGCCGACCCGCTCGACCGGCTGATGTCATGGGTGGACGAACTCCAGGTGGGTGGCGCCTCCATGGCCCGGCTGCTCGGCGTCGCCGAGGTGCCCGACGACCGGGAGGCCGGTTCCGAGGCTCCCGAGGGGGAGGAGTTGCGGGCCGAAGACGTCCGCTACGCCTACCGCGAGGGGCACGACGTGCTGCACGGCGTCGACCTGGTGGTCAGGCCGGGGGAGCGGCTGGCCATGGTCGGTCCCTCCGGGGCGGGCAAGTCGACGCTCGGCCGCCTGCTCGCGGGCGTCCACGGGCCGCGGACCGGCTCGGTCACGGTCGGCGGCGCCCCGCTGGTCGAGCTCCCGCTCGACGACCTGCGCGGCCACGTCGCGCTGGTGACCCAGGAACACCACGTGTTCCGGGGCACGCTGCGGGAGAACGTGCTGATCGCCCGTCCGGACGCCGACGCGGACCAGGTCAGGGCGGCGCTTGAGGCGGTGGACGCCTGGGAGTGGGCCGCCGGTCTGCCCGACGGGCTGGACACGATGGTCGGTTCCGGCGGTGAGCCGGTCCCGCCCGCCCAGGCCCAGCAGCTCGCCCTGGCCCGGCTGGTCCTGGCCGACCCGCACACCCTCGTCCTGGACGAGGCGACCTCGCTGATCGACCCCAGGGCGGCCCGTTCCCTTGAGCGTTCGCTGGCCGCGGTGCTCGACGGCCGTACGGTGATAGCCATCGCCCACCGCCTCTACACGGCGCACGACGCCGACCGGGTCGCGGTGGTCGAGGACGGGCGGATCAGCGAACTCGGCTCCCACGACGAGCTGGTCGCCGCGGGTGGCTCCTACGCCGCCCTGTGGAGCAGCTGGCACGCCAACGGCGGAGTGAAGGAAAACCGTCCTGTCCGGTGGGGAAAGGAGGGGAACCTCCGGGTGCACCTTCCGGGGGAAACGGCTCCGCGCGACTACAGTGATCGTCACTGACAGTGGTCAGTCGAGTGCGAAAAGTCGCAGGAAAGGGGTGCCCCCGTGTCACCTGAATCGATCGCATCCGTCACGAGCTCGACGCTGGGCAGGCTCCTGGCGGGAGCCGCCCTTCTTGTCCCCGCCTTCATGATCTGCGGGGGGCCGGCCGAGGCCGCCGTGCCCGCCGTCGGTCACACCGTCACCGCGGACCCGGCCCCCGTGGCGACCCCCTCGCCCGGCCCGACGAAGACCGGGCGGCCCGCCAAGCGGAACAGGGCCACCGAGGACGCAGGCCAGGACGTCCGCTCGATGACCGGCGGCCACAGCGGCGGCAAGGTCGGCGGCAGGGGCGGTGGCAGGAACGGGGGCGCCACCGGCCCGCAGGGCGGGGACACCTACGACCCCGAGGCCAGTGCCGACGACGCCGCCCCCGGGGGCCGCAGCGCGGGTGCGGGCCCCGGCTCCAACACGGGCCCCGCTACCGGCCACGGCCGCAACGGCATCAAGCGGTCGGCGGGCAAGTGGCAGCGTTTCAAGTGACGCCCCAGGACTGAACGGAAGCGGCCGCCGTACCCCGGGGAGGGTACGGCGGCCGCTCCTCGTCAGGACAGGGCCTTGTTGAGGAAGTCCACCTGCAGCAGCAGGAGGTTCTCGGCCACGACCTCCTGCGGCGTCATGTGGGTGACGCCGGACAGCGGCAGCACGTTGTGCGGGCGCCCGGCGGCCAGCAGCGCGGACGACAGGCGCAGCGTGTGCGCGGCCACCACGTTGTCGTCGGCCAGGCCGTGGATCAGCAGGAGCGGGCGTTCGAGCTTCTCGGCGTCCGCGAACAGCGACGAGGCGTCGTAGTGCCCCTCGGCGGGCTGGCCGAGATAGCGCTCGGTGTAGCAGGTGTCGTAGAGCCGCCAGTCGGTCACCGGGGCTCCGGCGATGGCGGCGTGGAAGACGTCGGGCCGCCGCAGCACGGCCAGCGCCGCGAGGTAGCCGCCGAACGACCAGCCCCTGATGCCGACCCTGGACAGGTCCAGGTCGTCGGGGAAGCGCTCCGCCGCGCCGTGCAGGGCGTCCACCTGGTCGTCGAGGACCGGGGTCGCCAGGTCGTGCAGGATCTCCCGCTCGAACTCGGGGCCGCGTCCCGGGGTGCCCCGGCCGTCGGCGACCACGACCGCGAAGCCCTGGTCGGCGAACCACTGGCTGGTCAGGTAGGCGCCCGAGGCGGACAGGACACGCTGGGCGTGCGGGCCGCCGTACGGGTCCATGAGGACCGGGAGCCTCGCCGAGCCGGGCACGTGCCCTGACGGGAAGACCACGGCGGTCGACAGCTCGCGCTCGCCCGTACGGATCAGGGAGACCCGCAGGTCGAGGCCGTGGCGTTCGGCGTGGGAGGTGATGTGCCCGACGTGGCGGCCGTGGTGGGAGACGCGGGTGACCGGTCCCTCTCCGTCGAAGGTCTGGCCGGTGACCACGAGGGTCCCGCCCGCGGCCTGGCCGCTGTAGACGCCGCTGTCCTGCGGGCTGACCAGGGTGATCCGCCCGTCCTTGTAGGCCCACAGCGCGATCTCGGACGGCTCGCCGCTGGCGCGGAACAGCACCGTGTCGCCGCTGACGCCCGCGACGTCGCGGACCTGGAGGGAGGCCGGGGTGACGGGCTGGTCGCCGACGACCAGGCGGCGGCCCCCGTCGAGGTTCGTCACCCAGACGAGGGAGCCGTCCGACAGGTGGCCGGGGACGCCGGTGACGACGTCGACCCAGGCGGCGTCGGTGTCCTCGCGGACGAGGGAGGAGGTGCCGGTCTCGGGGTCGACGTCGAACAGGCGCATGGTCCGCTGGTCACGCGTCATGGTGACGATGGACAGGCCGTGGTCGTCCCAGGCGGCGTTGACGAGGTACTCGTCGGTGAAGGGCACCGGGACGCGGCCACCGGCCAGGGACAGCACGAACAGCTCGACCTTGGCGTTGGGGGACCCCGCCGCGGGGTAGCGCTGCTCGGTCGCGGGCCTGGCGGGGTTGGCCGGGTCGGCGATGTGCCACTTCTCGACCGGTGAGTCGTCGGCCCGCTCGACCAGTACGGCCTCGCCGGACGGAGACCACCAGTAGCCGCGCATCCGGTCCATCTCCTCGGCGGCGATGAACTCGGCCAGGCCGTAGGTCACCTCGGGCGCCTCGGGGCGGGCGAGCGCGTGGTCGACCTCGTCCTCAAGGTCCTGGACGTGGAAGGCGCCACCGGTCACGTATCCGACGTGCACACCGGTCGGGGAGAGCCGGGGGTCGATGACCGGGCCCGGGGTGCGCAGGTGGCGCACGCTCCTGGTCCGCAGGTCCACGACGTACAGGCCGCCGGAGAGGGCGAAGGCGGCCGTGGTCACCGCGGCGTCGGTGCTGTAGGCGACGATGCCGCCCGCCGACTCCCTGGCGCGCTCGCGGCGTGCCCGTTCCTCCGGCGGGAGGTTCTCCTCGTCGGCGGCGATGACCCGGGGATCGGCGATCAGCCGTTCCGTGCCGCTGGCCACGTCGAACTCCCACAGACAGGTGACCGGGTCACAGCCGCCCTTGGTCCGCAGGAAGACAATCCGCGCACCGTCGGGCGCGACCGTGAACGCACGGGGAACGCCGAGGGTGAAGCGGCGGGTCCTTGCGTGCAGCCGAGGAAAACTCTCACTCATACCAGTCATCTTGCCAGTACGGTCCCGGGAAGGGATCTCCCAGGATGGTCCAAATGAATGTGATCATGGGAGAAACTTGGGCGAGTGACGCTTACCGAGCGAATCGCTCGCTCCCCCGGGACGCCCGCCGTTCTGGCCTTCGCGTTCGTGATGTGGGGGATCGGCGTCCCCTCGTTCTGGCGTGACGAGTCGGTCAGCGTCCTGGCGGCCAGGATGTCCTTCGACGAGCTGCGCGAGCTGCTCTCCCACATCGACACCGTCCACGCGCTGTACTACCTGCTGCTACGCCCCTTCGCCGCCCTCGGCGGGGAGGTCGCGGTCAGGCTGCCCTCCGCGCTCGCGGTCGCCGGGGCGGCGGCCGGGATCACGGCCCTGGGCCGCAGGCTCTCCGCCCCCGGCTCCTGGACCGGGACCTACGCGGGCCTGGCCTACGCGCTCATCCCCATGGTCAGCCGCTACGGCCAGGAGGCACGCAGCTACGCCCTGGTCAGCGCGGTCGCGGTGGCCTCGACCCTGGTCCTGCTCGGCGAACGGCGCTCCCGCCACGCCGGTTACGGCCTGCTGGTCGCCCTGCTCGGCTGGTTCCACCTCTACGCGCTGCTCCTGCTGCCCGCGCACGCCCTCGTCGTGCTCCGCCGCGGGCGCCGGGAGATCCTGCCCTGGCTCGCGGCGCTCGCCGGGGCGGCGGTGCTGCTGGTTCCCCTGGTCCTCATGGCCTCCGGGCAGCGGGACGAACAGCTCTTCTGGTTGAAGACGCCCGACCTGGCGGCCCTGGCGCAGTTCGGTGTGGAGATCTCCGGAGGACCCGTCTCCTGGCAGGACTCGGGCACCCCGCCGCTGTTCCTCGCCCTCCTGGGGCTGCTCGCCCTGCTCGGCGTCTGGTACGGCAGGGCGTCGCTCACGGAGGTCGCCCTGCCGTGGGCCCTCGTCCCGGTCGCGCTGTCCTACGCGATCTCCCAGGTGTACCCGGTCTACAACCCGCGCTACGTCATGTTCGTCCTGCCCGCCCTGGCGCTGCTGGCCGGGGCCGGTCTGGCGGGGCTGCCCCGGCCGTTCTCCGGGCGGGCGCCGATCGGCCTGGCGGCCCTGGCCGCCCTCGCGGCGCTGTCCATGAGCGCCCAGCTGACCGTCAGGGGCCCCGCCAACCGCCCCGACGACCTGCGCACCCTGGCGGCCGAACTCGGTGCCGCCGAACGCCCCGGCGACGCCGTGCTCTACGCGCCGGAACGCTTCTGGCTGTTCGTCTCCGTGTACGGCGGGCCGTACGGGAAGCTGGTGCCCTTCGACCCCGGCGCGGAGCGGGTGTGGCTGGTCTCCCGGCGGCTCCCGGGGACCGAGTGGCAGAGCGACCCCCGGCTGGCCGCCCTGAAGCGGGGCTTCACCAAGGCCGGGCCCACCCGGATATCCGGTGCGGTCCGTGTCACGCTCTACACCCGGCGGCTACCCTCGAACCATGAACGACCGCCGTCTGCTGCTCGTGCACGCCCATCCCGATGACGAGACGATCGGCACCGGCGCCACCATGGCGAAGTACGCCGCCGAGGGGGCCGGGGTGACCCTGGTGACCTGCACCCTGGGCGACGAGGGCGAGGTCATCCCGCCCGGCCTGGCCCACCTGACGTCCGACCGCGACGACGCCCTCGGCAGGCACCGGATCGGCGAGCTGGCCGCCGCCTGCGCGGCCCTCGGCGTCACCGACCACCGCTTCCTCGGCGGCCCGGGGCGCTGGCGCGACTCCGGCATGATGGGCGTGGCCTCGAACGACCACCCCGCCGCCTTCTGGCGGGCCGACCTCGACGAGGCGGCCGGAGAACTGGTCAAGGTCATCCGCGAGACGCGTCCCCAGGTCCTCGTCACCTACGACGAGAACGGCTTCTACGGCCACCCCGACCACATCCAGGCGCACCGCGTCTCGGTACGGGCCTTCGAACTGGCCGCGGACCCGGCGTTCGGCGAGGGCGAGCCGTGGCGGATCGCCAAGTTCTACGTCACCGCGGTGGCCAGGTCCACGATGCGCAGGACCGCCCAGGCGCTGGTCGAGGCCGGGACGCGCTTCCTCCCCGAGCGGGTCGAGGACCTGCCGTACGGCTGCGCCGACGAGGACGTCACCACCGAGATCGACGCCCGCGCGCACATCGAGGCCAAGTTCGCGGCGATGCGGGCGCACGCCACCCAGATCAGCGTCGAGGCCCCGTGGTACGCCCTGTCGAACGACGTCGGCCAGGAGGTGCTGGCGGTCGAGCACTACATCCTGCGCTCCGGCCTCCCCGGCTCCGGCGCTCCGGCGGCACCGGTCGAGGTCGGCGGCCTCGGCGAGCCGTACAAGCCGGAGGACGATCTCTTCGCCGGGATCGACTAGCCTCCATGGTTGTGATGGAGCAGGTCCCCACGGCCGAGCGGTCCTCGGGCAGGGCGGTCGCCGTGGCGGCGTACGCCGTCCTCTTCGTTCTCGGCCTTCTCATGGGCCTTCTGGGCGCCTTCCAGCATTCGTGGTACCTCAGGCCGACCACGGTCCCGATCTCCTCCTTCGGCTGCGTCCTGGCGCTGTTCGCCGTCTGCTACGGGGCCGGGCGGATGATGCGCGGCAAGCTGGCGGCCCTGGCCGCCGCGAGCGGCTGGCTGGTGATGACGATGATGTGGCTCTCCGGCAGACAGGAGGGCGACGTGATCATCGCCGCCGACCTGTCGGGCTACGTCTACCTCTACGGGGGCATGATCGCCGCCCTGGTGGCCGTCCTGATCACCCCGACCTCACACGGCGGCTCCTGGCTGCTGACCCGCCACTAGGGAGCCCCCGGCGTCTCGGCCAGGGCCTTGAGCCGGGCGGCGCGGGCGGACCACCCGGCGGACGATCCCGCGCACACCCTCCACGGTGGCGTCGAACCCGAAGGGAGGCGAGTGGGCGCCGGTGACGCGCAGCCCCGCCAGTCTTCCCGCCCACACCACCGGCATGCCGTCGGCGACGACCAGTTCGGAACAGGTGATCAGGTCCGCCAGGGCGGGGTCACGGGCGGCGGCGCGTCGCAGCCGTCAATCGTAACCTCGGACTCGCGAACGGTCACGAGGCAGACGATCTGGTCATCTCCCGTACCGGAGAGCCGTTGGCTCCCCGCGGCACGGCGGCGCACAATCCTGGTATGCGGCGGTTGCATCGCGTACGGCGCACGCTCAACTACCTCAACCTGTCCACCCCGCTCGGACTGTTGCTGGTACGGCTGGGCGGCGCCAGGAGGAGGGCGGGGCCGGACGGGCTGATCCTCGCCTACGGCTACCGCATCCCGTTCCCCGTCGCCGGGGCGTTCACCGTCGGCAACGTGGTGCTGACCAGGTCGCAGGAGGGGAGTCTGACCGAGTCCCTGGTCAGGCACGAGGGCAGGCACGCCTCGCAGTACATGTTCTGCGCGGGACTGCCGATGCTTCCGCTGTACGTCGTGGCGGTGGTCGTCTCGGTGCTCGTCTGCGGTGACCCCTCCTCGTGGAACGTCTTCGAACGCCTCGCGAACCTGGAGGACGGAAACTACATCCGTAAATCACCGTGGTGGTTCAGGACGCGGTTTTAGGATTTTGTGACGGCGGAGGAGGTTGGCGGTAAACCTTCGTCATTTGGCAGGGATCACGGTGGAGCCGGAGTCCGTCCGGCGGATAGTTTTGACGAAATTCCAGCCAGAACACGAAGGGGTGCCGTGGCCTGCTACCACCACTGTGGCTCCTCCGGCCGGGTTCTCATCCGTGTCGGGCGGGCCTTCGACCGGCCCGGACACGACCAGCGCGTCAGGCCCGGGATGACCCTGCCCGGCATGCCGTACGACATCGAGTACGCCTGGGCGAAGGGCCCCCGCTGAACCGACTCCGTGGCGGTGGAGACCGAGGAACATCGGGACGACGCCGTTTTCCGGGGAGACGGTCGCCGGGTTGTTCCACGTCCGGTCCTCTGGGGTGTGATCGGTCGCGGATGATTCGGTGAACATCTCCGTCGGCATTGATTCGTTGATCGATGAACGGCGTGGGACCGAACTCCGCGGTTCCCCGTGACGGAGCGGAAACACTGTGGTGATCCACAGTGGAGGGGCCGGGCCGCGTGCGCGGTCCGGCCCCTCCGGCATGGGCCCCGTGCGTGCCCGAGCGCCTCGCGAACCTGGAAGACGGGAACTGGACCCGTAAATCGCCCTGGCGGTTTCGGCTTAAGTCACCTTAATGGGAATAAATCACCTCATATAGGGATCATCGCCCGGACCGGTGGTTGCCAAGGGGGTCACCCATGTCTCAGACGATCCAGCCTGAGATCTCGCCGCGCGCACCGGAACGGGCGTGGCCACGTAGCTTCAGAGACCGGCTGACCTCTCCGTTGCCCGCCTTCCAGGAACTGCTCGCCGCCATGTGGCACGGCGGGTTCCGGCCGGAGACCGGGGACGCCGACCTGATCCCGGTGACCAGGAACGGGCTGCCCAGGCCGGTGGCGACCGAGACCGTGGTCACCTGGGTCGGGCACGCGACCTACGTCCTGCAGATGGGCGGCCTGACGATCCTCACCGACCCCGTCTGGGCCAGGCGCATCCCCGGGGGCAGGCCCAGGCTCACCCCGCCCGGCGTCGCCTGGACGGACCTGCCCAGGATCGACGCCGTGGTGATCAGCCACAACCACTACGACCATCTGGACGCCCCGACCGTACGGCGCCTGCCCAGAGACACCCCCGTCCTCGTCCCGGCCAGACTGAGGCCCTGGTTCACCCGGCGGGGCTTCACCGACGTCGTCGAACTCGACTGGTGGGAGAGCACCGAGATCGGCGAGGTGTCCTTCGACTTCGTCCCCGCCCACCACTGGAGCCGCAGGTCGATCAGCGACACCTGCAGGACGCTGTGGGGCGGCTGGGTCATCAGGACCATGGACCAGACGGTCTACTTCGCCGGGGACAGCGGGTACGGCGAGCGCTTCGCCCAGATCGGGGAGCGCTATCCGGCGGGCGTCGACCTGGCCCTGATGCCGGTCGGCGCGTTCGAGCCCCGCTGGTTCATGAAGAACTCGCACGTCGATCCGGCGCAGGCCGTACAGGCGTGCGCGGACGTCGGGGCGCGGCGGATGGCGACCATGCACTGGGGCACCTTCCTGCTGTCCGGCGAGCCGCTGTTGGCCCCGGTCGAACAGGCCCGCGCGGCATGGGCCGCAGCGGGCAGAGACCGCGCCGACCTGTGGGACCTGGCCGTCGGCGAGTCCCGCGTCCTGCCGTGAGACGGGTCACGGCGTGAGGGTCAGGGTGTCGACGGCGGCCTTTCTGACGGACTCCTCGCGGGAGAGCATCGGCGTCGTCCCGCCGTCGGCCCACAGGGGCGCCTGGTCCCAGTAGTTGGCGTGGAAGGCGTGTCCCGAGGCGCCCGTCAGGTTGATCCATCGTGACCTGTCCAGGTCGGCGAGGTCGACGACCATCCGCATCGACGGCAGCCAGCTGACCTCGTACCCCTCCTGGACGTCCCAGCCTGCGGCGTCGACCGCGTCGTCGTTGCCCGGCACCGGGAACGGGCCACGGTTGAACAGCCGTTCGACCAGAGAGATCCCCGAGGAGCCGAAGGTCTGGCTGGTCAGGGTGAGCGTGTGCGCCTCACCCCAGCGCCACGCCTTGACGTCCTCGCCCAGGAGCCGCCGCAGCTCGTCGTAGCCGAGCGCCATGGCCCGGCGCAGCATGTCGTCGCGGGTCTCCCGCTGAGGCGTCCGCGTGTCGTCCCAGAACGGGTCCTGCGGCCGGTCGAGCATGACGCGGACCACCTCGAACCACCGGTCGCCGCCGGTCGGCCAGGCCACCTCCGGCAGGTCGTCGTTGAAGGTCTCGATGAGCAGGTGCCGCCAGACGGCGTTGAAGTACGCCGCGGGGGCCGAGTCGACACCCTGCGAGCCGTCCCAGGAACGCAGCAGGTCGAGGGCGCGTGCCGGGTCCCCGGCCACCTTCAGGGCCGTCAGGCGGGGCACCAGGAAGGGCGCGAGGCCGTTGCCGGTGTCCTGCTGGACCGCGCCCATGGTCTCGACGTCCACCTTGCCCTTGGCGATCTCGGCCCCAAGGCGGTCGAGGATGCGCTGGGAGCGGTAGCCGTACGCCCAGTCCTTGGTCAGCATGTGCGGGTAGCGCCCGGGATCGACGACCGCGTTGTTCGCGGTCACGACGTAGCCCTCCGGCGGGTTGTAGGCGCTGGGCAGGTCCTGGAAGGGGATGGTCGACTGCCAGGAGTACTCGCCGGTCCAGCCGGGGACGGGCCAGGTGCCGTCGCCCCTGGTCCTGACGGGGATGCGGCCGGGTGCCTGGTAGCCGATGTTGCCGTCCACGTCGGCGTAGACCATGTTCTGCGAGGGAACCTCGAACTTGCTCGCCGCCGCCCTGAAACTCGGCCAGTCACGTGCCGTGTTGAGGTCGAAGATCGCGTCCGCGGTCCTGCCGGGTTCCAGCGCGGTCCACTTGAGGGCGACCGCGTCCGCCGGTTCCCTGAAGACCGTGGCCGCGCCGGGCAGGGCGTCCTTCGCGTCGCCCATGACGTCGGAGATGATCGGCCCGTGCAGGGTCTCGCGCACCGTGAGCGTGACCGGATCGCCACCCGCGACCTCGATCTTCTCGGCCCTCGTGGTGAGTGGCCGCCACTCGCCCATGAACAGGTAGGAGTCGTCCTTCACCCGTTCGAGATACAGGTCGGCGACGTCGGGGCCGAGGTTGGTGAACCCCCAGGCGACCCGGTCGTTGTGCCCGATGATCACGCCGGGCAGCCCGGAGAAGGTGAACCCGGTGACGTCGAAGGAACACCGCTCACTCTTGGTACGGCAGTGCAGCCCGGCCTGGTACCAGATCGAGGGCATCCCCGGCGCCAGGTGCGGGTCGTTGGCCAGCAGCGGCTTGCCCGAGGCGGTGTGCGCGCCGCCGACGACCCAGGAGTTCGAGCCGATGCCGTTGCCCCCCTTGGGGTCGCCCATCAGGCTCGGTACCGCGGCGACGGTCGCGGCGGCCCCGGTCAGCGCCGTGGGGTCGGCGCTCTCCTCGGGGCCGGGCGAGGCGCCACGCGGCTCCTGGGCCTGGTCGAAGCCGTGGTCGGTGACCGAGCCCTTGGTGACGATCGGCCGGTGCGTGCCGAAGGGGTAGCCGGGCCAGAGCTGCTCGACCCGTTCACGGGGCAGCTTGCTCGCCGCCACCGCTCTGCCGATCTCGTCGGAGAGGTTGGAGCGCAGGTCCCAGGCCATGGCCTTGAGCCAGGCGACCGAGTCGACGGGGGTCCACGGCTCCGGCTGGTAGCCGGAGTTGGTGAGCCTGAGCAGGCCGTACTCCAGGCTCTTGCCGAGGGCGCCCTCGTGCTGCTCCATCCAGGAGTTGACGCCCCTGGCGTAGGCGTCGAGATAGCGGCGGGTCTGCTCGGAGAGCATCGGCAGCTCCCGCTCGGCGATCCGCCGCCAGCCCATGGTCCTGATGGCCTTGTCCTCGGGGAGCGTCGAGGGGCCGAACATCTCGGACAGGCGTCCGGCCGTCACGTGCCTGCGGAAGTCCATCTCGAAGAACCGGTCCTGGGCGTGCACGTAGCCCTGGGCGAGGAACAGGTCCTCCGAGGAGTCCGCATAGATATGCGGCACCCCTGTTTTATCGCGATATACGGTGACTTTTCCGGTCAGGCCCTTCACCTTGAGGTCGCCCGACACCTGCGGGAACGACGCTCGTACGGCCAGCACCCCCGCTCCGGCCAGAGCCAGGCAGAGCACCACGAGGGTGGTCACCACCCGCGCGAGCCACATGAGCGGTCGGGGCATCCGGGCATATGGCCGGAACTTCACAAACACCTCCTAGGCGGCGTGCTCGAACAAGTTTGGCAGCTCTTCGCACGTCAGAACGCCGCTTCCACCTCCGCGACCCCCGGGGAACCGCGTGGCGGCCCCGTGTACAACAGGGGAAAACCCGCGGTGAGACGGGAAAAGACGGTGGAACGGCTCAAGGAGGACGGTGACAGCCGGTCACCGGTGACGACGGTGGGTCACAGCGGTGTCTCCAGGACGACGGAGCGCGTGGCGAAGCCGTTGCGCTGGTAGAAGCGGACCGCCCCCTCGTTGCCCGCGTAGGCCGTCACCCCGGCGTACTGCGCCCCGTTGCCCCCGGCCCACGTCCTGAACTCGGCGACCAGCCTGCTGCCGATCTTCTGCCCCCGGTAGGCGGGCTGCACGTAGATGCTGCCCAGCGTCGCGACCGCGACCGGCCGCATCGGGGTCGGCCCCGACAGCGAGCCGGTCATGTGGCCGACGACCCTGCCCCCGTCGTCGGCGACCATCACCAGGCGCGCCGGGTCGCCCAGCGCGGCGGCGAAATGGACCGGGCCGTGCTCCTTCGGCCAGTTCACGTCGAGAGAGGGGTCACGCCTGCCGGCGTCCTCGGCGAAGAGGGCCGAACTGCACGCCACGACCCCGTCGAGGTCGGCGGCCGTGGCCGGCCGTACGAC
This sequence comes from Streptosporangium sp. NPDC020145, assembly GCF_040631275.1. Lineage (NCBI taxonomy): Bacteria > Bacillati > Actinomycetota > Actinomycetes > Streptosporangiales > Streptosporangiaceae > Streptosporangium > Streptosporangium sp. NPDC020145. The sequence continues at coordinate 112,890 of NZ_JBEXZT010000007.1, read as the reverse complement.
AACGCCATTGTCACTCATGATCGGGACGCTACCGGTCGCCACCGACAAACGGCTTTCAGGAGGGCCGCACCGACCAGTCCTGCCCCTCGGGTGTGTCACGGACGAGCACCCCGAGACCGGCCAGCTCCGCGCGGAGACGGTCGGCGGCGGCCCAGTCTCCGGCCTCCCGCGCCCTCGGGCGCCGCTGGAGCAGCTCGGCCGCGCCCGGCGGCAGGCTCTCGGAGCGGCCGATCCCGCAGGACAGGTCGAGGCCCAGGACACGGTCCAGATGCAGGAACGCCTCAAGCCTGGCGCCGGGCGCGACCGCCTCGTCGCGTTCGAGCCCGCGCAGCAGGCGCAGCGCCAGCGGTGTGTCGAGGTCGTCGTCGAAGGCGTCCTCGATCGCGGAGACCGGCCCCGAGGGCATCGGGCGGCTCGGCGCCTCCGCCCACCCGGCCACCCGCGAACGCCAGCGCCGCAGCGTGGCGTCGGCGACGCGCAGGGCCTGCCAGGTGAGGTCCAGCCGCCCGCGGTGGCGGTGTTCGAGCAGCGCCAGCCGTACGGCCAGCGGGTCGAGACCGGCCCGGGTGACCTCCCCGAGCGCCGGCGCCCCGCCCGCGCGTCCGTCCAGTTCGTGCCCATCGAACAGCAGGTGACCGGAGTGGGCCCAGTGGGCGACCACCTCGTGCCCGGTGACCGCGTCCGACTGGGCGCGTTCGTTCTCGTGGTGCGGGAAGCACAGGTCGATCCCGCCCACGTGCAGGTCGATCCGTTCGCCGAGAGAACGCAGGGCCATGGCCGAGCACCCGATGTGACGGCCGGGCACCCCCCGCCCCCACGGCGCCCGCCAGGCGGGTTCCTCCTCGGTGGGACGCCACAGCACCCAGTCGGCGGGATGCCGCTTGCGCGGGCCGGCCTCCCCGGCGCGGGGCCGCAGCCGCTCGGGGCGGTTGCCGGACAACTCGCCGTAGGAGGGGAAGGAGGTGGCGTCGAAGAGGACGGACCCGTCGGAGGCCGGATAGGCGTGCCCCCGCTCGACCAGCCTGGCGATCATCTCGATCACCGGGCCGACGGTCTCGGAGACCTCGGGGGAGTGCTGGGGCGGATGGATGTTCAGCGCGAGAGCCTCGGCCTCGAACGCGTCGCGCCGACCACGCCCCTCGGCCCCGTGGCCCGCGGGAGGGCGGCCCAGGTCGGTGAGGCCCAGGCAGCGGACGACCCGGACGCCCCGCCGTTCCACCACCCGCCTGACCAGGTCGGCCAGCAGACCGGCGCGCAGGTCGCCCAGGCTCGTCACACGCCCGGCGGCCGGGCCACAGCCGTAGACGCGCATCGAACGGGCGCCCTGCGGGAGGACCGGTTCGACGCGGCGGTGCCGCGTGTCATACAGCCGTAGCATTCTTCGAGCCTACGGGAAGCCTCAGACGGCCCCCTCAAGAAGGACGAGAATGTCGCGATCGCCCCGGTCACGCAGCCGGGCGCCGACATCCTCCTTCGGAGAGCCGTCCGGCAGGCCGATGCGGGCGCCGATGAGACGTATGCCCTCGGCCTCCGAGGCGACGGGCGCGGTGTAGCCGATCAGGTGCAGGGCCCGGTTCAGTGGGGGCAGGGTCGCCGCCGCCGAGGGCAGGTAGCGGGTCAGCAGCTCACCCCCGTCGGAGACCGTGAGGAAGACGTGGTCGCCCTCCGCCGCGTTCGCGGCCACCAGGATGGGACGGATGGAGCCCATGGTCGGCTGGTTGTGCCAGCTGATCACCACGTCGCCGGACGGGGTCGAGGCGGTCAGCTGGCCTCCGGGGGCCATGCCCAGGTAGGCGGCGAACCCGGTGGGCAGCGGGGAGCCGGAACCGCGCAGGTGCTCGGCGTTGACGTCGACCCGGTGCCACCAGCGCCCGTCACGGCTGCGGAAGCACCGCCTGGTCGAGGAGACGTCCCTGCGGGGCTGGTAGTCCGACTGCTCCGAGCCCGCGACCCTGATCCAGCCGCGCTGGGTGCGCTCGAACCCGGGGCCGCCCGCGTAGGCGCGCACCGAGCTCTCACTCACGTCGTAGCGCGAGGTCAGGTTCGTCACGATGGTGTTGACCGAGGCCTCTCCGTTGGCCCGCTCGATCTCCCTGGCGATCATCTCCCGGATGCCGAGATACTCCTCGCCGCCCCACCTGGCCAGGCCGTACTTGTTGCGGTCGAGGCGCAGGAAGCGGTCGTCGGCGGTCAGCTGGTTGCGGATGCCGACCAGGCTGTAGTCCTCGCCGATGCGCTCCTGGATCTCCTCCGGCGTCAGCGCGGTGCCCGCGACCGCGAGCACCGCCTCGGCCTTGTCGTTGACGCTGCGCGGCCAGGGCACCACGTGCCCGTCGAGCACCCGCAACTGGGGTACGGCGATGAGCCAGCGTTCGGCCACGTCCTCGCGGATGCCGAGCTGGCTGACCAGCGAGACGGCCTCCTCAAGGGGGCGCGGCCCGTCGGTGAACAGCTGCCTGGTCTTCTCCCGCAGCTCGTCGGCGCCGCCCGCGACGAGCCAGCCGTCCACCTGGTCGTAGCCGGTGAGCAGGGTCCGCACGAACCGCCAGGACGGGATGCCCAGCGTGGCCAGGTCGCTGCGGTGCCACGGGACGGCGGCGGCCAGGTCGTCGGCGGGGACCGCGGAGCCGAGCCTGCCGCGCAGCCAGGAGACGTGCCCGACCAGCGGGGCGGCGTCCTCGCTCGCCAGCCAGGCCTCGACGTGGTCGCGCAGGTCGCGTTCGATCTGCCTGATGCGCTCCCTGGTCACGGAGAAACGCTGGGCCAGGTCGTCCAGCGTGGCCCGCTGCGAGGCGTAGAGGCGGTCCCTGGCGATGGCCCGCTGCCGCTCGTCCAGGGTCGCGAAGACCTCGTCGATCAGCTCGGGCAGCGGCCGGTCAGGGCGGGTGGGGCGGGTCTGGCCGACGCTCTCCTCGGTGACGGGCTCCAGGAGGCGTTCGATGACCCCGGTGAACATCCGGTGCACCACCTCGCGTCCCAGGCCCTCCGGCGTGCTGACGCTCGAAGCCGGGTCGGAGAACCTGAGCAGGGGCAGGACGTCGCCGAGCATCAGGTGGCCCCAGCACGTCAGGGCGAGGTCGGCCAGGCGTCCGGCGACCTCGGACGTCCCGATGGTCGAGCAGGCCCGGTCGAGCGGGAGCGCCTGCCACCACGCCTCGGGAAGACGGGGGTCGGTTGCGATCGGCGCTACCTGGCCGGGAGAGGTCCAGCGCAGGGGGGGCGCGATGTCGCTCAGGCTGAGGTTCATTGAGGTCCAACCGGCAAAGGGGAATATATCCGCAGTTCAGAGTATGTCGTTAGGTCGGGAGAAAGGGGCTTGCTCGTCCGGAGTGGGACACGTAAAGAAGCTCCCTGGCTCGGGTACACGCGACATAGAGCAGGCCACGCTCCCGTTGGAGGTCGTGCGCCCGCGCGGTCGGGTCCTCCTCGGCCGGGGTGAGGGAGTCGGGAGCGGGCACGACACCGTCGGCGACTCCGATCACGGCGACCCGGCGGAACTCCAGGCCCTTCATGCCGTGCAACGTCGTCACCCTCACCCCCACCTCGCGCAGGGCGTCACGGGCGTCGCGCACGAGGCCCGCCGTCCTGGCGGCCACCCCGATCTCCTGGGGCGGCACGCCCTCCTGGACCCACTGTCCCACCTGTGTGGCCAGACCGGTCAGCTCTTCCTCCGGTGAATCGTAGGCACGGACCATCGGACGTGCCCCGTTCCGCGTCGCGCGGAAGCCGTACAGCTCCTGCACTCCGTCGACCAGGCCGTCCGCGGGGCCGCCGCCGCGCAACCGCACGCCCCAGGTGAGGATCTCCTGTGGAAGCCGGTACGACACCTGCAGACGCCGTCTGATCGCGTCGATTCCCACCGAACCGAGTGTCACCCGGGTGTCGAAGATCCGTTGGTGCGGGTCTCCCACGATGAACAGGTCGTCCCGCCCGTACGGCACCGCCGCCCGCAGCAGCCGCCACTGCGCCGGATGCAGGTCCTGCGCCTCGTCGACCACGATGTGCCGGTACGGCTCCCGCCGCGGCGCGCTGTCGGCCAGCAGGTCCCCGGTCGTACGGCCGAGCAGCTGACAGGCGTCGCCCGCGAGCTGGAGCAGGGTGCGCTTGCCGCGCTCCCTGAGCCGCAGGGTGACGTGCTCGACGGCCCGCCACACCTCGGCCCGCTCCTCGGCGGAGAGCCCGACGCCACGGCCCGACCTGGGGGCGTCGAGATACTCCTGCAGAGTCTTGAGGTTCTGCGCCAGCACGACCTGTTCCCACTCACGCAGCAGGAAGGCCGGGCTGTGGCCGGTGTCGGTCTCCAGCCAGAGCGCGTTCACCTCGGCGGCCCCGGCCAGCGCGGGCGCCCGTCCCTCGGCCTCGGCGACGATGCGGTGGGCCAGCCGGTCCACGTTGCCGACCTCGATCCGCTTACGGGTCACCTCGTCCTCGATCAGCAGGTCGAGACGGGAGGCGAGGTCGGCGCTCAGCCGCTGGGAGAAGGTGACCAGCAGGATCTGGCCCGCGCCACGCCTGGCCAGGAAGGCCGACCGGTGCAGGGCCAGCAGGGTCTTGCCCGTCCCGGCCCCGCCGGTGACCAGGGTCGGCTGCTCGTGGGTCTCCCAGCGGGCCAGGCGGTGCAGCGTCGGCTGGAGGAACACGCACCAGGCGGGCGCGTCGAGGACGTGGTTCAGCTCACGCGGGCTGCCCACGAAGATCGCACGGTCGGGGCTGCGCAGCAGCGCGGCGGTCAGGTCGTCGGGGTCGATCGGCCCGGAGGGGGGCGCGGTCGCCCGGCAGGTCTCAAGCTCCCGCCAGGCCCCGGCCATCGACTCACCCCTGGCCAGCGCGGCCAGCGGGGCGTACTGCGTGGCGGGCAGCAGGGGTTCGAGCGCCTCCAGGGTCAGCTCGTCGGTGATCTGCCTGACGAGGCCGAGCAGCCCGCGTTCGACGCCCAGCTCGGCCATGTCGGTGTCACAGGTGTCGGCGAACAGCCGGACCGAGGTCGCCCCGGCCGCCCTGAGCACGGCGGGCTCGATCCGTTCGAGCGCCTCGGCGTCCCACATCTCGACCACGCCGAGCGCGGTGTTGACGCTGAAGCGGTGGCGTCTCGCGTAGGCCCAGGCCTCCGTCTCCGGCAGGACGGTCAGCAGCCAGTGGACGTCCCGGTGCCTGACCATGACGCCGCGATGGCCCTCGGCCAGCCTGAGGGTGACGACCCTGGGGTCCCTGGCCCCCCTGACCCGTTCCGGGTGCGGAGCCCCCGCCACGTTCTGCATGAAGCGGCGTACCGCGACGACGGCGTCCCGGCGCGCGGGCTGGGCCAGCGCGCCGAGTTCGGCGGGGAAGTCCGGGGAGATCGCGAGTCGGGGCATGGGCTAGGCCAGCAGGGACAACAGATCGCGGTCCCCACGCTCTCTCAACCGGGCGAGCAGGTCCGGCAGTCCGACCTGCCCGGTCATGCCGACGCGGGTGGCGATGACCCTGGCCGCCTGCTCCGCCGTACCGCCGGGTGCCGTGTAGCCGACCAGCCGCAGCGCCCGCGCGACCGGCTCCGTGTCACCGCCCGCCGCGGGCAGGTGCCTGGCCCGCAGGACCCCCTCGTCGGACAGCGTCACGAACAGGTGGCCGCCGGGCTTGGCCCCCGCGTCCTCAAGGAGTGTCCTGAGCGATTCGAGGACGGGACGCTCCTGCCAGCTCAGGCCCAGCTCGCCGACCGCGCTCTGCACCCTGCGGGCGCTCCCCGGCGACAGGCCGAGATAGGCGGCGAACCCGCTGGGCAGCGGACACTCGACGCCCTGGAGGTGCTCGGCGGTGACGTCGATCCTGAGCCACCAGCGGCCGTCGGGCTGCCTGAAGCAGCGCCGGGTCAGCGAGACGTCCTTCAGCGGGCGGAACGGGCCCTCCCTGCGCTCCTCGTCCTCCTGGACGGGTTGCTCCTGCCGCGGAGGCGGGGATCCCTGCTGTGGGGGCCCCTGCTGCGCAGGACGCTGCCCGGCGCCGAGGATGCGCAGCTGCGGGACGCCCGCGAGCCAATCCTTGGCCACCTCGTGGTGGATGCCCAGGGAGGCGACCAGGTCGAGGGCCTTGGACATGGTCAGCGGGGGCTTGGCGCCGCTGATCACGTCGCGGGTGAGGTGACGCAGCTCGGTGATGTCCCCCTCGACGAGCCAGTCCTCGGCCAGCCGGTGGTGGGGCAGGGTGGCCAGCACGAACTGCCAGGCGGGCACGTCCAGCGAGCGCAGCTCACGGGCGTGCCAGGGCGCGACCGTGGCCAGACGGGCCTTGGGCGCGGCCTTGCCGAGCGCCCTGCCGACCTCCGCCAGATGCTCCCGGTACGGCTCCGCCTCCGCTGAGGCGAGCCACTCGCCGAGCCGGTGCCGCAGGGCGGCCTCGACCTCGTCGATGACCTCGGGCGGCACCGCGAAGAGCTTGGACAGGGCCTCGACGGCCGCGGGCGCGTCGGTGAACACCCTGTTCTGCGCGACGGCCCAGCTCCTGTCGTCGAGGTCGGCGAAGGCGCCGTCGAGCAGCGCGTACAGGTCGTCCGGCTGAGGGGCCCGCTCGGCGACGGGCTCAACGGCCTCAACGGGCTCGGCGGACTCAACGGGCTCCGGTTCCGGCTCCCGCAGGGCCTCCGGTTCCGGTGCGGCCTCAGGCTCGGGCCGAGGCTCGGGCTGAGGTTCCGGTTCGGGCTTCGGCTCGGGTCCGGTCTCCGGGCTCACGGCGGTCATCGGCTCGAAGAGCCCGCGCTCGGGAGTGGAACCCACCTGGGGCGGCGGCTTGGGGAGCGTGGACCCGGGGGTCCGCTTCGGCCGTACGGGAAGGGGGATCGGCTTGGGCTCGGGCGGGGCCGGGGGAGCGGCAGGGGAGACGGACAACGGGACGTCCGGGGGAGCCGGAGCCTCCACGGGCTCCTCCCCGGCCTTGTCCGTGGCCCTCTCCGCGTCCTCCTTCTCGGCCTCGGGAGCCTCAGGCGTGCCCTCGGACACGGCCTCAGGCGTGGCTTCGGGTACGGCCTCGGCGTCGTCCTGCGGGGCCTTCTGAGGGGCTTCCTGAGGAGCCTCAGGGGCGTCCTGTGGCGCGGCCTCCTCCCCGGAGTCCTCGGAACCCCCGATGCCCCCGGCATCCTCGATGCCCTCGGCGCTCGCGACGTCCTCGGTCTTCCCGGCACCTTCGGCGCTCGCGGCGTCCTGGGTGGCCTCGGTGGCCTCGGCGTCCTTGACGTTTCCGGCGGCCTCGGCGTTCTCCGCGACGTCCTCGACGGTCCCACCGGTACGGGCGGGTGTGACGCCGGGGGCGGCCAGACGGGCGAAGACCGCGCCGAACAGCGCGTTCAGCACGGGGAGCGGCTGAATGAAGGGCTGTTCGCGCAGCTCGTGACCGGTCAGGGCCAGCAGCCCCGCCCACGAGCCCGCGCGGTCGAGGGCGATGGCCGTACAGGGTTCGTCGGCGTCCTCGGGGTCCAGGACGTACAGGGCGGGCAACACGTCGCCGACGGCGGCGGCGGGCCAGTGCTCCAGGGTGATCCCGGCGAGGATCCCGGCTAACCGCTCGGGGCCGAGCAGGGCCAGCACCCGGGAGACGGGCAGGCTGCGCCACCACGCGCCGGGCAGTTCAGACTGGTCGCGCAAGAGTGGAATCGTGGCCGCGTCGCTCCAGCGGAGCGGCGGCACGAGGTCACTCAGACAGAAGTTCATCCGTTCCCTTCACCAGCCCCTCAAGCCGCCCGAGTCACTCCTCGTCGCCGGGGAACGAGACTCATGGAACAGACCATAGTCTGGCAAATCGCCCCAGCGCATCGGGTCTGGTCAGCGTCGTACGGCCGCGAAGCGGAGCCGCACGTAGTCGGCCATCCAACCGGTCTCCCGCCGCAGGGCGGGAGCGGCCAGTTCGTTCACCCGAAGCAGCAGGGATTCGACCAGCTCCACCGGCTTTCCCTGAATCAGGGAACCGGCGAACGTTCGCACCCAGTCGGCGGCTCCCCCCGGGCACTCGTCGAGCGGGGTCGGCCGGTCGAAGTACTCAAGCAGGCGGAGGGTGAAACCGCCCTTCTCCAGCCGTGTGGCGTATTCGGCCGGACTGGGGAAGTACCACGGAAGATCGGGTTCGGGGAGCCCGTGTTCCCGCCAGGCGGTGGACAGCGCCGCCGTCAGCGCGGCGCAGTTGCCGGCGCCGCCCATCTCCGCGACGAACCGCCCGCCCGGCGTCAGCGCCTGCCACACGTTGGAGATCACCGTGTCGGGCTCCCGCCCCATCCAGTGCAGGGCCGCGTTGGAGAAGACCGCGTTGTACGGCTCCGCGACCGTGAAGTCGCGCCCGTCCCCCACGATGAACTCAAGCCCGGGATGCAGGGAGAGCGCCTTCTCGATCATCGCGGAGGAGCCGTCGATGCCGAGCACCCGTGCCCCCCGTGAGCTGATCTCGGCGGTCAGCAGCCCGGTGCCGCAGCCGAGGTCGAGGACACGCTCCCCCGGCTGGGGGTCGAGCAGGTCGACCAGGGGCGCGCCGTGGGCCGAGACGTATCCGAAGCTGCTGTCGTAGGCGCGAGCGTTCCACCTCATCTGACTCGGGGTGTCGTATCGCAAGACGATCAGCTCACATTCCGAGACGCCACGGCCTCTTATCGGTCCTCCCCAGACACTTTAGAGCCTCAAAGATGTCCCGACATATCAGTCGCATCAGCCTCCGGCTTAACCGACCCTCTCCCCCCACTCCTTCTTGAGGTAGGTCTTGGCCGTGTCGGTCTCGGGGATCGTCAGGATCACCGGCTTCGCGCCGGTCACCGGGAGTCTGGCGGCGGCCTCGGTGTCCAGGGTGCCACGCATCTGCAGGGCCTCCATTCTGACAGGTCTGGCGTACCCCTTGAGGAAGAGGTTCTGACCCCGGTCGGAGAAGAGGAACTCCTGCCAGAGGCGGGCCGCCGCCGGGTGCGGGGCGTCCTTGTTGACGGCCTGGACGTAGTAGGCGCTGAGCACGCTGTCGCCGGGGATGGCGACCTTCCAGCCGTTCGCCTCGTGGGCCGCCCGCTCGGCGTTGTGGTAGTCCCAGTCGACCACCACGGTGGCCGCCCGCTCGTTCGCCGCGAGGTTGCCCGCCTTCTTCAGGCGGCCGAAGAAGGCGACGCCCCTGGCGGCCTCGGCCTTGCCCGCGCTGAGCGAGGCGGCCATCACCCCGTTGAAGGCGGCGGCCGTCTGCCGGGGGTCGCCGGGCAGCGAGACGCTGTAGCCGGGCTTGAGCAGGTCCTGGTAGGAGGCGGGCGTCGCGACCTTGCGCGGGTCGTAACCGATGGACATGTAGCCGCCGTATCCGGCGTACCAGCGCCCGCCGTAGTCCTTCAGGTTGTCGGGCACGTCCGGCCACTGCTGCACCCGGTAGGGGGCGAACATCGGGGCGTTGGCGACCGCGACCTCCAGGCTCAGGTCGAACACGTCCGGCTTGAGCTGCGCGGCGGCCTCGATCTCCCGGCGGCTGCTGGCCGCGGGCTCCACCTGGTTGACCTTGATTCCGTACTCGTCGGAGAAGGTGTCGATGATCTCGCCGTAGTTCACCCAGTCACGCGGCAGCCCGATGACGGTGAGCGAACCCTCTTTCCTGGCGGCCTCGACGAGGCGGTCCATCGTCGAGAAGCCGTCCTTCAGGGAGGCGGCCTGCGGCTTGATCGGCGGGAGCTTCCCGTCGTCCTGTGCCTGTGTGCCGCCGCATCCGGCGGTCGTGGCGATGAGGAGCATGGCGGCGGCGCTGATGCGTACGGTCACTCATCGAATACTCTCGGTGATCGCGCGGTGGGTCGAGGAGGCGCGGCCTTTTTTGGGAAACGACTGGGGAACGACTTACGTCCGGCCGGGCCGTCCGCCCTGGACGACCTTCGCCGCGACGAGTTCGGAACGGCGGATCTCAACGAGCGTGCCGTCGCGTTTGCGCACCCCGAGAAGATCGTCACGCCAGAACTCAAGTTCGCCGACGGCGTCACGGAAGCCCTCGGGAACACGACGCCGGGTAGTTACCCTTTTGCCCACGTCGGAAGGGGTTAGGGTGATTTTGAGGGCAGCGCTGATACCGAGGATCATCGTCTTTTGCCCCCTCCCGTTTCAGACATCTGGTGGGCACGGCAATACTAGGGCGTAGCAACCCGCGGTCGAAGTCGTGCCTAGGTGCGGATAAAAGAAGGAGCCCGAGGTGACCTACGTCATCGCGCAGCCTTGCGTGGACGTCCTGGACAAGGCGTGCATCGAGGAATGCCCCGTCGATTGCATCTACGAGGGCGAGCGCATGCTTTACATCCACCCCGACGAGTGCGTGGACTGCGGCGCGTGCGAACCCGTCTGCCCGGTTGAGGCGATCTTCTACGAGGACGACCTTCCCGATCAGTGGAAGGACTTCTACAAGGCCAACGTCGAGTTCTTCGACGACCTGGGCTCCCCGGGTGGCGCCTCCAAGATCGGCAAGATCGCCAAGGACCACTCCGTCGTCTCGGCGCTGCCCCCGCAGGCCGAGGAGCACTAGAAAACATCCCCGCGGGCGGGGGGCGACGCCGTCCGCCCGCGAGAGTCAGTCACCCGGACGTCCCGGGCGAAGAGGTCCCTTCTCCCGGCCGGTGAGGCGGGGGGACAGTCATCAGCGGGGAGAGCTGTGATCGGCCTGCCAGATTTTCCGTGGGATCGGCTCACGCCGCTCAAGACGCTGGCGCAGGAGCATCCCGACGGGATCGTCGACCTCTCCGTCGGCACCCCCGTCGACCCGGTGCCCCCTCTCGTACGGCAGGCGCTCGCCGACGCCTCCGACAGCCCCGGCTACCCGCTGACCTACGGCACCGAACGGCTGCGCTCCGCGGCCGCGGGCTGGCTCTCCCGCCGTCACGGGGTGAACCTGGACCAGGCCGACGTGCTGCCGCTGATCGGCTCGAAGGAGTTCGTCGCCTGGCTGCCGACCCTGCTCGGTGTCGGGCCGGGGCAGCGGGTGGTCTTCCCCGCGCTGGCCTACCCCACCTACGACGTCGGAGCGCGCCTGGCGGGGGCGGAGCCGTACGCGACGGACGGGTTGTTCTCCCTCGGTCCCGAGCGGGTGCCGCTCGTCTGGGTGAACTCCCCCTCGAACCCGAGCGGCAAGGTCCTGCCCGCCGAGCACCTGCGCAAGGTGGTCGCGTGGGCCCGTGAGCGCGGCGCCGTCGTGGCCTCCGACGAGTGCTACATCGAGCTGGGCTGGGAGGAACAGCCGATCTCGATCCTGCACCCCGATGTCTGCGGAGGCTCGCACGAGGGCCTGCTCGCGGTGCACTCGCTGTCGAAGCGCTCCAACATGGCCGGTTACCGGGCGGGCTTCGTGGCCGGAGACCCGGCGCTGGTCGGGCGGCTGCTCGAAGTCCGCAAGCACGCCGGGATGATCATGCCGGGGCCGGTCCAGGCGGCGATGGCCGTGGCGTTCGACGACGACGCGCACGCCGACGAGCAGCGCGCGCGCTACGCGGCCCGTCGCGCGCTCCTGCGCCCCGCCCTTGAGGCGGCCGGCTGGCGGATCGAGCACTCCGAGGCGGGCCTGTACCTGTGGGCGACCAACGGCACCGACTGCTGGAAGCAGGTGCGCTCGCTGGCGGACAAGGGCATCCTTGTCGCGCCCGGAGACTTCTACGGCAGGGCCGGCGCGGAACACGTCCGGATCGCCGTGACCGCGAGTGACGAGCGCATAAGTGCGGCGGTGAGCCGCCTCCAGTAGGATCGCGCGCCATGACCCCTGAGGTCGCCGCGATACTGGGACTGAGCGCGGTCACGCTCGTTCTGCTGCTGGGCGCGCTGTTCGCGACCACGCGTCAGGACAGGAGGCCACGCGGGTCCGGGGCCCCCGGCGAGTCCCCCGTCCAGGCGGCACAGGCCGCGGAGCCTGCCAGGCCGAGCGCGGGCCATGTCGGCATCGACTACCCCGACCCTCGCACGATCAAGGTCGGTGACACGATCGACTGCCAGGGCGTGCGGACCCGTGTCCTGGGCGCCCTGTACCTGTCGTCGCAGGGCGTCGAGTGGACCGAGTACCTCCTCGACGACGGCAGCCGCCGCTACCAGTGGCTGTCGATCGAGACGCGGACCGGTTCCGACTCCGACGCGCCGCACCTGGAGGTGCTGCTGTGGACGCCGGTGCCGACACAGGGCATGGTCCCGGCCAGGACCACGCTGAGCGTCGAGGGCGTCGAGTTCTTCCCCGTCGGCCGCGGCACCGCGGCCTTCCGTTCGGAGGGCGTCACCTTCATGCCCGAACGCGGCCTGCTCGACTTCGCCGACTACCGGGCCTCCGACGGCCGCCTGCTCTCCTTCGACCGTCCCCAGGACGAGCCCTGGACCTCCTCCTACGCCCAGCCCCTGGCCCCGGGCTCCATCACCATCCAGAAACGGGCCTAGGAGATGTCGACCTTGCCCTTGGGGGTGGTCGTGTCGGGCCGCCAGCCGTTCTCGCCGTCGGCGGACGTCCACGCCTGGCCGCTGTAGCGGACCCGCCGCAGCCCGAACTTCTGCGCGTGGGCGACCGACCAGCTCGCCATCAGCCAGCCGTCACGTGAGGACGCCGCCTCGAACGTGGCATTGGCGCCGAGCGCGTGCACGAGCCCGCGCATCGCCCTGTCCGCAGGGGGGCGCGGTGTCGTGGTGGCCGTGCCCGACGTGCGGGGGGTCGAGGTCGGCTCGGGGAACCAGCAGTGCACGGCCTTGGGCACCCGCCCGGTGAAGGCCGCCGCCAGGATCTTGCCCTCGTCCTCGTGCTGGGCGTAGGCCGACCCGTCGGCGGAGCGCTGCACCCGCTGCGCCGCCTCGTGGAGCGGCAGCTTGAGGTAGCCCTTCACCTTGACCAGCGCGGAGAAGAACTTCCCCGACGCGTAGACCGGGTCGATCAGCTGCTTGGGGGTGCCCCAGCCCTGTGAGGGCCGCTGCTGGAAGACCCCGACGGAGTCACGGTCGCCGAAGGGCAGGTTCAGCAGCTTGGACTCCTGGATGCCGGTGGCGTAGGCGATCACCACCGCCCGTTCGGGCAGCTTCCTGCGGGCGGCGACCGCCGCGATGACCGAGGCGACCTGGGCCTGGTCGATCTCCAGTTCGAGCGTGCCGCCGGGCGTTGTGATCTTGCACCCCTCACCGGTCTCCCGGAACGGCGTCACCCGGTTGATCAGGGTGAAGACCCCCACGGTGATGGCCGCGGCGAGCACGGTCACGATCGCGACGATCGCGATGACCCCTTTGGAGAAGCGCCGACGCACGCTGAAGAACCTACCGATCGCAGACAGCGGGAAGGCGACGGCACTTCCTGCGAACCCCCGGAGGAGCCGTCGCGCTCTGTTATCGTTTCACAGGTTTTGCGAACGGGATCGCCCTTCGTGACGGCGGACGGCCGGGTCCGGGGCGGCCGAAGACCGGCTGAGGATAGGGTCGCCGCATGAGTACGCGGCTGGACCTCACACAGGACGTCGGCGCGCTGACCGCGCGAATCGTGGACATCGAGTCGGTCAGCGGAGACGAGAAGGTCCTGGCGGACGCGGTCGAGGAGGCACTGCGGGCACTGCCGCACCTTCGTGTCGACCGTGACGGCGAGTCGATCGTGGCCAGGACCGGGCTCGGCCGGAGCGAGCGGGTGGTGATCGCGGGCCACATCGACACCGTCCCGGTCGCCGACAACCTGCCCAGCCACGTCGAGGACGGCCTGCTGTACGGCTGCGGCACCTCGGACATGAAGGCGGGCGTCGCGGTCGCGCTGAAACTCGCCGCCGCGCTCGACGAGCCAGCCAGGGACGTCACCTACGTCTTCTACGACTGCGAGGAGATCGAGGCCGAGCGCAACGGCCTGCGCAGGCTCAGCCTCGACCACCCCGACTGGCTCACCGGCGACTTCGCCGTCCTCATGGAGCCGACCGACGGCGAGATCGAGGGCGGCTGCCAGGGCACGCTCAGGGCCGAGATCACCGTGCGGGGCAGGAGGGCGCACAGCGCCAGGTCGTGGCTCGGCGTCAACGCCGTGCACCGGGCCATGCCGGTGCTGGAGATCCTCAACGCCTACCAGGCCAGGCAGCCGGTCGTGGACGGGCTCGAATACCACGAGGGGCTCAACGCGGTGGCGATCCGCGGCGGCGTCGCGGGCAACGTGATCCCCGACGAGTGCGTGGTGACCGTCAACTACCGCTTCGCCCCCGATCTCTCCCTCGACGCCGCGCAGGAGCACGTGCGCGAGGTCTTCGACGGGTTCGAGCTCCGTTTCACCGACCTCGCCCCGGCCGCGCGTCCCGGGCTGACCGACCCGGTCGCCGGGGCCTTCGTCGCCGCGGTCGGCGGCACGCCCAGGGCCAAGCTCGGCTGGACCGACGTCTCGCTGTTCTCCGGGCTCGGGATTCCCGCGGTCAACTACGGTCCCGGCGACCCCAATCTGGCGCACCAGCGGGGGGAGTACGTCTCGCTGGAGAAGATCGCCGACTGTGAACGCAGGATGATCGGCTGGCTCCGCGGCTGAGCGCCGCACGGTACACGGGCACAAATGAAAGTGGCTTTCCTCGCCGGCCATTTGGCGGGGAAAGCCACTTTCAGTCCCGAGCAGCACCCTCGGCAGTTAGACGTGGCTCCGGAGAAATCCGGTTCCCGGTTTTCCCCCAGAATTTTCAAGATTTTTCCAGAAGCGGCGCTAGCGTGTTCGGCATGAAGAAGACACGCCCCGAACGCCGTCAGGGAGCCGCGGTCGTCCGCGGTGACCTGGTCTCCGACTCCACCCACGACCAGCGCCTTCTCGACCGCAGGGGCCCCGCCGACTGGCTGCACATGGACCCGTGGCGGGTTATGCGCATCCAGGCGGAGTTCGTCGAGGGATTCGGTCAGCTCGCCGAACTGCCCGAGGCGGTGACCGTCTTCGGGTCCGCGCGCACCCCGCAGGAGTCGTCGGACTACAAACTGGGCGTGGAGCTCGGCCGCAGGCTTTCCGAGGCGGGCTACGCCGTGATCACCGGTGGCGGTCCCGGCTGCATGGAGGCCGCAAACCGCGGTGCCAGGGAGGCGGGCGGCGTCTCCGTCGGCCTGGGCATCGAGCTGCCCTTCGAACAGCACATGAACGAATATGTGGACCTCGGCATCGAGTTCCGCTACTTCTTCGTACGCAAGACCATGTTCGTGAAGTACTCCCGCGGCTTCGTCGCGCTGCCCGGCGGCTTCGGCACACTGGACGAGCTGTTCGAGGCGCTTACGCTGGTCCAGACGCGCAAGGTCACCTCCTTCCCCGTCGTGCTGCTCGGCACGGAGTTCTGGGGCGGCCTGTACGAGTGGATCAGGACGACCCTTGTGGACACCGGCAAGATCTCCCCGGCCGACCTCGACCTCATCCAGGTGACCGACGACGTGGACGAGGCCGTACGGATCATCGTCGAGGCCGACAGGGACCGGGCGAGCGGTCTCGGGAAGGGACAGCAGGCCGCGCGGAGCACGGTCGCCGACGCCGAATAAGGGTTTCCCCGCGATCCCGGGCCACGACTATGGTTCCGATGTGTTCATATGCGTTTTCCTGGCATCACACCGGAAGATCGACAGGAAGTACCTGACGCTGGCGGAGGAGGTCGGGGCCGAACTGGCCCGGCGCGGGCACACCCTGGTCAGCGGCGGGGCGACGGTCTCGTGCATGGGGGCGGTCGCCAGAGCGGTCAGGGCGGGCGGCGGCCGTACGGTCGGGGTGATCCCGCAGGCCCTGGTGGACGTCGAGGTCGCCGACCACGACTCCGACGAACTGGTCGTCACCACCGACATGCGTGAGCGCAAGGGGGTCATGGACGCCCGCTCGGACGCCTTCCTCGTGCTGCCCGGCGGCATCGGGACGCTGGAGGAGTTGTTCGAGATCTGGACGACCAGGACTCTGGGTCTCCACGACAGGCCGCTGGTGCTCCTCGACCCGTGGGGGCTCTACGCGCCGCTGCGGAGCCTGGTCGAGGGCATGCACGCGGAGGGCTTCACCCGGCCCAACGTCTTCGACGCGATCTCCTGGACCACCACGGTCGAGGAGGCCTTCGAGCACCTGGAGAAGCGGACCAGGCACCTGGAGCCGGGCATCGAGGAGCTAGGCGAGGCCACGGCGGGTTAGCGCGGGGGGACGCCGCCCGGCCAGCGACTCGGTCATCTCGACCGCGAGCCGTACCTGCTCGGGACGGTTGGTGCGGAACACCCTGGCTCCGGCCCACGCGCAGACGGAGGCCGCCGCGAGTTCGGCGGCCTCTCCGTCGTGCCCCGCGAGGTCGGCGGGCGTGACGACGACGGTGTGCCCGGCCCGGACGAACTTCTCGATCTCGGCGATCGATCTCGCCTCGGCCCAGGAGGAATCGCCCTGGTCGCCGGGGGTGAGCACCGTGAGAGCGGTCATGAGGCGATCCTAGATCAGTGGGAGTTGTGGCACGATTCGTATGTGCTGGTCGTACTCGCCCTCGCCGCCTTAGCCGTCATCGCCGCAGTCGTGGCGGTCTCCATGGGGCGGGGTGGTGAACTGGCCAGATTCGTCCCCGACGTCCCCCCGCTTGAGCTGCCCGAGCCGAAGAGACTCGGGGCCGCCGACTTCATGGCCCTGCAGCTGCCGGTGAGCGTGATCGGCTACAACACGCAGAGCGTCGACGAGACCCTCAACCGCGTGGTGAACGCGCTGAGCGAGCGTGACACCAGGATCGCGGTCCTCGAACAGCAGATCGCCGAACTGCTCGCGGGCAGGCTCCAGGCCCGCCACGACGCCGCCCTCACGGCCCCGCCGGTCATGCGCGAGGCCCTCCCCGGGCCCACGGACACGGTACGGCGCGCGGACCCCGAGTCCGAGGAGCCGCCGGCGGCCGGAGAGACGGACACGGACGAGGTCGTGGAGCCCGGGAAGGTTCAGGAAGCTCAGAAGGCTTCCGAAGCCGGCGAACCGGTGGAGACCGGTGAGGTGAACGCGCCCGAGAAGGTTCAGGAGCCGGACGAGCCCCAGGCCGTTCGGGAAGTTCAGGAGGCCGAAGAACCCGGGGAGGCCGCAGAGCCCCGGAAAGCCTCGGAGCCTCAGGAAACCGGGAAGCCCGCGGCCGAGGAAGCCGCCAAACCCGAGGAGCCCCTGGAAACCGTACGGTCCCCTGAGGAGTCCGCCGCGGGCGCCGTCGAGCCCGCCGAGAGCGCCGACAAGGACCCGGACGAGCAAGATGAGAAGGACAAGAAGCGGGAGAAGCAGGGCGTGAAGGAGGGCCGGTGACGGAACCGACACGTTGCGGCTGGGTGAGCTCCGCGCCCGAGTACATCGCCTACCACGACGAAGAGTGGGGCCGTCCGGTCACCGGTGACGACCGGGTGTTCGAGCGCCTGTGCCTTGAGGCCTTCCAGTCGGGCCTGTCGTGGATCACGATCCTTCGCAAACGGGAGAACTTCCGGTCGGCCTTCGCCGATTTCTCCATCCCCGCCGTCGCGGCGTTCGGCGCGGCCGACGTCGAGCGGCTGCTCGCCGACACCGGCATCGTCCGCAACCGGGCCAAGATCGAGGCGGTCGTCGCGAACGCGCGGGCCGCGCTCGACGTCGACCTGTCCGACCTGATCTGGAAGCACGCCAATCCCGGCGCGCCCGTCCCCAGGACACTGGCGGACGTGCCTCCCCAGACGCCCGGGTCGAAGGCCCTCGCCAAGGAGCTCAAGGCGAACGGCTTCCGCTTCGTCGGCCCGACGACCGCCTACGCCCTGATGCAGGCCATCGGACTGGTCAACGACCATCTGGAGGACTGCTGGGTGCGGGGCACCTACTGACCTCGGACCTGACCCCGCCGAGCCGGAACGCCTTCCCGGCGACCCCCGGGCCGTTCAGTTGATCGTCTCGGTCCGGTAAATTCTCCGCGCCGCCACGCGCGCCCGTCCCGCCCGCTCCGGGACCGCTTTGTAACCTGCCACCTCTGTGGCCTGGTCAGGGAAGTGAGAGGTCCCGCGGACCGCGACGGCCCGGATGTCCGCGGGGCCGTCCCCGAGCGCGAAGGACGGTCTTGATTGCCCGATGAGTCGATGCTGGGGCTGATCGTTCCCATTCCGAGCGCGGAGACGGGATAATAGGACATCACAGAAGACGTGAATGCGTCGGCCACCCTCGGGTCAGTCGGAGATCCGGAGCCCGAAGCAGGAAGGGATACACGCATGGCGGCTATGAAGCCGAGGACCGGTGATGGTCCGCTGGAGGTCGTCAAGGAAGGCAGGGGCATCGTCATGCGGGTTCCCCTTGAGGGTGGCGGCCGGCTCGTCGTCGAGCTCTCGGCGGACGAGGCCAGCGCCCTTGGCGAAGAGTTGAAGAAGGTCGTCGTCTGATCCCGGCCTGAGACCAGCGGTGACGCCGGGCCCCGACTCGATCTCGTTCGCGGAGCACGACAGCCACTGCGGCCCGTGCGCCCCTGATCGACGAACACGGCCCTGGCCACCGGACCGCCGGAGCGCGGCTCGTGCCAGGGCCGCGGTGTCCCCCGGCTGATGACTGGAGTTCCACATGCCCATCTCTCCGTACACCCTGCTCACCGGTGCCCCTTCGGAACCCGGGGCCGCCGTCCCGGCGGGGGTGCCGCCGCTCGGGGAGGCAGGGCTGCTCGCCGTACCCTTCTCCGCCGACCGCGCGCCCGAGGTGGAGCTGCCACTGCCCGTCGAGGCCCTGCTGGCGCACTACGAGGCCAAGGGCGAGGCCGGTGAGGTCGTCGAGGTCCCGGTGGCCAACGGCGACGGCGTCGGCCGGGTGCTGCTCTACGGGGTCGGCGACGGCTCGGCGGGCGCGCTGCGCAAGGCCGGCGCCACGGTCGTACGGCGGGGCAGGGGCAGGTCCTCCATCAGGGTCGTGCTGCCGGAGGGGCCGGTGGCAGCGTTCGTCGAGGGCGCGCTGCTGGCCACCTACACCTTCAGGATCGGCGAGACCAGGTCCGCCCCCGCGGCCCTGGTCGAGCTCGTCGGTGACGGCGTCGAGGCCGAGGTCGCCAGGGGCGCCGTGGTCGCCGAGGCTGTCTCGTTCGCCAGGGACCTGGCCAACACCCCGGCCTCGATCAAGACGCCGCAGTGGCTCGCCGAGCGCGCGACGGAGCGCGCCGAGGCGGCCGGGGGCGTCGAGGTGAAGGTGTGGGACGAGCGCGAGCTGCGCGCCGAGGGCTTCGGCGGCATCCTGGCGGTCGGTCAGGGTTCGGTCAGCCCGCCGCGCCTGGTCCGGCTCTCCTACAGCCCGCAGGGCGCCACCAGGCACGTCGTCCTGGTCGGCAAGGGCATCACCTTCGACACCGGCGGCCTGTCCCTGAAGCCGAGCGACGGCATGAAGTTCATGAAGACCGACATGGCGGGCGCCGCGACCGTCATCGCGGCCGTCGCCGCGCTCGCCGCGCTGGGCGCGCGGGTGCGGGTCACCGCCCTGGTCGCCGCCGCGGAGAACGCCTTCTCCGGTACGGCCCAGCGCCCCTCCGACGTGATCACCCAGTACGGCGGGCGGACCGTCGAGGTGCTCAACACCGACGCGGAGGGCCGGCTGGTGATGGCCGACGCGCTGGCCTACGCCGACGCCGAGCTCGACCCGGACGTCATGGTGGACGTCGCGACGCTCACCGGCGCGATCAGTGTGGCCCTGGGCAAGGACGTGGGGGCCGTCTTCGCCTCCGACGACGCCCTGGCGGCCGAGCTGACCGAGGCGGGCACGCAGGCGGGGGAGCGGCTGTGGCGGATGCCGCTCATCGAGGACTACTCTCCGGCGCTGGAGTCGAGCGTGGCGGACCTGGCCAACATCGAGGCCGGATCGACCTACGGCGCCGGTTCCATCACGGCGGCGCTGTTCCTGCGCGAGTTCACCGGCGGGCGGCCGTGGGCGCACCTGGACATCGCGGGCGTCGGCAGGAGCACCGCGGACGAGGGCTTCCTCAGCAAGGGCGCCACCGGCTACGGCGTGCGCCTGCTGCTCGACTGGCTGACCAGGAGCTGAGCCGGGCGGCTAGGAGCCGAGTTTGACGGCGGCCAGGACGCCGTCGCCGAGAGGGATCATCAGGGGGCGCAGTCGTTCGTCACCGCGGACCAGCTTGCCCAGCTCCCGCAGGGCGACGACGTCCGGGTCACGCCGGGTGGGATCGGTCGCCCTGTGCTGCCACAGCGCGCTGTCGAAGATCACGATGCCGCCGACACGCAGCAGGCGGACCGCCTCGGCCAGGTAGTCGGCGTACTCCTGCTTGGCTCCGTCGCAGAAGACCAGGTCGTAGCCGCCGTCGGACAGACGAGGCAGCACGTCCAGGGCCCGTCCCGTGATGAGGCGGGTCCTGCCGCCGGGGAAGCCCGCCTGGGCGAAACCCTGCCGGGCGAGGCGCTGGTACTCCGGCTCGACGTCCACGCTGGTGAGCGTGCCGTCCTGGCGCATGCCGCGCAGCAGCCACAGCCCGGACACACCGCATCCCGTGCCGACCTCCACGACGGCCTTGGCGTTGGTGGCCGAGGCGAGGAAACAGAGCGCGGCGCCGGTGCCGGGCGGGATGGGGGTGACCCCGACCTCCGCGGCGCGTCGGCGCGCCTCCCAGAGGATCTCGTCCTCCCGGTGGAATTCCTCGGCATAGGCCAGAGCGGCCTCCAACGGACTTGTCGGCGTCTCTGCCATCGGCCTCTCCTTCCCGCTTTCTCCGTACAGAGCCATATAGGGACTGGGTCGCAGCCTAGGGGAGCCAAGCCCGATCGGGAACTCATGTCATGCCTGGTGCGTTGCACGGTTTAAGCGGCCTTTGCCGGTCCTGAGGGTAGTGAGTGCGCACGAAGGGACGAAACCAGGCACTATGGCGATAGCGGTGGTCCCGGAGAGAGGAGTGCTGGTGGACGAGTTCGACCACCAGACGGATACTCCCGTGTCTGAATGGACACCTCCCACCTGGGAGGAGGTGGTTCGGACCCATTCGGCGCGTGTCTACAGGCTGGCCTATCGGCTGACCGGTAACGTCCACGACGCCGAGGACCTCACACAGGAGGTCTTCGTCCGGGTCTTCAGGTCCCTGTCGAACTACACTCCGGGGACCTTCGAGGGCTGGCTGCACCGCATCACCACCAACCTGTTCCTCGACATGGCGCGGCGCAAGCAGCGCATCAGGTTCGAGGGCCTGGCGGACGACGCGGCGGAACGGCTGCGTGGCCGTGAGCCGTCTCCCGCCCAGGTGTACGACGACACCCATCTCGAACCCGACATCCAGGCGGCACTCGACGCGCTCGCGCCCGAGTTCCGCGCGGCCGTCGTTCTGTGTGACATCGAGGGGCTGTCCTACGAGGAGATCGCCGCGACACTCGGCGTGAAGCTCGGCACGGTCCGCAGCCGTATCCACCGTGGCCGGGCTCAGCTGCGTGACGCGCTGGAACACCGCGCGCCCCGCGGAGATCAACTCCCCCCGACCATCACCCGCGGGGAGGAACTCGCATGAGAAGCCGCAGTTATGACGAATGTCACGACGAGCCGCTTGGCAAGGAGTGGTCATGAGTCATCTTGGAGAACGTGTTTCCGCGCTGGTCGACGGCGAGCTGAACCACCACGAGCGTGACCGGGCGCTGTCCCACCTCGCCTTCTGCGCCTCCTGCAGGGCCGAGGTGGAGGCCATGCGGGCGCTGAAGAGCCGCCTGAGGTCGCTCGACGGGCCCGCGATGCCCGCCGACCTGACGATGTCCCTGCTGCGGATGGCCGACCCCGGCGACCCGCTACCGCCGCGTGAGCGGCCTTTTCCCAGCGGTTCGCGGACCTTCGGCGGGGCGCCGATCCCCGGCATGCACACCGTCGCGCCGCCGGACAACCGGCCGCGCGGGCGGGCCGCGTCGACGCGCCGTGCCCGCAGGGTCGGCTACGTCGCGGTCGGCGTCGCCTCCGCGGCGGTCGCCATCGGCACGCTGTTCGTCGTCGGCGGTCCCGACCCCGGCCCGCGTGTGCCTCCGGTCGACATGTTCGCCAACCAGCACAGGAACACCGCCCCGTACGGAGGCTCGGCGACTCCGAGCTTCTCGCCGACTCCGTGATCCGGCTGCCCGCCTGCCTGGCCGTGGTGGTCGCCATGGTGCTGGGCCTGGTGGCGGGCAGCCCGGCGCGAGCCGTACAGCAGTCTGTGCAGCAGGGCGAGCGTGACGAGGACACGGGCCTGCGGCTGCTGCGTGAGGCGGCCGCCGCGGCCAGGGGGCGCGGTTACTCGGGCACCCAGTACGTCACGACCTGGGGCCGTTCCGGGTCCTTCTCCTCCATGGTCGAGGTCCGCAACGTCCCCGGGCGCGGCCTGTCGGTGAGCTCACGCCCCTCGGGTACGGCGGGCTGGGTCGACCCCGGCACCCCCGCGGGGAGCATGGCCGCCCCCTCGGAGACGATGCTTGAGGTGCTGGCCCGCAACTACCGGGTGGTCGACGCGGGCAGGACCCGTACCGGCGGACGTGCCGCCCACCTGGTGGACGTCCTGCGCACGGACGGCACACCCGCGGCGCGTTACTGGCTGGACGAGTCGGGGGGCCTGGCGCTGCGCCGTGAGTTGTTCGACGGCCGGGGCCGGACCGTCCACGTGGGCGGCTTCCTCGACCTGACCCTCGATCCGGTGGCGCGTGGGAGCGTCGTCCCCGTGCCGCCTCCGGGCGGGCTCGACCTGGGCGAGGTGCCCGAGCTCCTGGACCGGGGGTGGCGTTTCCCCGCCGAGTTGCCCGGTCGCCTTGAGCTGTTCGCGGCGCACACCGCACCTGCCGGATACTTGTATCTGGGATATTCGGATGGGTTGTCGGTCGTGTCGGTTTTCGTGGACTCTGGTGTGCTTGATGGGGAAAAGCTCCGTGGGTGGCATGCCCAGCGTCATGACGGGCATACGATCTGGATGCGGAACTCAGCCGAGCAGGGGACGATCTGGGCCAGTGGGGACCATGTCTACACCGTCTTCGCGGACGCTCCGGCCGACACGGTCGACGCCGCGGTCGCGGCACTGCCCCACGAACCCGCCCCGAACCTGTGGAACCGGCTGGGCAGAGGAGCCCACCGCCTGCTTTCCTGGGTCAATCCCTTCGGATAGGGCGCGTTTTACGTCTCTCGTATGCCGTTCAGGGGAAGATTGCCGGGTGCCCCCCGGTGAGTTGCCTCATGCGAGGCGAGGAGTGGTGAACATTCGATGACCGACGAGAACCGTACCCACGAGGCGGACGACGCCGAGGGGCGTACGCAGTCGGGCCTCACCGACGACAGAGGCGGTGCAGGCGCGACCTCGGAGTTCTCCAGGCCGGAGTTCCTGCCCGCAGGGCAGACGCCTCCCTCGCCGGTGGACCGGTCCCACGGAGTCCAGGGCTCCCAGGGGTACGGCGAGGGCTGGAGCCAGCTCGGTGAGCCCCCGGGGCGTGCCCGCTGGGGCGCCCGGGAGCCCGAGGGGCCCGGATACGAGGACTGGACCGGGCGTCAGGCCGCGCCTCCCGCCAACGGCGGCTGGGGAGACCCGTCGGGCAGGACCTACCGCGACACCGCGGTCTTCGCCGCCCCCGGGGGCTTTCCGGGGAACCAGCCGCCCCCGCCGTCGCGGGCGCACGGCCTCGGGCTGGGCTGGGCACCGCCGCCCGCGCCTCCGGTTCCCGGTGGGCCGGGGCCGTACGACGGGACCTTCGGCGGGTCGGCCGTCACCGAGCGGCGTGGCCCGCGCACCGGCACGCTGGCCGTACTGGCCGTGGTGATCGCGCTGCTGGCCTCCGCGGCGGGCAGCTTCGGCACCTACCTGCTCACCCGCCCGGCCAACTCCGACCTCGACCCGTCCTACCGGCTGGGGACGGCGCCGAGCGGCTCCAACTCCAGGGCTCCGGAGTCGATCGCGGGCGTGGCCTCCAAGGTCCTGCCCAGCGTGGTCTCGCTGTCGGTCAACGCGGGCACGAGCGCGAGCACCGGCTCCGGCTTCCTGATCAAGGGCGGTTACGTGGTGACCAACAACCACGTGGTCGCCGGGGCCGAGCCGAACAACAGCCAGATCCAGATCCAGTTCAGCAACCGCAAGTCGACCTCCGCCCACGTCGTGGGCCGTGACCCGGAGTCCGACCTCGCGGTGGTCAAGCCGGACGAGACCTTCGGCGCCCCGGAGATCGCCCTCGGCAACTCCGACAACGTGGTCGTCGGCGACCCGGTCGTCGCCATCGGCTCCCCGCTCGGCCTGACCGGGACCGTCACCTCGGGCATCGTCAGCGCCCTCAACCGTCCCGTCCAGGCCGGTGAGGAGAACAGCACCGACACGACCTGGCTGAGCGCCATCCAGACCGACGCGGCCATCAACCCCGGTAACTCGGGCGGACCGCTGGTCAACTCGGCGGGTGAGGTGGTCGGCGTCAACTCGGCGATCGCCACCCTCGGCAGGTCGGTCGGCGGCCAGAGCGGCAGCATCGGCCTCGGCTTCGCCATCCCGGTCAACCACGCCCGCAGGGTCGCCGAGGAGCTGATCACCACCGGCACCGCGAAGAAGTCCCGGATCGGCGTCACCATCGACCAGTCCTACCAGGGCGCGGGCGTCCGCATCGACACCGAGGTCAGGGGCGCCACCAAGCCCGTCGAGCCCGAGGGGCCGGCCGACAAGGCCGGGCTCAAGCCCGGGGACATCATCACCGAGGTCAACGGCATCGTGCTGCAGGACGGCTACGAGCTGATCGCGCTGATCCGCAACAAGGCGCCGGGGGAGAGGCTGACGGTGAAGTTCCAGCGCGGCGGCCAGGAGAAGACGGTCGTCGTGACCGTCGGTGCCGCGTCCCCGCAGCCCACGCCCAGTCCCTCATGATCGATGGAGGGGCTGGTGCGGGCACGGGTCGTGGGCATTAGTCTGGAAAAGGCTCCGGGCGTGTGCCCGGAGCGCCGCCTTGGTGTCATCCCGCTAGGAGATCACGGTGTTCGGACTCGGCTGGCCTGAGATCTTGGCGCTTGTGGTCATCGCGCTCCTCGTCTTCGGGCCGGACAAGCTGCCCCAGGCGGCCGCGCAGGCGGGCAAGACGCTGCGTTCCCTGCGGCAGATGGCCAACAACGCCAAGCAGGATCTGCAGGACGGTCTCGGGCCGGAGTTCGCCAACTTCGACCCGACCGACCTGAACCCGAAGAACTTCGTCCGCAAGCACCTCACCGGTGACCTGGAGGACGAATGGCGCGGCGCCACGGCGGGCGTCGCCGGAGGGGCCGCCGTCTCCGGCCGCACGGGGACCGACGTCCTGGACGACTTCGACGAACTGGGGTACGGCGAGCTCCCGCCCTACGACTCCGAGGCCACCTGACCTCTCGGTGACCCCGCAGTGGCCTCTTGAGGCCCGCCGTACGTCCCGCTCTAGCGGCCCCTGGTCGGGGAGATGCCGAGCTGCATGCCCTTGAGGCTGTTCGACCTCCTGCTCAGGCCCGAGGCGATCTTGATCAGCTCGGCGGCGGCCGGGGCGTCGGGGTCGGTCAGCACGAGCGGCTTGCCCTCGTCGCCGCCCTCGCGAAGCCGCATGTCGATCGGCACCTGGCCGAGCAGCGGCACACGGGCGCCGAGGGTGCGGGTGAGCGCGTCGGCGACCGTCTGGCCACCGCCCTCGCCGAAGACGGCGATCCGCTCGTCACAGTGCGGGCACGGCAGCCAGGCCATGTTCTCGATGACGCCCGCGATCTGCTGGTGGGTCTGCACGGCGATCGAACCGGCGCGCTCGGCCACCTCGGCGGCGGCCTGCTGCGGGGTCGTCACCACGAGGATCTCGGCAGAGGGCATCCGCTGCGCCACCGAGATCGCGATGTCACCGGTGCCGGGGGGCAGGTCCATCAGCAGGACGTCGAGGTCGCCCCAGAAGACGTCGGCGAGGAACTGGTGCAGCGCCCTGTCCAGCATCGGGCCGCGCCACACCACCGGGGTGTTGCCCTCCGGCTTGAACATGCCGACCGAGATGACCTTGATGTCATGCGCGACCGGCGGCATGATCATGTCTTCGACCTTGGTCGGGCGGTCGGAGACGCCGAGCATGCGGGGCACGCTGTGGCCGTAGATGTCGGCGTCCACGACACCGACCTTCAGGCCGCCGGCGGCCATCGCGGCGGCGAGGTTGACGGTCACCGAGGACTTGCCGACTCCGCCCTTGCCCGAGGCGACCGCGAACACCCGGGTCAGGGAACCGGCCTGGGCGAAGGGGATCTCCTTCTCCGGCCCCCGGTTGCCGCGCAGCTTCGTCTGGAGAGACTTGCGCTGCTCGGTGCTCATGACGTCCATCTCGACCTGGACGCCGGTCACCCCTTCGACCTTGGAGACGGCCGTGGTGACGTCGCGTGTGATGGTGTCACGCATGGGACAGCCGGACACGGTGAGGTAGATTCCGACGCGCACCACCCCCTCGGGGGAGATGTCGACGCTCTTGACCATGTCGAGTTCGGTGATCGGCCGACGGATCTCAGGGTCGTTGACGGTCGCCAGCGCGGCCGTGACCAGTTCCGGGGTAGGTGCCATCGAAGTGTCGGCAACGGGCGTCGCGATGAGGCGGCGGGGCTGCCGTCCCTCCTTGTCTATTGTCGTCCAGGCGTTTCACGGACAGTTCGTGCCGCTCCCGGCTGAGAGTGGGAGGGGTCACGGACCCATGGTATGAACCGGGAGTTGACGCCGGGAATTCCGGGCTCCCGCACCCGGGTGATCCCCTATGTAGGTGCGCGTGCAACAGTCTAAGGTTACTGCGTGACCGTTACGGCGGACGAGCCGAAGGAGGCCGTCAGTTCAGAGGAGCTGGTGGTCTGGAGGGTGCTGCAACGCGTCCAGGCGCGTGTCACCCGGGCACTGGAGACCGACCTGCTCGTCGGTCACGACCTCGCCCTGGCCTCCTACGACGTGCTCTCCCATCTGGCGGAGGCGCCGGAGGGCAGACTGCGCATGAACGACCTGGCCGAGCGGGTCCTGCTCTCCCGCAGCGGCCTGACCCGGCTGATCGACCGCCTCCAGCGTGACGGCCTGGTCGACCGCGAGGCCTGTCCCAGCGACGCGCGTGGCCTGTTCGCGGTGCTCACCGAGGCCGGTGCCGTACGGCTGGCGCAGGCACGGCCCACCTATCTGCGGGGCATCCGCGCCCAGCTCCTCGACACCCTGGGCCCTGAGGAACTGCGCCGGTGCGCCTCGATCCTGACCGAGCTCTTCCCCGCGGACGACTGACCCCTCAGAGGAGGTCGTTCGCCGGGGGCCGGGGCTGCTGGAGGTCTTCCAGCAGGCGCTGGAGTTCGGAGCGGACGTAGTCGCGGGTGGCCACGTCGCCAAGGGCGATCCTCAGAGCCGCGATCTCCCGGGTCAGGTACTCCAGGTCTGCCTGGTTGCGTTCGGCCGCGGCCCGGTCTATGTCGGTCTGGACGCGGTCCCGGTCGTCCTGCCGGTTCTGGGCGAGCAGGATCAGCGGCGCCGCGTAGGAGGCCTGGAGCGAGAGCATCAGGGTGAGGAAGATGAACGGGTAGGGGTCGAACCTCCCCTCGCCCGGCACCAGGGCGTTCCACACCACCCAGACCCCGACGAAGACGGTCATGTAGACGAGGAACCTGGCGGTGCCGAGGAAACGCGCGATGCGTTCGGACAGCTTCCCGAAGGCCTCGGGGTCGTAGTGCGCGCGCAGACGCAGGCCCTGCTGTCTCGGCTGGTCGAGACGGTCAACCATGTTCGGCTCCCGGTTCGTGGTTGCGCTCCCGCCAGTCCTCGGGCAGCAGGTGGTCGAGAACGTCGTCCACGGTGACGGCGCCGACCAGACGGCCGAGCTCGTCGACCACGGGCACCGCCATCAGGTTGTAGGTGGCCATGTAGGAGGCCACCTGGTTGAGCGTGAACTCGGGCCTGATCGGGTCGAGCGAGCTGTCCACGACCCCGCCGAGCAGCGTCGAGGGAGGCTCGCGCAGCAGCCGCTGGAAGTGCGCCAGCCCGAGAAAGCGGCCGGTCGGGGTCTCGATGGGCGGCCTGGCCACGTAGACCTGCGCGGCAACGGAGGGCGTGACCTCCCGCTGGCGGATGTGGGCGAGCGCCTCGGCGACGGTCGCGCTCGGCGGGAGCACCACGGGTTCGCTGGTCATCATGCCGCCCGCGGTGTCCTCCGGGTAGATCAGCAGCCGCCGGATGGGGGCGGCCTCCTCGGGCTCCATCAGCGCCATCAGGGCCTCGGCCTGTTCGGCCGGGAGGTCCTGGAGCAGGTCGGCCGCGTCGTCGGGGTTCATCTCCTCAAGGACGTCCGCGGCGCGCCGGGGGGTGAGCCTGCCCAGGATGCCGATCTGGTCCCGTTCCGGGAGCTCTTCGAGCACGTCGGCGAGCCGTACGTCGTCGAGGGCGGCGGCGACCTCGGTGCGGCGTTTGGCGGGCAGCTCGTGCAGCGCGCTGGCCAGGTCGGCGGCGCGCATCGTCTCGAAGGCGACCAGCAGGCCGGCCGCGCCCTGGTCCTTCTGCACCGCGCTGAAACCGCTGACCTCGGCCCAGTCGACGATCCTGGCCGGGCCGCGCCGCCGCAGGCCGAGGCCCTGGCCCACCCTGACGACGGCGACCTTGGTGATGAGCCACTCGGCGCGTCTGACCTGCTCCATGGCCAGGTCCAGGACGGTCACGCGTTCGCCCTCGACCTGCACCTCCAGGTCGAGCATCTGGCCGATGACCAGGCTCTCCGTGGCCCGCTGCTCGAAGCGCCGCACGTTGATCTGGCCGCTGAAGACGACGGAGCCCGCCTCGATGCCGCGGACCCTGGTGATCGGCAGGAAGACCCGCCGCCTGGGCTGCACCTCGACGACGAGGCCGTGCACGCGTGGGGGAGCGGCGCCCGCGAACGCCACCACGACGTCCCTCACCCGCCCGATCTGGTCACCCACCGGGTCGAAGACCGGGGTTCCCGCGAGTCGCGCGATGAAGATCTTCACATTTGCAGGGTAGGTCGCCTTCTCGCCGGGGCGGTTCAAGGCTCGCTCACATTTCGGACGTCCCCTTGCTGTGCGCATATCCGATATGTCAGCATCAAAGCATGCGAACGGTAGTTACATGGGTGGTGAATCCGTGCGGCGTGACGGTCTGCTGATCGCCTTCGCGTCGTCCTGGTGTTTCGCGTTCTCCGGGCCGATGGCCAAATATCTCGGCGCGGCCGGGCTGTCCCCTCTTGAGGCCGTCTGGGTGCGGATGGCCGGGGCCGGGCTGCTGCTCACCGGGGTACTGGCGCTCCTGCGGCCCGCCGCGCTGCGCATCCCGCGCTCCCGGCTGCCGCTCTTCGTGGCCTACGCGGTCGTCGCGGTGGCCGGGGTGCAGGCGCTGTACTTCGCGGCGATCACCAGGCTGCCGGTCGGCGTCACCCTGCTCATCGAGTTCACCGCCCCGGTGCTGGTCGTGCTCTGGGTGCGCTTCGTCCGCCGGGTACGGCTGCCGCGCGCCGCCTTCGTCGGCGCCGTGGTCGCGGTCGTCGGTCTCGGCATCGTGGTCGAGGTGTGGTCGGGCATGGCCCTGGACCCGTTCGGACTGCTGCTCGCCTTCGGCGCCGCCGCCTGCTGCACGGGCTACTTCCTGCTCAGCGACGGCTTCGGCGGGGACGTCGACCCGCTCGGCCTGATCGCCTGGGGCCTGGTCGGCGCGGCGATCGTGCTCGTGCCGGTCTCCCAGCCGTGGAACATCCCGTGGCGGGCCTTCGGCCAGGTCGTCGCCCCCGCAGGAGGCCATCCCCTGCCCGTGCTGGCCGCGGCGCTGTGGATGATCCTCATCGCGACCGTCGCCGCCTACATCCTCGGTGTCACCGCGGTACGCCGCCTGTCGGCCGCCGTCGGTTCGACGGTCGCCTCGCTTGAGGTCATCGCCGGGGCGATCATCGCCTGGGTGCTGGTCGGCGAGGCGCTCGGCCCCTTCCAGATCGTCGGCGGTCTCATCGTCCTGCTCGGCGCCTACCTGGCCCAGCGCGCCACCGCGGACCTGCCCGCCCCCGTTGAGGCCGGGGAACCGGCCAGGGTCGGCTGAGGCCGCGGGTCCCAGGCAGGCCTCAGCCGGGCCTCAGGCGGGTTCCTGGGGCGTCAGCCGTACCACCGTGCAGGCGGCGGCCCAGCGCTCGGGCAGACCCGCGGCGTCGGGGGCGTTGAGCCGCTCCTTGGCCAGCACGGCGACCGCCTCGGGGGAGGCGGCCTGGTCGACCACCTCGACGGCCGCGTCGAAGACGACCAGGCGGGCCCCGTTGTCCTTGCTCCTGAGCGTCACCTGGACCCGCTCCGCCTCGGCGAGGCGGGGCAGGTCCTGCTCGTCCCCGCCGGTGACGAGATAGATCGCGCCGTCGTGCCACACGTGCCAGGCGAGCCGCTGCCGGTCCAGCGACAGCCACAGGACCCCGGACTTCCTGGCGCCCTCCTCGATCACTCCCATGGCACGAATGTACGGCCTTCGCCCGTCGTCCCCGGCGGGGCGGGCTGCCGCTAGCGTTGGGTCATGCGCTCACGACGTTCGTGCCTGGCGGTGCCCGGCAGCAATCCCCGCTTCCTGGAGAAGGCCCAGGGGCTGCCCGCGGACGAGGTCTTCCTCGACCTTGAGGACTCCGTGGCGCCGTCGGCCAAGGAGGGCGCGCGCAAGAACGTCGTGGCGGCCCTGCGGGAGGGCGACTGGTCGGGCAGGACCCGGGTCGTGCGGGTCAACGACCTGAGCACGCAGTGGACCTACCGGGACGTCATCGAGGTCGTCGAGGGCGCCGGGGAGTTCCTCGACTGCCTGATGCTGCCCAAGGTCGAGGACCCGGCCCAGGTGGTCTGGCTCGACACGCTGCTGACCCAGATCGAGAAGGCCAACGGCCTGCCGGTCGGCCGGATCGGCATCGAGGCCCAGATCGAGAGCGCCAGGGGCCTGGTCAACGTGGACGCGGTCGGCGGAGCCTCCAGGCGGCTTGAGACGCTGGTCTTCGGCC
Source organism: Streptosporangium sp. NPDC020145 (assembly GCF_040631275.1). NCBI lineage: Bacteria > Bacillati > Actinomycetota > Actinomycetes > Streptosporangiales > Streptosporangiaceae > Streptosporangium > Streptosporangium sp. NPDC020145. Next base: position 82,093 of record NZ_JBEXZT010000007.1, on the reverse strand, counting down.
CCGCCGACTTCATGGCCTCGATCAACATGCGGACGCTGGTCGTGGGGGAACAGCCTCCCGGCTACACCGAGGGCGACGCCTACCACTACATCCTGATGCGCATCCTGATGGCCGCCCGCACGCACGGCCTGCAGGCCGTCGACGGCCCCTACCTGGCGATCAGGGACCTGGACGGCTTCCGCCGGGTCGCGGGGCGCTCCGCGGCCCTCGGCTTCGACGGAAAGTGGGTGCTCCACCCCACGCAGATCGAGGCGGCGAACGAGGTGTTCTCGCCGTCCCAGGAGGACTACGACCGGGCCGAGCTGATCCTGGACGCCTACGACCACTACACGACGGTCGAGGGGCGCGGCGCGGTCATGCTCGGTGACGAGATGATCGACGAGGCGTCCCGCAAGATGGCGTTGGTCGTGACGGCCAAGGGGAGGGCGGCGGGGATGACCCGGACCACCGCCTTCACCCCACCGGCCCCCTGACTCCCGGCCCGAGGGTTTTTCCCGTCATGAAATCTCGGAATTAAAGCCACAGATAGTGATAATTCCGGCGCCGCGCCGATAAATCTGACTAGAGAGGTCTCGTCATCGGGGCTCCGGCGTGTTGCTCTTGATGTGCACGGTTGGAACCCCCGCCGCCCCACGGAGGTGATCGTTTCCGCGGAACGGGGTAGTAGTAAGGTCTCCTGCGCTTCGCCGTGGCCGTACGGTGACGCGACGGAGTGTCACGGAGATGAATGGAACGGTCCGGAGTGCCCAACCCCGGGCTGGACGGGCTTCCTGCGAGGAGGTGCTGAGCGTGGCCCCGGGCCCCCACGAACCGCGCTCACGAGAGTGGCCGGCGGACGACGAAGGGACGCACGGAGGCGGACGCCGGCGGCATCCGGACTCGCCTCCGACGATCCAGCACTCCCCCCCAGGCCCCTCTGACGACGACCCCCGAGGACTTCCGCTCGCCTCCCCGTGGAGGCTGCCGCCGTTCGCCGCGCCCACCCCGGAGGACGAGCCCCCCAGGGCCCGCCCCGAGGGCCTGGGCGGTGAGCGCCGTCGCGCCCACACCCAGCCGTACGCCTCCCCGGCGGGCAGCCCGCCGGACCCCGACCAGCGTTCCGGCCCCGAGCTGTGGCCGGACCGCCCGCCCGAGCGCAGGCACGGCAGGCGGGACGGCGAACGCCCCGACCTGCTGGTGGCCTCCGGGCCGTCCCGCGAGCGGGACGACGCCCCCGGTGACGGCGACTACGGAGACCTCCTGAGCCCCTCCTGGTTCGACGACTCCGACCCTCTCGGCCCGGCGGCCGAGACGCCCAGGAGGACCGGAGAGGGCGACTACGGGGACCTTCTCGGCCACTCGGGGCGCGACGACGCCCACGCGGTCTTCTCGGCCCCCGGTCCCGACGCGTCCTGGGGGGAGACCGAGGAGCCGGACGTCCCCCGTGAACCGGTCAGACGCCGCCGTGGCGACCGGCCCGACCTGCTGGTGGCCTCGGGGCCGCCGCGCAGCCCCGCCGAGCCCGTCCAGGAGGACCGGACCGGCCCGTACGACGTGTGGCACGACCTCCAGGAGGAGGCGCCGGCCCAGCCGTGGGAACCGGACGAGGACGAGCCCGCCGTACCGGGGGAGGACGACGACCTTGAGCCGGTGCACCGGCTCGGACGTCCCCCCGGAGGCAGGCCCGCCAGGCCCGACCTGCTGGTCGCCGAGGGGCCGCCGGGCAGGAGGGGGTCCGGCGGACGGCACCACCGCTCCACGACCGCCCCCTCCGCGCTGCGCCGTTCGAGCCCGGCCGGACGCGGGCGCAGAGGCCTGGTCGTGCCCGTCGTGGTCGCCGCCGTACTGGCCGCCGCGGTCGGCGGGGGAGCGGTGCTGTGGAGCTGGAACGGCGGGCCGTTCACCACCGGCCTGCAACTCGTCGGAGCCGAGGTGAGTCCCGGTGACACCGACTTCGCCCCGCCGACGGACGCGGGCGGCACCGGATCGAGCCAGGTGCTCAACGCCGTGGCCTCGGCGGGCTCCGTCATGGTCGCCGTGGGCAGCGACACGACCAGCCCCGTGCCCAGGCCGCTGTTCCTCGTCTCCCCCGACGGAGGGGTGACCTGGCAGCTGGGCAAGGTGACCGGCCCGGCCGGTTACGAGAACGGCCCCACGACCGTGGGCAGGGTCGCGGGCGGCGACGGCCTCTGGCTGGCCGCGGGCAACGACCTCCTGGGCGCGGGCCGGGGCCTGTGGACCAGTGAGGACGGCACCACCTGGACCGCCGTGGCCCCGGCGAAACTGGGCGCGTTCATGACCGGCGACAAGATCATGGACCTGGCCAGGACCTCCTCCGGGTTCGTCGCGGTCGGCACGAGAGTGCTCCAGGACGGCTCATCGGGGGCCGTGGCCTGGACCTCCCCCGACGGGCAGGGGTGGAGCAGGGTCGAAGCCGGTGAACTCGGCACCCCGGACCGGGTCAGGGGACTCAAGGCGGTCGTGGCCAGAGGCGACTCGGTGGTCGCGCTCGGCGACCCGGGACGGAGCGGCTCCCCGGCCGTCCTGCGCTCGGCGGACGGAGGGAAGACCTGGACGCGGGCCGGTTCCGCGCCCTCGGGCGTCACCCCTGAGGCGGGCGCGCTCGCGGCCTCCTCCTCGGGGTTCGTACTCGTCCCGATCCAGCGGCGCGACGCGAAGGGCGACGTCGTCGTCTACTGCTCGGAGAGGGGCGACGACTGGGAGCGGTGCGGCGGCATCACCGGCCTGGCCCGGGAGGGCTCCGGGGTCAGGCGCCTTGCCTCCTCGGACGCCGGAATCGCCGCGGTCGCCGAATCCGGCTTCGAACGCTACGCCGTCTACACCAGCAGGGACGGCCGTGACTGGCGCAGGTCCACCGACCTGGGCGACGTGCCCGGCTCGCTACGGGCCCTGGCCATCTCGGAGGAGGGCACCCTCGTCGTCGGCGGAGACGAACGCGCCGCCGACGTGGACAACCGCCTGGTCCTCATCACGGCCCCCGAGGGAGGCCAGGCGCGTCCCGTCGCCCTCGACCGGATCGACGGCCTGACCAGGGCCTCCCGCGACACCGCCAGGATCGCCGCCGGGAACGGCGCATTCGTCGCCGTCGGCGCGGTCGCCGGAGACGCGGGCATATGGACCAGCAGGGACGGCCACACCTGGAAGGGCGCGGGCCCGGCACAGGCTCTCGGCGGCTCGTGGCGCCAGGCCCTCAGCGACGTCACCCGGGGCAGGCAGGGCTGGCTCGCCGTCGGCGGCACGATGACCGACGCCTCCTCGACGGGGCCGCTCCTGGTCGCCTCGGCCGACGGCGCGACCTGGCGCAGGCTTCCCGCGACCGGCCCCCTCGCCCCCGCCGCGGAACACGATTTCCTCGCCCCCCACGCGGTGGCCGCGGGTCCCTCGGGCTACGTGCTGGCCGGAGAGGACCGGGGGCCGTCTGCGACCGTCCCGGTGCTGTGGTTCACCGCCGACCTCAAACGCTTCACCCGGGCGGCGCGTCTGCCCGCAGGCGGTGTCGGCGTGCGCCTGTACGACGTCTCCGTCACCTCCTCCGGGTACGTCGCCGTCGGCGGCATGGGCACCGACGGCCACGAGACCGGTGTGGTCTGGGTGTCCGCCGACGGGATCAACTGGGTCGCGCGTAAACCCGTGCTGCCCGAGGGCGCGACGGCGGCGGGCCTGAGACACGTGGTCCAGCACGGCACGACCATCGTCGCCACCGGAACCGCCGTCACGGGCGACGGGCAACGGGCCTTCGGGGCGATGTCGGAGGACAACGGCATCTCATGGGAGTTCTCCTGGCTGCCCGCCGAAGGGGCGGCCGCCGTACTGGACATGGCGGCGACGGCCGACGGCGTGGTCGCGGTCGGCTGGCAGGGAGCGCCGGGCGAGGGGGACGGCGTCGCGTGGACCTCGGAGGACGGCCTGAAGTGGCAGCCGCACACCCAGACGGAGGACGGCCTCGCCGGGGAGGGCGCGCAACGGCTCGGTGCCGTCACCGTCGCCGGCGACCAGGTCGTCGCCCTGGGGCGTTCGACCACCTACGACAGCGACCACCTCACCCTGTGGCGCTCGACCCTGACGGCCTCTCGATGATCTTCCAGCCGATGAGGTCGTCGAGCAGGCCCGGCGAGAGAGGCAGCCGGGCCAGGTCGTCCTCGGTGAACCAGCCGACGTCCTCCGCGTCGTCCCCGGCGCGGAGCGTGCCGCCGGAGGCCTCGGCGAGATAGTCGTGGATCTCGTAGACGACGCCGCCGGGGCCCGGACGGTCGACCGTGCCCGCCAGGCCGACGGCCCTGACCGTCAGGCCCGTCTCCTCACGCAGCTCACGGGCCAGCGCCTCGGCGTCGGACTCGCCCGGCTCGACCCGCCCTCCGGGGATGGACCACAGGCCCTTCCCCGGGGGACGGCCTCGCCGTACGAGGAGCAACCGGTCCTCCGCGTCACGGATGATCGCTCCCACACAATTTACGCGCACATGAACAAGATTACGGCTGCGCAACGAGAAGCGCCCTTGACGAACCGGGTGTGGACAAAGCACCGTGGGTAGGCGTGAGAGCCGAGCCCATTTGTCCGCGTTGTTTCGGCCCCCTCCGCCCGCCCAGTGCCTGGTCGAGCGCCTGGCGGTGTGGACCGCACGGTGACGTCCTGCCGTTGCAGTCGCCGAAACGCCCCTCTCAGGCTGCGATCGAGGTCCTCGGAAACTCCAGGGTCCCGGCCTGGCTTCCGTGGCCGCTGCCGCAGGGATGGCTGGTGACGGGCTTCGCGGAGGCGGGCGACGAACGCAGCGGCGTCAGAGGCACCGTGGTCGCGATCTCCGGCCCCTCACTGACCCACGGCCCCGCCGACATGCTGATCATCGCCGAGGAACCCGGAGTGGGACTCGGCGCCGGGTTCGCCGGAATCGCGGGAACCGACCCGGGAGAGGGCTTCGGCGAAGGGCCGCCGCACGCCAAGGTCGAGATCATGGGCCATCCCACGCCCATGTGGTGCGTCGAAGCGGCCCCCGACCGGGCGGTCTACGCGGGCGAGGCCCTGGGAAACTGGCTGTGGGCGGTCGTCTGGCCAGGTGAGGCGGGCTACCTGGTGACCCTCGCCGAACTCTCCCTGAGAGACCTCAGGGAACACGACCAAACCCTCGACCTCCCGCTGGGAGCTTTCTCTCCGCGCCTGGAAAACTAGTTGTGTCTCTCTGCGACGCCTTCGGCGTCGCGGGTTGTGTCCCTTTGCTGTGTCTCCTTGCTCCGCCTGGCGGCGTCGCGGGCTTGGGCGCCCTGGGTCGGTGTCTTCCCTCGTCGCTGTGTCTCTTTGCTCCGCCTGGCGGCGTCGCGGGGCTTGGGCGCTTCGGGTCGGTGCTTTCCCTCGTCACTCCGTCGCTTCGCTCCTGCGTTCCTCAGTCCAAGCACCGACGCGCCCAAGCCGACACCCCTCACGCACGGCACCGGTAGGGCCAAGATCAAAGTCTTCGCTTCGGGCTTGTGGTTGGCCGTGCGCTCTTCTTTCCGTGTGGGGGCCGGGGGGCTGAGGGCCGGTGCGGCTCGTCTGTGTGAGCCGGGAGAACTCCTCGTCGTTCTTCGGGCAGGTGGTGAGGCGTGTCCGCCCGAGGGCGGTGGGGCCGTTACCGGGTGGTCTGAGGGGGCCGAATTCCGGGAGGGCTACTTGGAGTGAGGGGAACGGGGATGCTTGCTACCCTGCGGGTCGGGAACGTCTGGTCTGTCATGGCGTGTTCCTTACCGAGGGTCAGGGGAAACGGGTGTTCGACGTCCAGTTCTTCGTCGAGGCGTTCGTCACGATGTTCGTGATCATGGACCCGCCCGGGATCATCCCGCTCTTCCTCGCCTACACGGGTGGTCGTACGGCCCTCGAACGTCGCAGGATCGCCTGGCAGGCCCCCATCGTCGCGTTCTGCCTCATCGTGATCTTCGCTGTTTTCGGTCAGGCCATCCTGGGATACCTGCACGTCGAGGTGGCGGCCATGCAGATCGCCGGTGGCCTCCTGCTTCTGCTGGTCGCCCTGCAACTGCTCACCGGAGACACCGAGCCTCCCGCCAACGCCGTACGGTCCAACGTCAACGTGGCGCTCGTCCCGCTCGGCACCCCACTGCTCGCCGGGCCGGGCGCGATCGTCGCCACGATCGTCTTCGCCCAGCAGGCCGGCCACAAGGACGGCGGCATCCTGGCCCTGGCCCTGGCCATCGCCGTCGTGCACATCCTGCTGTGGGTGTTCATGCGTTTCTCGGTCACCGTCATAAGGGTGATCAAGGAGAACGGCGTGGAACTCATCACCCGGGTCTCCGGCCTCCTCCTGTCCGCCCTGGCCGTACAACTGATCATCACCGCCATCCGCACCCTCCTGAACACCCCCACCTGAGACCGACCCCTTTTCCGTCTTTCGGCTCAGGCCCTCCCGACGCTGTGTGCGAGGGGTTCGGCTCGTGCTTTCCCGGTGCTGGGAGTGAGGGGGTCCAAGCCCGCTCTGCCGAAGGCGGCGTGAAGGGACTTACCGGTGTCGTGTGTGAAGGGTTTCGGTTCGGGCGCGCCGGCGCTTGGACTGAGGAGCGAAGGAGCGAAGCGGATGAGCGACGAGGGAAAGCGTCGGCTCGAAGCGCCCGAACCCCGCGATGCCGTCAGGCGGAGCAAAGAGACAGGGCGTCCGAACCCGCGACGCCGAAGGCGTCGCAAAGAAAACAGGTAAAGTGCGGAAGCGTGACAGCGCGTATCGAGCGAGTGGTGACCGAGGGCGTCGTCGATGTCGACGGCGTCGAGCACAAGGTCGAGAACAACACCTGGATCGTGGGTGACGATGAGGAGGTCATCGTCATCGACCCCGCGCGTGACGCGGAGGCGATCCTGGAGAAGGTCGGCGAGCGGGAGGTGCTGGCGGTCGTCTGCACCCATGGTCTGCCCGACCACGTGGGTGCGGCCATCGAGGTGGCGGCCCGTGACGAGGCCGTGGTCGCGCTCCACCCGAAGGACCGGCCGCTGTGGCGGCTGACCTGGTCGGAGACGTGGCCGGACATCGAGATGGAGGACGAGGGGCTGTTCGGCGTCGCGGGCGTCCAGCTTGAGGTCCTCTCGACGCCCGGCGTCTCGCAGGGCGGGGTCTCGCTGTACTGCGAGGCGCTCGACGCGGTCTTCAGTGGCAAGACGCTGCAGGCCGACGGTCCCGGCAGGATCGGCGGGGAGTATCCCGCGCTGGCCGACCAGCTCACCGCGATCGGCGGCAGGCTGTTCACGCTGCCGCACCGCACCCGGGTGCTGCCCGCGCACGGCGAGGAGTCCACGATCGGCGACCTGGAGCCGCAGTTCGACGCCTGGCTCTCCGGTTCGCTGACCCGCGGCACGGTCGAGGAGAAGGAAGGGCCGCTCACCGACGGCACCAGGGCCGCGGGCATCCGGATCAACCTGAACGACGAGTAGTCCTTTCATGGACCAGCTGCCCCTGGAGGGCATGCCGCGGCGGCTGTACTCGTGCACGCCGTCGCGGTTGAACACCTGGCTGGACTGCCCGAGGCGTTACCGGTTCACCTACCTGGACCGGCCGGCGCCGCAGAAGGGTCCGCCGTGGGCGCACAACAGCGTCGGCGTCAGCGTGCACAACGCGCTGGCCGGGTGGTGGCGGGAGCCGTACGAGCGGCGCACGCCCGTGATGGCGGGTGTCCTGCTGAACAACGGCTGGATCGGCGAGGGGTTCCGCGACGCCGCCCAGTCGGCGGCGTGGCGTGCGCGGGCCCGTGAGATGGTCATGGGCTACGCCGCCTCGCTGGACCCCGCTGACGAGCCGGTCGGGGTCGAGCGTACGGTCGCCACCAGGACGTCCGTCATCGCCGTCTCAGGGCGGGTCGACCGGCTCGACCGGCGCGGTGACGAACTGGTCGTCGTGGACTACAAGACGGGCCGCCGCCCGCTGACCGAGGACGACGCGCGTTCCTCGCTGGCGCTGGCCGTCTACGCCGTCGCCTCCTCCCGGATGATGCGCCGCCCCTGCCACCGGGTGGAGCTGCACCATCTGCCGACGGGCTCGATCGTGGAGTGGGAGCACTCCGAGGAGTCCCTGGCCCGGCACATCGGGCGTGCCGAGGCGATCGCGGTCGAGGCGTCGGAGGCGGACGAGGCCTACCGGGCCTGGGCGGGTGAGGCCCCCCGAGGTTCCCGTACGGCCGCCGCGGGGCGCACGCCGCCCGCAGTACCACCTCGGATCGACGAGGTTTTCCCGCCCAGGACGGGCCCGCTCTGCTCCTGGTGTGATTTCCGCGCGCACTGCCCGGAGGGCCGGCGGGCCGCCGACGGCCGTCAGCCGTGGGACGGCCTCGGCGACGACTGAGGCGTTCTCGAAGCGTCCCCACAGGTCTCAGGAGCGGTCCTTACGGCACGCCTGAGCGCCCCTTGAGACGAGGTTCCGGGGGCGGGTGATGACTGGGGCGCGGGTGTCCGGAATTTGGCGTTCAGTGCATGAGTATCTCAGGGCTTCTGTCGTGTTGTGCCCCGGATTGATCCGATGAAATATGTATCAAAAGTGGTAGATTATTATATTTGGGGCCAATAACAGAAAATAGGTCCGACGTAATTGCCGCCAACCATTGACGAAAGCACTGATATCGGGTCATAACGGTTGTGACCCAAAACCCACGCGTCACATGGAAGGCGGTGCACTCTCATGGTCGAGACCACGGAGCGCCAAGGCGAGAAGGCCACCTGGCACAAGCCCGGTTACCAGGTCGTCGAGGCGTCGATGGAGATGACGGCGTACTTCCTGGCCACCAGGTAACCGGACGGGGGTTCACGCCATGCGACTGCGAATTCTGGGAACCGCCGCAGGCGGTGGCGTCCCCCAGTGGAACTGTGCGTGCCCCGGGTGTACCGGGGCACGCACCAACCCGGCCTGGCGGCGCACCCACGCGTCGCTGGCCGTCGAGGACCACATCGTCAACGCGACCCCCGACATCGCCGAACACGTCGAGACACTGCGTTCCGGCGGTACGCCCACGGAGCGGACACGCGTCATGCGAGTGGTCCTCACCGACGCCGAACTCGACCACACACTGGGGCTGTTCCGGCTGCGCGAGGCCGACGAACTGGAGATCGTCGCCACCCCCACGGTCCGCCGGGCGCTCACCGGCGGGCTGAGGCTGTCTGAGGTGCTCTCCCCGTACGCCGACCTGCGCTGGCGTGACCTGACGGCGGACGGCGAGGTCGCGCTCACCGAGGACGTCGGTGTTCAGGCGGTCCCGGTCTCCGGGAAACGCCCCCGCTACGCCTCGGACGAGGCGGCGGCTCCCGACTGGGTGGTCGCGCTGCGCTTCACCGACCGGGCGAGCGGCGGGACGTGCCTGTACGCCCCGGCCTTCGGCGTCTGGTCGCCCGAGCTTGAGGCGGCGACGGCCGAGGCCGACTGTGTGATCGTCGACGGCACCTTCTGGGACGACGAGGAGCCCCGCCGTACCGGGATCTCCTCGCGCACCGCGACCGAGATGGGCCACCTGCCCGTCGAGGCGACGGCGGAGCGACTGTCCCGGCTGCCCGGCCGGTGCCTGTACACGCATCTGAACAACACCAACCCCCTCGTCGACCCGGACGCGCCCCAGCACAAGAGGCTGGCCGAACTGGGCGTCGAGGTGGCCGCCGACGGAATGGTGATCGAGCTGTGAACGCCGAATCCTGGACCCCCGCCGAGTTCGAGGCCCGTCTGCGGGCAGTGCCCGAGGCGCGATACCACAACCGCCACCCCTTCAACGTGCGCATGCACGCCGGGGAGCTGTCGCCGGAGGAGATCCGCCGGTGGATTCTCAACCGTTTCCACTACCAGCGGCACATTCCGATCAAGGACGCGCTCATCCTCGCCAAGCTGGAGGCGCCGGAACTGCGCCGCATGTGGATCCGCCGTATCCAGGACCACGACGGAAGGCGCGCGGGCGAGGGCGGCATCGAGCGCTGGCTGCGCCTGGGAGAGGCCGCGGGCCTGGACCGCAAGGACCTGCTGTCCGGGGAGGGCGTCCTGCCCGGCGTGCGGTTCGCCGTCGAGGCGTACGTGAACCTGTGCAGGCTGGGGACGCCGCTTGAGGCCGTCGCCGCGTCGCTGACCGAGCTGTTCGCCCCCGACATCATGCGGACCAGGATCGAGGCCTTCGAGCGGCACTACACCTGGATCGACTCCGAGGGCCTGCAGTACTTCAGGGGCAGGATCAGCCAGGGACGGCAGGACAGCGGGGAGGCCCTCGAAATGGTCCTGGAGTGGGCCAGGGGACGGGCCGAGCAGGAGCGGGCCGTGGCCGCGCTCTCCCGCAAGTGCGACGTGCTGTGGGCGCTGCTCGACGCTGTGGACCAGGCGTGACGGCCGCCGAGGCCCCCTCCCCGGGGGCGGAGACCGTGCCCCAGGCCGACTGGCGGCCCCGCCTCGGCTCCGGGATCATCCTGCGGCACGACGCCGTACGGCGGGCCGACCTGCTGGTCATGCCCGAGCGGATCGTGCTGCTTGAGGGCGGGGCGGTCGCCGTACTGCGGCTGTGCGACGGGGTCAGGACCGTGGCGGAGATCGTCGAACGGCTGAGCGCGGACTTCCCCGGGGCGCCGGTGGCCGACGACGTCACCGAGTTTCTCAGCCGGGTGCGCACGGAGGGGTGGGTGCGATGAGTGAGACGGGCGACGGGCCCGCGCCGCCGTGGGCCATGCTGGCCGAGCTCACCCACGGCTGCCCGCTGCACTGCCCCTACTGCTCCAACCCGGTCGGGCTCATCCCGCGCTCCCGGGAGCTGGCCACCGCCGACTGGGTGCGGGTCTTCGAGGAGGCCGCCGCGCTCGGGGTGGTCCACGCGCACCTGTCCGGCGGCGAGCCGCTGCTGCGCGCCGACCTTGAGGAGATCACCGCCGCCGCGGCGCGCAACGGCGTCTACACCCAGCTGGTGACCAGCGGCGTCGGGCTCGACGAGGACCGGCTCGCCCGGCTGGTCGAGGCGGGGCTGCACAGCGTCCAGCTCTCGGTGCAGGACTCGACGGCCGCGGCCTCCGACCTCATCGCCGGGACCCGCTCCTTCGCCGCGAAGGAGCGCGCGGCGGCCCTGGTGCGCGAGACGGGGCTTCCGCTCGGGCTCAACGTCGTCCTCCACCGGCGCAACCTCGACTCCATCGAGGGCATCGTCGAACTGGCCGCCTCCTGGGGCGCCGAGCGGGTCGAGCTGGCCAACACCCAGTTCTACGGTTGGGCGCTGCGCAACCGGCGCGCGCTGCTGCCCACGCGCGAGCAGCTCACCCGGGCCAAGGAGACCGTGGAACGGCTGCGCGAGCGGGTCGAGGGCGTCGAACTGATCTGGGTCGTCCCCGACTACTTCGACGGGGTGCCCAAGCCTTGCATGGGTGGCTGGGGGGCGATCTCGCTGACCGTCGGCCCCGACGGATCGGTGCTGCCCTGCCCGGCCTCCTACGACCTGCCACTGGAGTTCCCCAACGTCAGGGATCACTCGCTTGAGTGGATCTGGCGGCGTTCAGCGGCCTTCGAGGCCTACCGGGGCACGGAGTGGATGAGCGGGCCGTGCGCCGGTTGCCCACGCAAGGAGGTGGACTTCGGTGGCTGCCGCTGCCAGGCCTACGCACTCACCGGGGACGCGAGCCGTACGGACCCGGCGTGTGGGCTCTCACCCGACCACCACCTGATCACCGAGCTGGTCGAGTCGGCGGGGGACGGGGAGCTGGTCTACCGGCGGCCGGAACGGCTCACCCCGCCACGCCAGGCGGTCGGTCCGAACCCCTGAGTTCAGCTGCGCAGGTTCGCCTCGGCGGCGGTCCAGAAGCGGATGAGCGCCGCCGCCGTCGTCTCCGGGGCCTCGACCGCGGGAGAGTGGGCCGCGCCGGGCACGACGACGCAGTCGGCGTTCAGCCGGTCGGCCATCTCCGACTGCGCCATCGGCGGCCAGCCGTCGTCGTGCTCGCCGAACAGCACCAGGGTCGCCACGTCCACCTGGTTGAGCTCGTCGCAGCGATCACGGGCCGCGAGGATCTCCTTGGTCATCACGGACATCCCGACCGGGGAGTTGGCGAAGAAACGCTTGCGCAGGAACGCCACGATCTCGTCGGGCACCCCGGCGGACAGGGCCTCCGGCTCAAGGTGGGTGTCCCACATCCGTTCGAGCCCCACCTCGGGGGCCCTGGTCAGCATCTCCCGGCCCACCTGCTCTCTGGGGCCGACGATCGCAGCGGGGCCGGTGCTCATCATCGTGTAGGAGGCGAACTTGGTGCGGCCGTCGATGACCGCCTCCCGGGTGACCAGGCCGCCGAAGGAGTGCCCGACCAGGTGGACGGGCTCACCCCTGCCGATCAGCTGCGCCAGCGCGTCGACGTCGTTGCCCAGCGCCGCGCACGTGTAGGCCGACGGGTCGTCGGGGCCGCCCGTCTCGAACTGCCCCCGCATGTCGATCGCGACGACCTGACGGCCCGACTGGGCGAGCGTCTGAAGAACCGCGAGGAAGTCCTCCTTGCTGCCGGTGAGACCGGGAACCAGCAGGGCGGGCATGCGTTCGGCGATGCCGCTGACCGGCAACGCCTCCAGCGCGGCGAACGTGCCGGCCGCAGTCTCCAGCCGACGGGCACGGACGCCTGGAGGCAGGGTCAGAAAACGCGGCGTACTCACGTGGCCCCACGATACCTCTCTTGGTGACATGTCTCCGCGCCCCGAGGCCGGACGTGCCGAGATGCGGCAAAGGGGCGCCACCTCGCGGTCGCGCCCCTCGTCACACCGGTACGGCTAGCCCTGGCGGCGGGGACCCCGCTGCTGGCCCCTGACCTGCGGACGGCGGCGGCTCTGCGCCCGCTCGGAGGCGGCGGACGGCGCGATCTCGTCGTCGTCGGTGGCCAGGTCGGGAGACTGGAAGATCACCGCGAACGGGCTGGGCGGGATGATCTTCTCCGGCTGGGGGCGCGGCGCGGGCGCCTCGTCCTCCCAGTCCTGCTCGTCGTCCCACAGCGGAGCCTCGGCGGCCTCCCCACCGGGACCCTCGTCGGTGAGACTCACCTCGGGGTTCAGGCCTGCCCTCCGGTTGCGGCCCCTGCGGGACGCGGTCTCGGCGGGCCGGTCGTCACGGATGTCCTTGCGGGGCGTCACATCCACGTCCACCTCCAGCTCGGCGGGTTCGACGATCGGGCTCTCGACCCTCCGCGCCGCGAGCGGCGCCTGGGTCTCCTCGGAGACACGGTCCCCCCGCGAGCGGCGGCGCCCGGACTCCTCGTGCTGTGCCTCGGCGACGGCAGGCCGGGACTCCTGGGCCTCCGCGGACTCGGCCGCCTCCGCGCCGGTACGGCCACCGCGGGTGCGGCGCCTCTCCCTGGTGCGGGCGGGGCGCTCACGGCGCTCCTCCCGCTCCTCCTCACGGCCCCTGCGGCCGCGTGAGCGGGTCCGGCCCGTCTCTCCGAGATCTTCGACCTCTTCCGCCGCCAGGCCCGCCCTGGAGCGGTTGGCGTGCGGCAGCACACCCTTGGTGCCCTCGGGGATGCCCAGCTCGGTGAAGATGTGCGGTGAGGTCGAGTAGGTCTCGACGGGCTCGGCGAAGTCGAGCGAGAGCGCGTTGTTGATGACCTTCCAGCGGGTGAGGTCCTCCCACTCGACGAAGGTCACCGCGACGCCGGTCTTACCCGCCCGGCCGGTACGGCCGATGCGGTGCACGTAGGCCTTCTCGTCCTGCGGGCAGTCGTAGTTGACGACGTGGGTGACGTCGTCGACGTCGATGCCCCGCGCCGCGACGTCGGTCGCGACCAGGACGTCGATCTTGCCGTTCCTGAAGGCGCGCAGCGCCTGCTCGCGCTGGCCCTGGCCCAGGTCGCCGTGTACGGCCGCCGCGGCGAACCCGCGCTCCTTGAGCTGTTCGACGACCATGTCGCAGGCGCGCTTGGTCTCACAGAAGATCATCGTGAGACCCCGGCCCTCGCACTGGAGCAGGCGGCCCAGGATCTCGATCTTGTCCATCCGGTGCACGCGCCAGACGAACTGGGTGGTCTGCGGTGTCGCCTCGGCCTCGGCGTCGTTGTTCTCCGCGCGCACGTGCGTCGGGCGGTTGAGGTAGCGCCGTGACAGCGCGACGATCTCGCCGGGCAGCGTCGCGGAGAACAGCATCGTCTGCCGCTTGGCCGGGACGAGCTTGATGATGCGCTCGATGTCGGGCAGGAAGCCCAGGTCGAGCATGCGGTCGGCCTCGTCGAGGACGAGCGCGTCGATCTGGCCGAGGTCGAGGTGCTTCTGCTTGACCAGGTCGAGCAGGCGGCCCGGGGTGCCGACGATCACGTCGACGCCCTGCTTGAGCGCCTCGATCTGGGGCTCGTAGGCGCGTCCGCCGTACACGGTGAGGATGCGGGAGCCGAGCTTGCCCGCGGCCGTGACCAGGTCTTCGGTGACCTGGATGGCCAGCTCACGGGTGGGCACGACGATCAGCCCGCGCGGCTTCTTTCGGTTCTTCCTCGGCTTGCCGACACGTTGCAGCATCGCCACGCCGAAGGCGTAGGTCTTGCCGGTACCCGTGCGGGCCTGGCCGATGATGTCCTGGCCGGTCAGGGCCAGGGGAAGGGCCATTTCCTGGATCGGGAACGGTGCGGTGATGCCCTCGGTCTCAAGGGCGTCAGCGATCTCTGGTGTGACTCCGAGGTCTCGGAACGTCGTCAGCTTGGCCTGCCTAATCTCCGTTGAAGGCAGTCCTGCCGGGACCACGGGCGCAAAGGTTCCCCGTGCCGTGTCCTCGCGGAAGGGCTAGCCCTCTCAATGTCATCAGCGACCGCTGCGGCGTCATGCCGACTTGGGGGCGTCCAGGAGCAGGTCTCCTGGATTAACACAGGGCGGTCGCACTTTCACACAGTAGTGTACTCGATACCACAACGTGCAGCCGATTTCTTCGTATTCCAGCTGAAAGGGCAGGCGCCGCAACTCATAGGCTTCCTGCATGAGTGATTCCCCTCCTGGCGTCCCCGACCTGCTCGGAGTGCTCGCCTACGCCGAGTTGACCGCGTTCCTCAGGCTCGCCGAGGACGCCGCGAGACACGCCCCGACACTGACCGACCGGGCCGCGCTCAGCGACCTCGCCGCGACCGAGTACGCCCATTTCCGTCTTCTGCGTGACCGGATAGCCTCGCTCGGGGTCGATCCGGAGGAGGCGATGGAGCCCTTCGTGCGGCCCCTGGACGACTGGCATGCCCAGACCACGCCCTCCGACTGGCTTGAGGCGCTGGTCAAGGCCTATGTCGGCACGGGGATCGCGCTCGACTTCTACCGGGAGGCCGCCGCCCACGTCGACGAAAAGACGCGGGAACTGGTCGAGGAGGTGCTCGTCGACGAGGGTCGTTCCCAGTTCGCGGTGGACCGTGTCGGTGCGGCGATCAGGCAGGACCACAGGCAGGCGGGGCGGCTCGCCCTGTGGGCCAGGCGGCTGGTCGGTGAGGCCCTGAGCCAGGGACAGCACGTGGTGGCCGCGCGCCCCGAGCTGGCGGCGTTGCTGGTCGAGGCGGCCGGGGAGGACATCACCCGGATGTTCGGCAGGCTGACCGAGGCGCACGGCGGGCGGATGGCCGCCCTCGGCCTGACCCCCGGTCCGTGAGCGTCTCCCGGCGTCGGGGGCGGCGCCGGGCGAAAGCGCCATCGGGCGGAACGCCGGGCCAGATGTGGGGTGCGGGAGGAAAAGGCGCCCGGCGAGACCACGCGTCGAGGCGCCAAACGGTTGTACCGTGCGAGACATGAGGGCCTCGCGCCGCTATGGCAGTTTCCTAACGAGATGTGGACCGAACCCCTGGACGTCACGTCCGGTGCTGCGAAGGGGAGGCGCCGACTGTCCGGCGGCCCCTTCGGAGGGCCATTCCGCAAGAAGGGCCCGCCGTCCGCGCGGGTGCGGACTCGGAGAGAGGGGAGAGTGCCCCGGGGAGTGCTGAGACCGCACTGAGGCGTCCGCCGACGCCGGTGCGGGACGTCTCGTCTCCGCCGGCGCCGGAATCGCCCAGGGCTCGGTGACGGGTCGCGCCAGGACCGGTGCGCCGGTCTCACGACCGGCGTCACGGCCTGGCGCGAGCCGTACCGGGTCTGTCAGAGGGTGCCGCCGAAGCCGACGGGGCGTGCCTCCTCCTCGCCGATCTCGACGAAACCGAGTGAGGTGATGGGGACGAGGACCCTGCGACCTTTGCTGTCGGTGAGGGAGAAGATCCCGCGGTCGGCGGCGAGCGCCTTGCCGAGCTCCTCCTCGACCTGCTCGGCCGTCAGGTCCGTCTCGACCACGAGTTCGCGGTGCACCGAGCGCACGCCGATCTTGATTTCCATGTTGCTCCCTTTCGACGAGGGTTGCTCGTCCCATGGTCGCCCCATCGGAGGCACGACATGCGGGCTGATCGCGTCAAGCGAACAGCCGGATCAGTGGTCGGCGGTCCTCGGGAAACCGGAGATGCCGCGCCAGGCCAGGCGGGCGATGAGCTGGGTCGCGGCGTCCTTCGGGATGGAGCCGGTGCTGCTGATCCAGTAGCGCGCGCTGACCTCGGCCATGCCGACCAGGCCGACGCCGAGCAGGCGGGCCTCGTCGCTTGAGCAGCCGGTGTCCTCCTGGATGACCTGGCTGATCATCTCGGCGCTCTCGCGGAGGTTGCGCTCCATGCGCTGGCGGACGGGGGCGATGTTGCGCAGGTCGGACTCGAAGACCAGCCGGAAGGCCTCACCCTGGCCGGAGACGAAGTCGAAGAAGGCGCCGATCGCGGCCTGGACGCGCTGCTTGTTGTCCGTGGTCGAGGCCAGGGCGTCGCGGCAGCGGGCGATCATGTCGTCGACGTGCAGGTCGAGCAGGGCCAGATAGAGCTCCTGCTTGCCGGGGAAGTGCTGGTAGAGAACCGGTTTGCTCACCCCGGCGCGCTCGGCGATCTCGTCCATCGCCGCCGCGTGGTAGCCGTTCTCGACGAAGACCTCCTGGGCCGCGTTCAGCAACTGGCGGCGGCGGGCCAGCCGGGGCAGCCGGGTGCCCCGGGGCTTGGCGTCCGGGGTAGTCGTCACGGCGGTCTCCTCGCGGGGTCTCATGCTGTCTCGCTCATCCTACGCGCGGGTAATCCACGTCAGCGATAATCGTCCTCATCAAGATCAACAGCACGGCTCTGCTCCGTGGTGTCCGCCGTGTCGGCCTCCTGGGGGATGTGGTCGGGCCAGGTCGGGGAGTCCTCCTCGCGTGCCGGACGCTGCTGTTCCACGGCGTCCGCCTCGGGCGCCTCGATGTCGAGTTCCTCGCTGAAAGGCTCCTGCGGCTCGTCCTGCGCGCCTTCGCCGTGAACGTCCATCTCTGACATCTGCCCTCCCGTTGCTCTCCCTGGCTCTCCGGATTCCTCGGTGGACACCTTCCCCGTTCTCTGGGGAATACCGGACATGGCCGGACATCGTCAGCGTACGGCCTCGGATGTGCCCGGTCTCGTGAGCGGGTGTTCGCCCTCGTCCTGTGACGTCTCCGAACACGCGTGCGAGACTTGGGGAAAGCCCCTATCCAGGGAGACGCCATGCGGAGCATCTGGAACGGCGCGGTCTCGTTCGGTCTGGTGACGATCCCGGTCAGGATGTACGCCGCGACCGAACAGCGGAACGTCACCTTCAACCTGGTGCACCGGGAGGACGCGGGCCGGATCAGGCTCCGCAGGTTCTGCGAGGCCTGCGAGCAGGAGGTCCCCTACGCCGAGGTGGCCAAGGGCTACGAACTGCCGACCGGTGAGGTGGTCGTGCTGGAGGGGGAGGACTTCGAGGACCTGCCGTTGTCCACGGCGCATCGGATCGAGGTCCTGCAGTTCGCCCCGGCGGAGCAGATCGACCCGGTCCTGCTCGGCAGGGCCTACTACCTGGAGCCGGACGAGGGGGCCGCCGGGCCGTACGTCCTGTTGCGGGAGGCGCTGGGACGCTCGGGGCGGGTGGGGATCGCGAAGGTCGCGCTGCGGCAGCGTGAGTCGCTCGCGACGCTGCGGGTCAGGGAGGGGGTCCTGGTGCTGGAGACCATGCTCTGGCCCGACGAGGTGCGCCCGGCCGACTTCGCCTTCCTGGAGGAGGAGCCCGAGGTCAGGCCGCAGGAGCTGCGGATGGCCGAGTCGCTGGTCGAGAGCATGACGGCCGACTTCGACCCCTCGCGCCACCACGACGCCTACCGCAGGGCGCTGCAGGAGGTCATCGAGGCGAAGGTCGCGGGCAGGGAGGTCGTCTCCGTGGGCCCGCCGCCGGGGCCGGGCCCGACGGCCGACCTGATGGCCGCGCTGCGGGCCAGTGTCGAGGCCGCCAAGCGGAGGCGTCCCGCCCCCGGGGAAGGCGGGCGGAGGCGCCCTGCGGCGTCCGGTGAGGAGACACGGGGTACGGCGTGAGCCTCGCGTGAGAACGCCCGGCGGAAAGGCGGGCGCGATGAGGACCCCGGAGATTCGAGAATCCCCGGGGCCCTCGCCGGTCTCCACGAAGAACCGTGCTTCGCGTCTATCTGAAAGGCGAATCGATTGGTTCACTCCCGGACGCCCGTATCCTTTTCCTCGCGTATTCGGAGGAGAAAGCGGGAATCGTACCCATTCGCCGGTGGGCGGGAGTTTCGCGGCGACCGCCGGCGCCGGTCGCGCCCGGTCACGTGACTCGGCCTCGTGTCACGTTCACGCCGGGCGCGCCGGACTGACGGTCTGCCGCCGTGGGTCCGCTACGGACTAACGCGCGGCCTCTTCGAGGCCACCACGGCGACCCCGCTCGTTGTCGTTGTCGTTGAAGTTACGGGCAGCGCCACCGCCACCGCCGCCGCCACCGCCGGCGCCGACGTTGTTGGTGTTGATGATGACGAGCCTACGGTGGTGGTGACGCCTCCAGCCGCAGCCCCAGCCGCGGTGGCCCCAGCCACCCCAGCGACGGCCCCAGCCCCATCCGCAGCCGCCGGTGGTGAAGCCGACGCTGGTCTGGAAGGCCGGAACCACGGAGGCCTCGGCGGTCGAGGTCGCGGCACTCATCGCGACGAGCCCGCCCGACAGGGCGGTGCTGAGCGCGAGTCCCGTGAGAATGCTCTTGAACTTGGGCATTTCGTTTCCCCCTTGAAAGGATCGGTTGCCCCCACTCTTTGGGCATTTTCCACACTGGTCGGAAAATGCCCCGGATGACTGTTAATCGGTCATCCTTCGCAGTCTTGTATTTCCGTGCATCTCGCCTACCAAACGGCGATCGGTGGCTTTTACTGTCTCCTTATCTCTCTATTGACGGCGTTGGACTCTTATTAATTGTTTTGATGCGATAAGTCTTTAATGTCGCTTTTGTGCCCACGCTGTACGGCGGGGAGCTATCGTCGAAACGGAAGGCGAACGAGGGGGGAAGTCGTGGGAAGCGAGCCGATTCCGAGCTGGCCCGGAGAGCTGGTCGACCTGGCGGAGAACGGATGGGACGGACGTGTCCACGTGCGCTCGACCCCGCCGGGGCCCAAGGAGAGCGCCGTCTACGTGCACGGCCTGGCGGGCTCGGCGACCAACTGGACCGACCTGATGGGCGAGTTGTCCGACGTGGTCAGGGGATACGCGCTGGACCTGCCCGGCGCCGGGCACTCACCGGAGCCGCCGGGCGGCGACTACTCCGTCGCCGCCCACGCCCGGGCCGTCGTCGCGCTGATCGAGCGCGTCTCCGACACCCCGGTCCACCTGTTCGGCAACTCCCTCGGCGGGGCGGTCTCGGTGCGCGTCGCCGCGACCAGGCCCGACCTGGTCCGCTCGCTCACCCTCGTCTCCCCGGCCCTGCCCGACCTGCTGCCCCGGTACGGCCCGGCACGCGTGGCCCTGTCGAGCGTGCCGAAGGTCGGGGAGTGGGCCGTGGGCCGGATGCGCATGCTGCCCGCGGAGCGCAGGATCACGATGACGATGTCCATGTGCTACGCCGACTTCGGTCGGCTCCACCCCGACCGGCTGAAGGAGGCGGCCGAGGAACTGCGGCGCAGGGACGGCCTGCCGTACTCGGCGGGTGTCCTGACGGGCTACGCCAGGGGGATCGTCGCCGAGTACTTCAGGCGGGGTGAGGAGAACCTGTGGCGTCAGGCGGCCCTGGTGGCCGCGCCCACGCTGGTCATCCACGGCAGGCGCGACCGGCTGGTGCACCCTCGCATGGCCGTCCGCGCGGGCCGGGCCTTCCCGCACGTCAGGCTGGTGCTGCTGCCCGACGCCGGACACGTGGCGCAGATGGAGGTGCCCGGCAGGGTCGCCCGTGAGGCCCGCAGGCTCATCTCCGAGTCCATACCTGTCCCGATTGGGGAATGACAGGAGCATCCGGTTAGGTTGTGAATGGTGCGTGCTGTGCCAGCCGTGTCGTCAAAACCCCCTGAAACGGGAGTAGAACTGTGTCGTTGCCACCCTTGGTAGAGCCGGCAGCCGAGCTGACCGTCGATGAGGTGCGTCGCTACTCGCGCCATCTGATCATCCCCGACGTGGGTATGGCAGGGCAGAAGCGCCTGAAGAACGCCAAGGTGCTCTGTGTGGGCGCGGGCGGCCTGGGATCTCCCACTCTGCTGTACCTCGCCGCCGCGGGCGTGGGCACCCTCGGCGTCGTCGACTTCGACGTCGTCGACGAGTCCAACCTCCAGCGCCAGGTCATCCACGGCCAGTCCGACATCGGCAGGCTGAAGGCCGAGAGCGCCGCGGCCAGCGTCAGGGAGATCAACCCCCTGATCGACGTGATCGTCCACAACGTGGCGCTGACCACCGACAACATCATGGAGATCTTCTCCGGCTACGACCTGATCGTGGACGGCACCGACAACTTCGCCACCCGCTACATGGTGAACGACGCGGCCGTCCTGCTCGGCAAGCCGTACGTCTGGGGCTCGATCTACCGCTTCGACGGGCAGGCCAGCGTGTTCTGGGCCGAGCACGGTCCCTGCTACCGCTGCCTCTACCCCGAGCCCCCGCCCCCCGGCATGGTGCCCTCGTGCGCCGAGGGCGGCGTGCTCGGCGTGCTGTGCGCCTCGATCGGCTCCATCCAGGTCAACGAGGCCATCAAGCTCCTCGCGGGCATCGGCGAGCCCCTGGTCGGCCGACTGATGATCTACGACGCCCTGGAGATGACCTACCGCTCGGTCAAGGTCCGCAAGGACCCCGAGTGCGTGCTCTGCGGCAAGAACCCGACGGTCACCCAGCTTCTGGACGACTACGAGGCGTTCTGCGGCGCGGTCTCCCAGGAGGCCCAGGACGCGGCCTCCGGCTCCACGATCACCGCGACCGACCTCAAGGCCATGCAGGACGCGGACGAGAACATCTACGTGATCGACGTCCGCGAGCCGAACGAGTACGAGATCGTCTCCATCCCCGGCGCCGTGCTCATCCCCAAGGGTGAGTTCACCAACGGCTCCGCGCTGGAGCGGCTTCCGCAGGACAAGCGCATCGTGCTGCACTGCAAGTCCGGCGCGCGTTCGGCCGAGGTGCTGGCGATCGTCAAGAACGCCGGTTTCTCCGACGCCGTCCACGTCGGCGGTGGTGTGCTGAGCTGGATCAAGTCCGTGGACCCCAGCCTGCCGACCTACTAGTCACGGCCGTACCTCACGCCCCGCGGAGCCTCGCTCCGTGGGGCGTGTGTTGTCACGGACATCCGTTGTCATGAGGCGTCCGTTATTTGGGGATAGAGCGGGTGAGATCCCTAGAGGCCGGTTTAAGGTCGAGAATGTGAACGAAGTCCCAGGTCAGCGCAGGCGCGCGTGGATGACGCTGATCATGGCGTCCACGCTGGCGCTGGCCTGCGCGGCCGTGGCGGCGGTCACGGCGGGCGCCGCGGTGACCGAGCTGACCAGGGGCCCCTCCAGGGCGGAGCTCGACCGCGCCGTCGCCGCCGAGACCGCGGGCCGCTGGCGGGCCTGGCCCGCCGGGCGGATCTTCCCCGAGACCGTCGGTTACGCCGCCGAACAGGGCGGCAGGGAGCAGGCGCACCGGGTGGGCATCTCCCCGGAGACCCGCTGTGACCGGGCCGTCGACCCCGGGCTGCGTGAGGCGCTGCGTCGTACGGGATGCCGGGGGGTGCTGCGCGCCACCTACATCGACGCGCTCCAGGGGGTCGTCGTCACCGTCGGCGTCGTGGCGTTCGCGGGGGAGCGGGAGGCGGCGAGGGCCAAGGCCGCGCTGCCCAGGACCGGCCGCCCCTCCCCGGGCCTGCTGGCCCTCGGCTTCCCCGGTACGGTCACCGACCGCTTCACCGCCGTCGGCAGGCAGCGCGGCCTGGTACGGCAGGCGGGGCCGTACGTGGTGATGACCACGGTCGGCCAGGTGGACGGCAGGCCGGGCAAGGCCGTGGGGGAGCAGCGGCCGACGATCTTCGCCTTCACCGGGGACATCGCCGACCGGATCCTCGCCGGGCTCGCGACGCCGGAACGCCCCGACTGCGGCTCCGAGTCTGCTGGACGGTGGCGGTGCTGAGGGTACGGCGGGCGGTTGTGGCGCTCGCGCTGACCGGGCTCTGGCTGGTGCCCGCCGTACCGGCCGGGTGGGCCGACGAGGTGCGGGGCAACCAGCGGCAGGTGCTGCGGACCCTGGACCTGGCCGACGCCTGGCGCGTCTCCAAGGGGGCGGGCGCGCTGGTCGCGGTGCTGGACTCGGGGGTCGATCCCGTCCACCGCGACCTGGCGGGTTCCGTCACCGAGGGCAGGGACTTCACCGTGGGCGCCAACCCACGGGGAGTGGCCCCCTCACGGCTGCACGGCACCTACATGGCCTCGCTCATCGCCGGGCACGGGCATGGTCCCGGCGGGGGCAGCGGGGTGATCGGCGTCGCGCCCAAGGCGAGGATCCTGTCCGTGCGGGTGATCCTGGAGGACGAGGAGCCGGGCTTTCGCACCTTCAACACCGCCGAGCGGTTCGAGAACGTGGTGGCCAAGGGCATCAGGTACGCCGTCGACCACGGCGCCGACGTGATCAACATGTCGATCTCGAAGGAACTGGCGACCAGGGAGGAGCGGGCGGCGGTCCGCTACGCGATCTCCAGGGGGGTCGTGCTCGTCGCCGCGGCGGGCAACGAGGGGGCGGGCAGGCCGGAGGCGACCGGCTACGCCCCCTACTCCTATCCGGCGGCCTTCCCCGGGGTGGTCTCGGTCGCGGCGGCCGACCGCAGGTTGCGCCGGGCCTCCTTCTCCAACTGGAACCCCTCGGTCGTGGTGGCGGCGCCCGGGGTGGACATCCTCGGCGCGGGACCGGGCAACGAATACTGGATCGGCCGGGGAACCTCCCAGGCGACCGCGTTGGTCTCCGGAGTCGCCGCCCTGATAAAAGCGAAATATCCGAAAATGTCGCCCGCGTTGGTCGCGCAGGCCCTGACCAAGGGGGCGACCAGGCGGCCCAGCGGAGGCTACGACACCGGCATGGGCTTCGGCGTGGTCAACGCCCCCCGCGCGCTGGCCGAGGCCGCAAGGATCTCCCGCCACACCCTGACCGCGGGCGGGGACGGCGTCCACGATCCCGCCCTGCCGATGGGCGCGGCGGCCGGGCCGGTCCAGGTGATCCGGCGTGACCGGCGCGGGATTGCCCTCAACGGCGGGGTCGCCGCGGCCGCCGCGCTCTGCGCGACCGCCTGCCTGGTGACGGCCGGATTCGCCGTCCGCCGGGCCCGTACGGCTCCCGCGCCGCCCTGAGGGGTGCCGGGGACGGCAGGGTGCGACCCGCCAAACACACTCCGGCGATAGGGCGGCGGGGGCGCGCGACGTAGCATCGAACTATGTCGAAGCCCGGGCGGTCCCAGGAGCCTGAACGGCATCTGGAGGCCTCGGGACCGCACACGGGCGGCTCCCAGGCTCCGTCCGCCGGTGGACACACCGGTGGGCGCGCCGGGGGCCGTGCCACGGGCTGGCCTCCGAGCGGTTCCCGGGTGCCCCGGGGCTCCCGTCCCCGCAGGAGCACCGAAGGCGGCGCTTCCGGAGCCCCCGGCGCGCCGCGACGTGCCAGGGTCCGGACCTGGCCCGCCGCGGGGCGCCGGGAGAACGGCTGGCACCGCCGTCCCGCGCTTGAGCGCGTCGAGGCGGCGAGCCTCGAAGAGGGCATGCGCCTGCGGGTGATCTTCCTGATCCTGATGGGCGTCATCCTGGCCATCGCCGTGAGCGACGTGCTCGCGGGCGCGGTCGGCGTCCTCCGCGAGACCAGGGCCCGCCCGCTGACCCCCGCCGAGCAGGCCCGCTACATCCAGGAGGACATCGCGGCCCGCTGGCACACCTGGTCGGCCGACCTGATCTTCCCCACCGAGCTGCAGTACGTCGCCCTCGGCCGCGCGCAGCAGTACGCCAGACGGATCGGGCTGGCCCCGGAGACCTCCTGCGGAGCGGGCCTTGACGCCCCGGTCGGCTCGGTGCTCTCCGAGCACGGCTGCCTGACCCTGCTGCGGGCGACCTACGTGGACCAGACCTCGACCTTCGTGGTCACGGTCGGCGTGGCCGTACTCGGCAGTGAGGAGCGCCGGATCGCCGCGACCGGGCAGCTGCCCGTGGACGACCGGGTCGGGGTGCGCCCCGTCGCCTTCCCCGGTACGGCGGGCGAGCTGTTCGGCGCCGCGCAGCGCCAGCACAACTCCTGGATCGCGGCCGGGCCGTACGTCGTCCTCTCCACGGCCGGATACGCCGACGGCCGTACGCGTGAGGCCGTTCCGCCCGAGGAGATCCTGCACAGCGAGCTGTGGCCGACCGCCCAGTCCATCGCGGGACGCATCGCCCGTGCCCTGGGAGACGAGCCGAGCGCCGTACCCCAGTGCACCCAGGGGAACGTGTGCTGAGGCGGCTGGGGGCCGCGGGAGCCCTGATCACGCTCTGTCTGGGGGTCTGCGCCCCGGCGGTCGCCGACGACGTGCGCCGGGACCAGCGCTGGGTGCTGGAGAAGATGAACGTCGAGCAGGCGTGGAAGATCACCAAGGGGGCCGGGGTGACCGTCGCGCTGGTCGACAGCGACGTGGACGCCCAGGTCCCGGAGCTGCGCGGCAGGGTGACCGTCGGGCCCGAGATGGGTTCGGCCGGGCCGGTCGGGGACGACGCGAAGGAGGTCTGGCACGGCACCGCGATGGCCTCGCTCATCGCGGGGGGAGGCCGGGGCGAGGGCGGCCTGCTGGGGATCGCCCCCGAGGCGCGCGTCCTGTCCCTGCCGCTGATCCTGCGTGACAGCGAGCAGAGCGCCCCCCCGCTCCCCGAGCAGGACCAGCGCACCGGGACGAACAGCCCGGTCGCCCGCGCCATCCGCTACGCGGCCGACCACGGCGCCAAGGTCATCAGCATGTCCCTGGGGGCGTACGGCCCGCAGAAGAGCGAGCGTGAGGCCGTCTCCTACGCCCTGGCGAAGGGGGTCGTGCTGGTCGCGGCGGCCGGCAACGACGGGGAGACCCCCTACGCCGTCAAGAAGGACACCTCCTTCTGGAGCTTCCCCGCGGGCTACTCCGGGGTCATCGGCGTGGGCGCGGTGAACGAGCGGAGCGAGCCCGCCGGGTTCAGCAGCGACAACCTGTCGGTCCTGGTCTCCGCGCCGGGCGTCGAGGTGCCCGTGGTCGTTCCCGGCGGGGGGTACCGCCCCTCGGACGGGACCAGTTCGGCGGCGGCGCTGGTCGCCGGAGTCGCCGCACTGATAAAAGCGAAATATCCAGATATCCCGCCTTATTTGGTGGCGCGAGCGTTGAGTTCGACCGCCACCTCCGCGCCGATCGCCGGATACGACGACCATGTCGGTTTCGGTGTGGTCGACGCGGGCGCCGCCCTGGTCAGGGCGGGGGAGTTGCTGCGCGCCTCGGCGGGCACGCCACCCGACGAGGGGGAGCGTCACTTCGGGGCGGGCCTCCCGACCGAGGAGCCCGCCAGGCCCGGCCCCGACGCCCTCAGGCTCTGGGTGTACGGCACCGGCCTGGCCGTCGGCCTGCTCGCGTTCTGCTGGACCGTGGTGACACTCACCCGGCGTTCCGGATAAATGCCATATAACGTCATATATGGGACGGGCTTTGATTCGGTTCGAAGTCTTTTTGGACACCGTTCGGACGCGGACGGCTCCATGCGGCTTCTCACGGTCCGGCGAACGTCGAACATTCGCTAATGTCGCGCATCATGGGGTACGAGTTGCGCGTGGAGCGCCCGGCGCCTCTCGCCTTCGCGGAGCTCGCGAACGTGCTGGGGCGAGCGGGGTTCGAGTTCCGCGGTTCGCAGGAGAAGGGTGAGGTCCTGGCCCGCCACGGCGACGGGGTCCACGCGGTGGCCGTCTGGGACGGCAAGCTCTCGGGCGCGCCGGGCTCCGACTGGCAGGTGGCTCAGCTCGCCAGGGTCTCCGCGCTGCTCGGCGCCCGCCTGGTCGGTGAGGACGGCGAGCAGTACGCGATCCGTGACGGCCTCGTCGAGCAGCTGAACGGCTCGACGGCCTACGAGTTCGGGAAGATCGACGAGATTCTCGCGGCCGGACCCTCCGTATGGAGTCAGTAGGCCACCCGACCCCCTACGCCGAGCGCGTGCTCGACCTGGTCGAGCGCATCCCCGCCGGCAGGGTGATGGCCTACGGCGACATCGCCGAATACCTCGGCGAGGGCGGTCCCCGTCAGGTCGGCAGGGTGATGTCCACCTGGGGCGGCGGCGTGCCGTGGTGGCGTGTCGTGCACGCCGACGGGGCCCCGGCTCCCGGGCACGAGGCGCGCTGCCTGGCCAGGTGGCGCGAGGAGGGCACACCCATGCGGGGCGAGCGCGCCGACATGCGTTTCGCACGCTGGGACGGTCTACCAGAAATCACGACGTAACCGGCTTCTTCGTGGCCCACTAACATTGCCTAGGACAGCGCTCTGTCCGAAAGGCGGTGCCCCCTTCATGGCCACAGGCGTCACGCCCGCCCGAACAGGTGGCGACTCCGTCGCCGACCGTCTTCGGGTTGTCCAAGATCTCTGTGACCGGGGAGAACCGCTCGAATCGATCCTCTCGGCCGTGACAGCCGAGGGACTGACACCCGCGCAACGCCGCCGCTTCGACGCCGGAGTCCTCTCCGGTCCGCTCGGCAGCCGCCTGGATCTCGCGGTCAAACGCGGCGCCGCCCGCCGCCGTGAGTTCGTCACGCTCTTCAAGCCCTACATCACGGGTGTCGATCCCAAGGTCAAGCGTGACCTCCCGGTCGCCAGGAGGCTCGCCTTCCACCTCGTCGAGCACCGTACGATCGACGACCTCGCCGAGGGCGACGCGCTGCAGAGCCTCACCACCGCGGCGGCCGAGCCCTCCCGGCGGGTCCGCAGACGCCTGCGCTGGTACGCCAACCTGCCCCTGCAGGACGAGCTGCCCGAGGCCATGTACCGGCTGCGCGCGGCCGACCTGATCCCGATGACGCACATCGAGGACGTCTCCTGGACCGGCGGGCGGCTGCGCGTCACCGGGCACGCCTACCTCGCCGGGCTCTCCGTCCGCAGCCCCCGCTTCAACCGGGCCTTCGTCGTGCTGCGCGGCCCCCGCTGGCTGCCTCCCGTACGGCTGCGCACCCGCAGGGTCCTGCGCCCCGAGGCCACCCACGGGGCCCGCGAGCCCGGCTGCAACTACGACTGGTCCGGCTTCGTCGCCGAGATGCCCGCCTGGCCGCTGCGCTGGCGCGGCGCCCTGCGCTCCCTGGTGAACGGCGTCAGGCGGACCCTGCGCCGCAGGGAGACCGTGCCCGACACCACCACCTGGCGGGCCGAGATCGCCATCTGGAGCCGTGGCGCCCGAGCCACCGGCCTGCTCCGCGGCCCCTCGAACGGCCGCACCGAGCGTCCGGCCGGGTTCGAGCTCCCCGGCGGCTGGTGGATCCGTCCTGTCTGGACCTCCGACCGCGCGCTGCAGATCGCCCTGCAGCCGACCAGGGCCGAGCTGACCGGAATCCGCCTCGACGGCGACCGCCTCGAACTGACGGTCTTCCTGCCCGGCGGGGAGCACACCAGGGGACAGGCCCGGCTCGACGGCCACCGGATGTCCGCCGAGTTCACCCCCGTCGAGGGGGGTACCCAGGTCGTCGTGCCGCTGGCCGTACCCTCGCTGCTGCAGGAGCGCGACGGCGGCAGGCTCTGGATCGAGCCGAAGGGCGACCCCGCCGCACCCGTCATGATCGGCCAGGCCAGGGAGAGCCGACTGGTCGTCGGCGACCGGGAGATCACCGTGCTGCGCGACCGGCGCGACCGCGTCAGCGTCGCCGCGCACCGCATCCGCCCCGTCATCTCCTCCGCCACCTGGGACGAGGAGGGCACGCTCACCATCGAGGGCTCCTACCCCGGTTCGGGGACCGCCGAGCTGACGCTCAGGCACCGTGGCGGGACGGTCCACACCGTGCCGATGGAGCGCGCCGACGACCGCTTCGCCGTACGGCTGACGCCCTCGGCCATGCCGAAGTTCGGCGAGGCCGTGGCGATGGGGAGCGGAAGCTGGAGCATGACCACCCGCGACCCCTCGGGTGAGGTCGTCCCCCTCCGCGTGGACCACGCCGCGCTGGACACCCTCGACGAGGAGCCGAGGGTCCGCGACGGCAGGGCCTACCGCCTGTTGTCCACCAGGTTCGACGTGCCCGTGCTGATCGTCGCCGAGGACATCCCCGACGACGAGAAGGGCGCCGGGGGCCTGTACGCCCTGCAGCGCTCCTTCTATCCCGACCAGCGGCGTCGTGAGCTGGACGAGGCCACCGTCTACGTCGCCTACGACGGTCGCCAGTACGAGGGCAACGTCCGCGCCATCTACGAGGAGCGCGTACGGCGCGGCGACGACCGCGCGCACGTCTGGATCGTCAAGGACGGCGCCTTCACCCCGCCCGGTTCGGCGGAGCTGGGGTTCGGCTCGGGCATCCGGCCGACGGTGGTCAGGGCGGGCAGCCGGGAGCACTACGCCGTGCTGGCACGCTCCCGGTACGTCGTCACCAACGGTTTCCTGCCGCCCTGGTTCCGGGCCCGCGACGACCAGATGGTCGTGCAGACCTGGCACGGCAGCCCGCTCAAGCGCCTGGGCAACGACCTGCCCCACATGTCCCGTGACCCGAAGCCCGCCGCCTGGCACAGGCAGGCCGCCGAGGTGCGCGGCTGGGACCTGCTGGTCTCGCAGAGCCCCTGGGCGACCCCGATCCTGCGCAAGGCGTTCGGCTACCACGGGGAGGTCCTGGAGTGCGGCTATCCCCGCAACGACGTGCTCTCCTCGCCCGAGCGGGACGAACTGGCCGCCCGGGTGCGCCGCAGGCTCGGCGTCGCCGACGGGGTCAGGGTGGTGCTGTACGCGCCGACCTTCCGCGACTACGACCGCAAGAACTCCTCGCTCAAGCTGGACCTGGCGCGGGCGCACAAGGCGCTCGGCCCGGGACACGAGTTCCTGATCAGGGCGCACTCGATGCAGGCGGCGCCCAACATCCCCGAAGGGCTTGGCCGCGATGTCACCGCTTATCCGGATATAACGGACTTATTGCTGGTGGCGGATGTGTTGATCACTGACTACTCGTCCGTCATGTTCGACTTCGCGGCCACCGGCAGGCCCATGCTCTTCTTCACCTACGACCTGCA
The DNA here is from genome assembly GCF_040631275.1 of Streptosporangium sp. NPDC020145. NCBI lineage: Bacteria > Bacillati > Actinomycetota > Actinomycetes > Streptosporangiales > Streptosporangiaceae > Streptosporangium > Streptosporangium sp. NPDC020145. The sequence continues at coordinate 52,674 of NZ_JBEXZT010000007.1, read as the reverse complement.
GCGCTACTCGACCAAGCGCGGCCTGTACCTCGACCTCGCCGCCGAGGCCCCGGGACCGCTGCTGACCAACGGCGCCGACGTCATCGAGGCCCTCAGGACCATCGACACCGTGGCCGCCGCCCACGCCGAACGCTACGAACACTTCCGCAACACCTACACCCCCCGAGACGACGGCAAGGCCACCCCCCGCCTCGTGGACCACATCTTCACCTGACCCTCGTCCCAGGTCACAGGCGGGACCGCGCCTCCTGGACCTGACGCAGCACGCCGTCGGCCCGGGACGACCCGGCGATGGAACCCGCCTCGTCGAGAAGCCTCAGCGCCTCGTCGCGGCGACCCTCCCCGGCCGTGACATAGGCGAGCCCGACCAGGTTGGCGGCGACACCCGGAAGGAACCCGGCCTCACGGCGGAGCCGCGTCGACTCCTCCAGACGCTCCCTTGCCGCTCCCAGCCGGCCCGCCCGGTGCTCGGCGATACCCAGGTGCCGGAGGGAGTAGGACGCGGTCAGGGCGTCACCGGCACGCACCGCCCGCCGGTGGGACTGTTCCAGCACGGGAACCGCGGCGGTGTCGTCGTTCCGTACGACCTGGTGGAAACACCCGATCCAGAACAGGGCCTCCGCCTCGCCGCGTACGTCCCCGAGGCTCCGGTAGAGCTCGGCGGCGCGTTCGAACAGACCTGGTTCGTACGCCTCCCGGCGCCCGTCGGCCAGGAACCGCGCGTGCGCGACCCGCCCCCGGGCGAGGGAGAGATCGGCCTCGACCGCGTCCAACTCCCGATCGGCCGCCGCCACGGCGTCGGCGTCACCCCCGAAGACCGCCCGCTCGTACAACGCCCCGGCCCGCTCGATCCGATCGTCCGCGCCCATCTCGTCCCTCCACCGCCTTACGGGTCGTTCACAGCCTCGGCAGAGGCTACTCCCGGGCCCCTTGAGGCGTACCGGTGATCGTGGATGTCGTGATTTGTGGTACGTTCCCGCTCGTAAGGTGCAGCGCTCCTCGGTGAGCGCGTCGGGACATCCGGCCGGCACGGCAGCCTCAGCAAGGCTGTCTGGATCTCTCAGTGGAGAGCGTGCTCAGCCATGCCCGCAACCTTCCCCTCGCGCGTACGCGCGGTCCTCCTGCTCGTGGCCCTCCTTCACCATCCTGAAGGAGTCCGGCTCCCCGACGATCGCCGGCGGGCCTGAGGACGACCCCGCTCTTCGACGGCGCCGTCTCGATCCGTGCCTCGGCCCATGTCCGCTCCGGCGCGGGGCCCGCCGCCACCGAGCCTCGCAGGCCCTTCTGACGCTGGGCCGGTGTCTCTCCACCGGCCCGAACCCTGACCACACCATCCGAAGGAACACTTTCATGATTCTCGTCACCGGAGGCCGCGGCGCGGTCGCCACCCAGCTGACCGCCCTGCTGCACCAGGCAGGCCACCCCGTACGCGTCGCCTCCCGCGTTCCCGGCGAGCTCCACGTCCCCGACGGCGTCGCGACCGTCACCTGCGACCTCGGCGACCCGGCCACCTTCCCTGCCGCCCTCCACGGTGTCAGCGCGGTCTTCCTGTACGCCGAGGCGTCACACATCGACGAGTTCGTCGGCGCCGTCACCACGGCGGGCGTCAAGCACGTGGCGCTGCTGTCCTCAGCCAGCGTCCTCGACCCCGGCGCGGCCGACAACCCGCTGGCCGCCTCCCATCTCGACGTCGAGACCGCCCTGCTGAACTCGCCGCTGACCACCACGCTCCTGCGCCCCGGCTCCTTCGCGGGCAACGCGAGCGCCTGGGCGTGGGCGATCAAGGCGGGGCAGCCGGTGAACCTGCCCTACCCGGGCTCCTACACCGACCCCATCCACGAACGGGACATCGCCGAGGTGGCCTTCACCGTGCTCACCGACCCCCACCACCAGGGCGGAAACCTCCACCTGACCGGCCCGCGGACCCTCACCTTCAGCGAGCAGATCGACCGGCTCTCCGAGGCCGTCGGCCGCCCGATCACCGTCAACCACGTCACCTCCGAGGAATGGAGGCGGGAAGTGGCGGCCTACATCCCCGCGTCCTACGCCGACGCCCTGCTCGACTACTGGCACGCCAACGACGGCCGCCCGACTCCGCTCAGCGACACCGTCGAACGGGTCACCGGCCACCCGGCCCGCCCGTTCACCACCTGGATCCGGGACCACATCGCCGAATTCGTCGAGTAACCCTCCCGCGGCCGGGCGGACCTTCGGAATCACTCCTGAGGGCCGTCCGGCACCCGGCCGTCGAATCCCGCACGCTCGCACAACCGATCGGCCACCTCGCGCGAGCCGGTCGTCAGGACTGGGGAACCGCGCGTGAGCCGTAGGCCGGGCCGAAGACGACCAGTAGGGCCAGGTCCTCGGTGATGTCGACGAAGCGGTGTTCCTCGCCCGCCGGGACGAAGATCACGGCGCCGGGGCCGACCTCCGCCTCGCCGTCCGGCGTCACGATCCTGGCCCGGCCCGAGGTCACCACGTAGATCTCGTCCTCGGTGTGCGGGCTCTGGGTGTCGACCCCGCCCGCCGGGATGCAGTACGTCCCGACGGACAGATCAGGCACCTTGAGCTGCTCGACCCAGTCGTTGGCGGACCCACCGGCCGGCTGCGCCCACTCACCCGCACCCTTGATGATTCGCATGCCGACGACCCTACCGAGGGCCGTTCCCAGGTGAGAAAAGTGCCCAAAAGGGCTCCATCCCACGATGCTCACGGGCGGTCTTCGGGCAGGTGCCTTGTCGTCGTCGGCGGTCACGGCTGAACGTCGTCGATCCGGCATGAGCGGTTCTTGCCGCCGGTCGCCGACCGGAAGGCGATGCCGCTGTGACCGGCGGGAGAACCCCGGATCGTGCGGCGGACGTCGGCTAGAGGCGTGTCGCGGTGCGGACGAGGTCGGCGACGGCTTTGGATCTGCTGTGCGGTGGCCAGGCGATGACGGTCGTGACGGTCGGCGCGTCCGGCACCGGCACGATGGCGTGGTCGTCGCGTAGCCGGTCTCGGAGCGACTCGGGTACGACGGCGCAGGCCAGTCCGAGCGCGATCAGTTGGAACAGCTGGGTATGGTCGCGCACCTGCGGGCCGGGGCCGTCCGGATGGCTGCCATCCCGTTCAGGCCAGCGCGGCAGGGGCAGGTCCGTCTGGGCGTTGACCTCGGCCAACGACAGATACGCCCGGTCGGCGAGGGGATGACCCTTGGGCAGGACCACGATCTGCTGTTCGGCGTGCAGATCCTCGGTGTCGAATCCGGCCGTCGTGTCGTAAGGCCGGTGGAGCAGAGCGACGTCGGCACGCCCGGTGCGCAGCAGACCTTCCGGCTCGCCCGGCCCGCACAGCATCACCTCGACCGCCGCGGAGCCCGGTTCGGCGGCGTAGGCGTCCAGAAGCTTCGACAACAGTTCCCTGGACGCTCCGGCCTTGGCGGCCAGCACCACACCCGGCTGGTCGCCCGTGGCACGGCGGGTTCGCCGCTCGGCGGCTTCGACCGCGTCGAGCGCGGTCCGGGCCTCCCGCAGCAGCACCGACCCGGCCTCTGTCAAGGAGATGGCGCGAGGGGTGCGGTGCAGCAGAACGACTCCGAGCCGTCGTTCCAGCTGCTGGATCGCCCGTGACAGTGGTGGTTGCGCCATCGCGAGCCGTTGTGCCGCCCGCCCGAAGTGCAACTCCTCGGCGACGGCGACGAAGTATCGCAACTCCCGCGTCTCCACCCGCTCATCGTATCCAGCGCCGACCACGACCGATACCCGTGCGGTATCGCCGTCCACCTGACCGGTCTTGGACGCCCCACCCGAGCCCGCAACATGATCGGCGGTATGAGCGAACGGACGATCGCGCTGGTGACCGGCGCGAACAAGGGAATCGGATACGAGATCGCCGCCGGCCTGGGCGCGCTTGGCTGGCGAATCGGTGTGGGCGCGAGGGATCGGCGACGCCGAGACACGGCGGTCGGGAAGCTGCGCGCGGCCGGGGTCGACGCGTTCGGTGTGCCGCTCGACGTGACCGACGACGCAAGTGCGGTCGCGGCGGCCGAGCTGATCGCCGACCATGCCGGAGGGCTCGATGTCCTGGTCAACAACGCCGCGATCACCGGCGGCGTGCCGCAGACACCCACCACGGTCGATCCCGCGACGGTGCGAGCCGTCGTGGAGACCAACGTGATCGGGGTCATCCGGGTCACCAACGCGATGCTGCCGATGCTGCGCGACTCGGCGTCACCGCGGATCGTCAACATGTCCAGCAGCGTCGGCTCGCTCACCCTGCACACCACCCCCGGTATCGACATGGGCCCGGTGCCCACCGCCTACCTGGCGTCCAAGACCTTCCTCAACGCCCTCACCATCCAGTACGTCAAGGAGCTGAGCGAAACCAACATCCTGATCAACTCCGCCTGCCCCGGCCTGACCGCCACCGACCTCACCGGCTTCCAGGGCGTCCGCACACCACAACAGGGCGCGGCCATCGCGGTTCGCCTCGCGACCCTGCCCGACAACGGCCCGACCGGCGGATTCTTCGACGACGCCGGAACGGTGCCCTGGTAACAGCCACACCAGCACGAACCATGCCCGTTCTCGACGTCAGCCGCGCGTCGCGCGCCACAGGAGAGGCCAGCCGATAACGTCGTCGCCGGTCAGCCCTCGAACCGCACGACGGTTCCCATGACCGGCTCCGCGGAGACGAACCCGAAGTGGCGGGAGCCGAAGCCGCCGTCCGGGTCGTCGCCCAGGAGGACGAGCTGACCATCGGGTACGGTCCGTTCGGAAGTGGAGGTCGGCTGCGCCGGTAAAGGCGCGGAACACGACCGTTCACGGTTTGGACGGGCGAGATGCCGGTTCGCGCAGGAGCCGGGTCCCGTGGCTGCTTCCGGATCGCGCTTGTACTGCTGTCTGAGCCGGTCCGACCAGGCTCCGCCTACGACCAGCAGTTGGCCGCAACCGCGGTCACCGGAGGCGCGACCATTCGACCCGGGGTCGGGTTCGTCGACTTGATGAGGCTGAACATGTTCTTCCCTTCCGTTGTGAGGATCCGTTGATCGAGGGCGGGGCGCGAATGCCTCACTCTTCATTCCTGGATCGGTGACATCCGGGGCCTGAAAAGGCCGGCGTGGCCGCGCCCGCCGGGGCGGTCGCCGAAACCGCGCCCGGCGCGTGCGGGCCGCTCATGGGATGGACGGCCTCGTTCGGGACTGTGGACGCACAGAAGACGACCAGGGCTACGTGTACCGCCATGTCGTGGCCTTCCTTCTGCTCGGGCCGCCCGGCTGGAGCCCCTGTGCCACCATCTTTTCCGCTCGAACCCGCTCGCGCTTGAACATCGGTACGCGGCTTCTCGGAGCCCGCCGGGACGGTCATCGGGTCCGAAAAGCATGGTTGATTTGCGGGGGCGAATGCCGAGGGCTTTTCTTGATATCTGCGATAGAAGGTCTTTTCGTCGTGGAGGGAATCGCCGGATGCGGAAATGGCTCCATGCATTGACTGTTTCGAATGGTATTCATTGACATGGGTGTTTACTCCTACCCGATGACGTGTAATGCTTCGGCCATGTCCAGGGACAACTTGATGCACGCGCCCGACATCGGCATCAGAATCGAGCGCGCCCGTGGCGACGGCGGTCCTCCCACGGAGTGGTCAGGGTTTTCGCCCGACGAGACGGACGCAGTCGTCCTCTTCCAGGCCAGCGGCTTCGTCCGCGACGCCGAAGGCATGGCGTCCTATCTCGACCCCGTCACCGGATACGTCAATGTCGCCGGCACAGAGGAGAGGTTCGCCGAGCCCCTGGGCCGGGACTGGGTGTACACGGCGATCCTCTTCGAGCCGGGCAGCTTCGCCGATCGCTTCAGCGGCCCGTTGCGTCACGACTGGACCCTCCATGTCAGCGCGCAAGCCGACCTTCGCCATCGGAAGCTGCTAAGAGCCCTTCTGCGGGGAACCGACCGCCTCGAAGCCGAGGAACGGCTCTACCGGCTCTTCGACACGCTGACCCCGTCCCGGTCGGCGTGGAAAGCCTCCGCCGGCACTTCGATGGCCACACGCGTGGTGCATCGTCGGCTGGCGTTGGCCGTCCAGGAAGCCCTCAACGCCGGTTATCTCACGACGAACCTCGAAGATCTCGCCCGAATGGTCGGCGCGTCCCCCAAGCACCTGAGCAAGATCTTCCATACCGTCACCGGCCGCACCATCACCGGCTACCGGAACGACCTACGCGTCCGCGCCGTCCTCAACGATCTGACCGCCGGTGGCGACTGCCTCGCGGATCTCGCCGCCCGCTATGGCTTCGCCGACCACGCCCACCTGACCCGAACCGTCCGCAAGCACCTCGGTGAAGCCCCCTCCGTCTTGCGCGAGGCGCTGAGCGGGTAGCAGCGATCGTCGAACGCGTCGGGCAGGACAGGGTGAGCCGCGGCGGGTGTGGACGTCGAGACTCGCGATCCACTGGTGGCGGCCTCTTCCACACCCGGCACTTCCTGACTGTCACAACCCTGGAACCGGACGCCTGATCGGTAACGCCGGCCACATGTCGGCGGACCCATGCAAAAAGGCCGTACGGCGAGCCGCTCGGAGAGCGACCACCCCATGCCCTCTCGGTGGGACCGGCTCCTTCCGAGGTCGGACGCCGACCGTCCCGGTCGGTGCCTTGTGGGAGAAGGCCGGTCACCGGCGTGAGGCCGGGATGAAGGAGCAGGACCGGGGGGCACAGGCCAGGAGGTCTGGCGTCCGCCGGGGGTGATGGCCAGGTCGAACTCCTCGTGACCCGGTCCGCTTCGGCGTCCTACAAGAGGGGCCGGAGGGGCGGAGTCGGCACGATCATCGTCCGGGATCTGGTGGAATGACGAGTTGTGAGTGGTCAGGGCTGGCGGTTGGTGCGTCGTGTGGGTGCCGGGAGGGCTGTTGCCCCCGTGCTCGACGAGCACCAGCGGGCGGCTGTCACGCATGAGAGCGGCCCGCTGCTGGTCCTGGCCGGGCCGGGGACCGGCAAGACGACCACGATCGTGGAGAGCGTCGTCGACCGGATCGAACGCAGGGGGACGGACCCGGAACGGGTGCTCGTCCTCACCTACAGCCGCAAGGCCGCCGAGGAGCTGCGCGAGCGCATCACGGCGCGCGTGCGCCGTACGACCAGGACGCCGCTGGCGCTCACCTTCCACAGCTACGCCTACGCGCTGCTGCGCCGCGAGGCCGTACTCGCCGGGAATGTCGCGCCCCGGGTGCTGACCGCGCCCGAGCAGCTGCTTGAGATCCGCCGCCTGCTCCACGGCGAGCTTGAGGACGGTGCCCCGCTGTGGCCGCAGGACATGCGGGAGGCGCTCAGGACCAGGGGGTTCGCCCAGGAACTGCGCGACTTCATGGCCCGTGCCGCCGAACGCGGCCTGGACGGTGAGGACGTGGTCGCGCTCGGCCGGGCGCACGGCCGAGCCGACTGGGTGGCCGCGGGCCGGTTCGCGGGCCGTTACCAGGCGCGGTTCGACCTCGACCTGGAGCCGGTGCTCGACTACGCCGACCTGATCCGGGCCGCGGGGGCGCTGCTGACCGACCCCGAGGTACGGCAGCGCGAACGTTCCGCCTACGACGTCGTCTTCGTCGACGAGTACCAGGACGCCGACCCCTCCCAGGAGTTCCTGCTCGGGCAGCTCGCGGGGGAGGGGCGTGACCTGGTCGTGGTGGGTGACCCCGACCAGTCGATCTACGGGTTCCGGGGCGCGGACGTGCGCGGGATCATGGAGTTCCCCGACCGCTTCAGGAGGAAGGACGGCGGGAGGGCCCCCGTCATCGCGTTGCGGGTCTGCCGCCGCAGCGGCGCCGAGCTGCTGAAGGCCTCGCGGCGGGTGACGGCCCGCCTGCCGGTTCCGCCGGGCGGCGCCGGGCACCGCGACCTGAGGCCGCTGCCGGACGTGGAGCCGGGCGAGGTCCACGTCGTGGTGGCCGACGGCGAGGCGCAGGAGGCGGCGCTGGTGGCCGACACGCTGCGCAGGGCCCACCTGCTCGACGGCGTACCGTGGTCACGGATGGCGGTGCTGGTGCGTTCGGCGACCCGTCAGCTGCCGTTGCTGCGCCGGGCGCTGGTCGCGGCCGGAGTGCCGGTCGCGGTCGGCGCGGGTGAGCTGCCGCTGTTCCAGGAGCCGGGGGTGCGCCCGCTGATCAGGCTGATCCAGGTCGCGCTCGACCCGGAGATCCTCGACGAGGCGATGGCGGAGGAACTGCTGACCGGCGCGCTCGGCGGCACCGACATGATCGGGGTACGGCGGCTGCGCAGGGCCCTGCGTGTCGCCGAGCACGAGGCCGTGACCAGTCCGGAGGAGCACGACCTCGACGACCCGGCCCCTGCGGCCGAGCCCCGTTCCTCGGGCGAGCTGCTGGTGGCCGCGCTGAAGGACGAGCGGGAGCTGGTCAGGATCGAGCCGCACGTCGCGCTCCCCGCCGAACGGCTCGCCAGGCTCATCGCGGGCGCCGCGGAGGTCGTACGGCGCGGCGGCACCGCCGAGGACGTCCTGTGGGGCGTCTGGAGCGCCACCGAGCTGGCCGGACGGTGGACCGAGACAAGCCTGTCCGGCGGGTTCAGGGGCACGATGGCCGACCGTGACCTCGACGCGGTCGTGGCGCTGTTCGACTACGCGGCGGGCTTCGTGGACCGGTTGCCGCACGCCGGTGTCGAGGTGTTCGTCGAGGACCTCATCGCCCGGGAGATCCCCGGAGACTCCCTGGCCGAGCGCGCCCCCGACGGCGAGGCGGTGCGCATCATGACCGCCCACCGTTCCAAGGGTCTCGAATGGGACGTCGTGGTCGTCGCCGGGGTGCAGGAGGGGGCCTGGCCCGACCTGCGGCTGCGGGGGTCGGTGCTGGGCACCGACGAGATGGTCGCCAAGGCGGCCGGTTCCGAGCACGAGAACCCCGCGGCCGTCTCGGCGGCGCTGGCCTCGCAGATGCTGGCAGAGGAGCGGCGCCTGTTCTACGTGGCGGCCACCAGGGCGAGGAGGAAGCTGGTCGTCACCGCCGTCGGGGGGGACGACGCCGACGAGCGGCCCTCCAGGTTCCTGGCCGAGCTCGCCCCCGGCGAGACGGGGGAGACGGTCGTGGACGAGCGCTCCCGCTGGCTGAGCATGTCCGCGCTGGTCGCGGACCTGCGTTCGGCCGTCTCCGACCCGACACGGCCCGAGGCGCTGCGCCGGGCCGCCGCCGAGCACCTGGCCAGGCTCGCCGCCGCCGGGGTGCCCGGCGCGCACCCCAACGAGTGGTACGCCCTGACGGAGATCTCCGACGAGCGTCCGCTGCGCTGGCCGGACGACATCGTGCGCGTCTCGCCGTCCGCGGTGGAGAACTTCACCAAGTGCGGGCTGCGCTGGCTGCTGGAGACCTCGGTCGGCGCGGGCGGCACCGACGTCGCCAGGGGCCTCGGCACGGTCATCCACGCCCTGGCGGTGCTCGCGGCGACCGGCGAGGGGACCGAGGAGACGCTCGGCAAACGGCTCGACGACGTCTGGCACGAGCTGGACTTCGGCGGCGCCTGGTACAACCGCAAGCAGCGCGGCGTCGCCGAGGAGATGGTCTCCCGGTTCCTGCGCTGGCAGCGGGACAACCCCCGGGAGCTGGTCGCCCTTGAGGAGTCGTTCGTCGCGACGGTCTCCGAGGGCGTGCAGATCAAGGGGCGGGTCGACCGGGTCGAGCGGGACGGCGAGGGCAGGGCCGTGATCATCGACATCAAGACCGGCAAGCACGGCCCCAAGGAGGCCGACCTCGAACGCCACCCCCAGCTCGGGGTCTACCAGCTCGCCACGCTGCTCGGCGCGTTCGAACGGCACGGGATGACCGAGCCCGGCGGCGCGGCCCTGGTGCAGGTCGGAGACGCGGCGACGAGGAACGCCGCCAAGGAGCAGGCCCAGATCCCGCTGGCCGACGACACCGACCCGGGCTGGGCACGTGACATGGTGGACACCGTGGCGGCCGGGATGTCCGGCCCGGTCTTCCAGGCGAAGGTCAACGACGGCTGCCGCACTTGTGTCGTGCGGGCGAGCTGCCCGGTCAGCAAGAACGGAGACCAGGTGTGCTGAGCCCGGTTCAGCTCGCGGCCAAGCTGGGCATCCTCCCGCCGACGCCGGAGCAGGCCGAGGTCATCGAGGCAGGTCTCGAACCGATGGTCGTGGTCGCCGGGGCGGGTTCCGGCAAGAGCGAGACCATGGCGGGACGAGTCGTGTGGCTGGTCGCCAACGGCCTGGTCCGCCCCGAGCAGGTGCTCGGCCTGACCTTCACCAGGAAGGCCGCCGGGGAGCTGGCCGTACGGGTGCGTGAGCGGCTCAACGGGCTGGTCGCGGCCGAGCAGGTGCCCGCCGAACTGTTGCAGGGCGAGCCGACGATCTCCACCTACCACGCCTACGCGGCCAGGCTGGTCACCGAGCACGCCCTGCGGGAGGCGCTCGAACCCACCATGCGCCTGATCAGCCCGGCCGTCGCGTGGCAGCTCGCCGGACGGGTGGTCAGCGGTTACGACGGCCCGATGGAGCAGATCGAGTGGGGTCCGGCGACCGTCACGCGGGCGGTGCTCGACCTCGCCGGGGAGATGGCCGAGCACCTGCGCACCCCGCAGGAGGTGCGGGAGATCGGCGCCTGGCTGGCCGAGCGGTACGGCAGGCTGCCCGGCACGCCCACCCAGCTCCAGCGCAGGCCACTGGCCACGCAGCGGGCCAGGGAGCAGCTGCTTCCGCTGGTCGAGGCCTACGAACGGCTCAAGCGCCGCCGCGAGGTCGTCGACCACGGCGACCAGATGGCGCTCGCGGCCAGGATCGCCGAACGGCACCCCGAGGTCGGGGAGGCCGAGCGGGGCAGGTTCGCCGTCGTCCTGCTCGACGAGTACCAGGACACCAGCCACGCCCAGCTGGTCCTGCTGCGCTCGCTGTTCGGGAACGGGCACCCGGTGACGGCGGTCGGCGACCCCTGCCAGTCGATCTACGGCTGGCGCGGGGCCTCCTCGGGCAACCTCACCCGCTTCCCCCGCGACTTCAGGACGGCCTCGGGGGAGCCCGCCCCGGTCCGCCGCCTTTCGGTCAGCTTCCGCAACGGCGACGCCGTACTCGACGTGGCGGCCAGGGTGCAGATCCCGCTGCGGCTCGAAGCCCGTGAGGTGCCGGTGCTGGTGCCCGGCGGCAACCGGATCGAGCGGGGCCGGGTCGTGACCGCCTTCCACGGGACCGCTGAGGACGAGGCGGAGTGGATCGCGGCGAAGATCTCCGGGCTGCTGGGCGGTGAGAGCGCCCCCGACGGGCTGCCCTGGGGCGACGGCGAACGCAAACGGGCCAAGCAGAGCGCCTGGGGCGGGCCGCAGTGCCTGCAGCCCCACGACGTGGCGATCCTGGCCCGCAAACGGTCGCAGTTTCCCACGCTGCGCAGGGCCCTTGAGGCGCGGGGCATCCCGGTCGAGGTGGTCGGTCTCGGCGGGCTGCTGACCGTGCCCGAGGTGGCGGACATCGTGGCGACGCTGCGGGTGATCTACGACCCGACGGCCGGGGACGCCCTGGTCAGGCTGCTGTCCGGGCCACGCTGGCGGATCGGTCCCGCCGACCTGAAGGAACTGGGTGACCGGGCGCGTGAGCTGAGCCGGGAGACCCGTGAGGGCGGGCCCGGCGGCGTCGCCGACCCCCTCGACCAGGTCGTCGCGGACATGGCCGAGGAGCGGGGCAGTCTGGTCGACGCCCTCGACGAGCTGCCGGAACGCCCCGAGTGGCAGGAGGCGTTCTCCCCGCTCGCCCGGGTCCGCCTGGTGGCCATGGCACAGGAGCTGCGGGTCCTGCGCGCCCACACCGGGCAGCCGCTGCCCGACCTGGTCGCCGAGATCGAACGCAGGCTCGGCCTGGACATCGAGGTCGCGGCCAGGGGCTCCGCCGGTGTCTTCGCGGCCCGCGCCGACCTGGACGCCTTCCTCGACGCCGCCTCCCGCTTCGCCGGAGACTCCGAGGACCCGACGCTGGGGGCGTTCCTGGCGTTCCTGAAGGCCGCAGACGAGGAGGAGAACGGCCTCGACGCGGGCCGGGTCGGAGAGAGCAACAGCGTCAAGCTGATGACAGTCCACGCCTCGAAGGGCCTCGAATGGCCGGTCGTGATCGTGCCGGGGATGTCCCAGGCGTTGTCGAAGGGCGGGACGCTCACCGTCGGCACGGTCTTCCCGGCCAGGCCGACCGTCAGCCCCAGGTGGACGGAGAACGCGCGCAAACTGCCGTACCCGCTACGGGGTGACGCCTCCGACCTGCCCAGACTCGGCGGTCTGTCCAAGGAGGAGATCGGCGACTTCGACGAGCGCTGCCGGGAGCGGGAGCTCCTTGAGGAACGCCGTCTGGCCTACGTCGCCGTCACCCGTGCCCACTACCTGCTGATCGCCTCCGGCTACCGCTGGGGCGGCGGGTCGAAGCCCCTCGACCCGTCCGACTTCCTGGTCGAGGTCCGCGACACGTGCGGGCGGGCCGAGGTCTGGGCGCCGCCCCTTGAGGAGGGGGAGACCAACCCGCTGCTGGCCGAGCCCGCCGAGTCCAGGTGGCCCGTCACCCCGGCCGGGGCACGGTACGAGGCCGTACGGGACGGCGCGGACATGGTCAGTGCGGCGCTGGCGGCGCTGTCGGCGCTGTCCGGGGAATCCGAGGAGCCGGAGGTCGTCCCGGTAGAGGAGGTGTTCGTCGTCGAGGACGACGAGGTGCCCTTCCCCGACGACCCCTACGACGATCCCTACGAGGATCTCAACGGGGACCTCGGCCCGGCGGGCCGGCCTCTCCCCGAACCCTATGACGACGTCCCCGACCGGGTTTCCCCGGCGTTGCGCGGGTGGGACAGGGAGCGGGCCAGGGCCTGGGAACGCGACATCGAGCTGTTGCTCAGGGAACGTGAGCTGAACCGGCGGCGCGGTCCCGGCCGGGTCGAGCTGCCCACCCATCTGACCGTGTCCTCGCTGGTCACGCTCGCCTCCGACCCCAAGGCCCTGGCCCGGCAGATCCGCCGTCCCGTGCCGAGGAAGCCCGCCCCGCTGGCCCGCAGGGGCACCTCCTTCCACAGCTGGCTCGAATCCCGCTGGGGTCAGCAGCGGCTGATCGACGAGCTCGACCTGCCCGGTTCGGCCGACGAGACGGGCGAGGCCGACGAGGCCGCAGACATCCAGCTGGCCGAGCTGCGCGAGCGGTTCGAGGAGAGCGAGTGGGCGGACAGGGAGCCGCTTGACGTCGAGGTCCCGTTCGAGACCATGATCGCCGACCGGCTGGTCAGGGGCCGGATGGACGCGGTCTTCGAGACACCGGACGGCGGTTACGAGGTCGTCGACTGGAAGACCGGCAGACGACCGAAGGGGAAGAAGGCCGAGGTCGCGGCGGCCGTACAGCTGGCGGCCTATCGGCTGGCCTGGGCACACCTGGCGGAGGTCCCGCTCGGCCGGGTGAGCGCGGCCTTCCACTACGTGCGGCTCAACGAGACCATACGGCCCGCCGACCTCCTCGACGAACGCGGCCTGGTCGCCCTCATCGAGTCGGTCCCCGCGATCGGTTGAACAGCTGACGTGTCAGGTCACGCCAACGCCTCGACCTCCGTGCCGGAGATCGTGTTCTCCCAGCTGTCCGGGCGGGAGGGGGCATGACCACGGTGGGCAGGTCCAAAACGCGGCGTCGCCTGCGTCCTCCCCGGGAGGGCAAGTCCGGGTGTCGTTCTGGTCAGCGGGGATTCCTGGAGATCTCACCGCATCCGGTGGTGACCCACTCCGTCGCCAGGACTCTTACGGAGTCGGGTGGAGGAACGTAAGAGCCGCTCACGCAATGAACGGAATAATGGTTGTCCCCATTTATATGGGATATCGTCGAGCCGTGGAGCTGACGGTCGGGGAATTGTCCAGGCGTAGTGGTGTGGCCACCTCGACCCTGCGCTTCTACGAACGCAAGCAGCTCATAGTCAGTCGCCGTACGGCGGGCAATCAGCGACGTTACTCACGTGACACCCTTCGCAGGGTGGCCTTTATCCGTGCGTCCCAGCAGCTGGGGACCTCTCTTGCGGAGATCGGCTTCTACCTGTCCCTCCTTCCCGAGGGGCGTACGCCGACACGGGAAGACTGGGCCAAGCTTTCGGAATGCTACCAAAAAGACCTGAACGGCCGAATCCAGCGTCTTGAGTGGCTCCGCGACCGGCTCGCCGGATGTATCGGATGCGGTTGCCTGTCCCTGGGGCTGTGCAAGCTGGTCAATCCGGATGACTGTCTCGGGGAAAACGCCTCGGGGGCGCGCAAACTCTATGAGCCGTGATCGAGGATCACATGCCGGGGGCTACGCCGGAAAATCGTAATTTAGAGCCTTGTCAAGCTCACGGTGCGTTTCTCGGACTTGCGTGGCCAGGTGGTGGGTGAGGAGCCGCAGCCCCTCGGTGACGCGCTCGGCGCGGATGGAACCGTAGCCGAGCACCAGCCCGGAGCGTGACCGGTCCTCGGCGCAGTACGCCTCCAGACTCTCGACGGCGACGCCCGACGCGCGCGCCTCCGCCGACATCCGGCCGAGATCGACGGGCACGTCGGGCCTGAGCCTGGCGCACAGGTGCAGACCCGCGGCCGACGGCACAGGCTCGAACCAGTCGCTGAGGTCCCCGCGCAGCGCCGTGAGGACGCGTTCGCGGCGGTCCGCGTAGACGCGGGTCGCCTTGCGGACGTGCCGGGACAGTTCGCCCGAGTCGATGAATCGGGCGAGCGCGGCCTGTGCGGCGTGGTCGCCCTGCCAGTCGGTCAGCCGCCTGGCCGCGCGCAGCGCCGGGCGCAACGAGGCCGGGGCGACCAAGAAGCCGAGCCGCAGCATCGGCAGCAGCGTCTTGGAGAACGTGCCCACATAGACGACCCGGCCGTCCCGGTCGAGGCTCTGCAGCGGGTCGAGAGGACGCTGACCGAAGCGGAACTCGCTGTCGTAGTCGTCCTCGACGATCACGGCGTCGTGGCGCGCGGCCCAGTCGAGCAGTGCGGCCCTCCGCGCCGGGGACATCGGCGTGCCCAGCGGGAACTGGTGCGACGGGGTGACGTGGACCAGCCGGGTGCCGGACGGGAGCGCGTCCACGTCGAGTCCTTCGTCGTCCACGGGCACCCCGCTGACCCGGGCGCCGAGGGAGGCGAACAGCAGCCGTGCCGGGGGATAGCCCGGCTCCTCAACGGCCACCCGGTCACCCGGCTCGATGAGGATTCGGCCGACGAGGTCGAGGGCCTGCTGCGCGCCCTGGGTGACGACGACGTCCCCGGCGTCGGCGCGCACCGAACGGGACAGGCCGACGTGGCGGGCCACGGCCTCCCGGAGGGCGGGGTGGCCCGCTGGCTCGCCGTACCCGGAGGTTCTGACCGTCGAGGCGCGCAGTTCGGCGGCGAGAAGGCGGCGCCAGGTGGCGAGGGGGAAGAGGTCACCGTCGGGTCTGCCGACCCGGAAGTCGTAGCGAGGGGGTTCGGGGCTTTCCGCGGTGTCGGGGAGATCGTCCCAGAAGGGGCGGGGACGCACCCCACGGCCCTGCGGGGCGCCACGCCGTACGGCTCCGGCGGGTGTGGTGGGTTCGGCGACGAAGGTGCCCGCGCCGACGCGGGGGAGGAGGAAGCCCTCGGCCGTCAGCCGTTCGTAGGCCGTGCAGGCCGTGTTGCGCGAGACGCCGAGGCGGCGGGCCAGCTCCCGCGAGGGCGGCAGCCGCTCCCCGGGACGGAGCCTGCCGTCCAGGATCGCCTCGCGGAGCTGCCGGTAGATGCGGGAGGCCAGGTCGCCGGGGCCGTCCAGGCTGACGTGCGGGTCCACGCGGAGACCCTACATTGGCTCTTTCGGTTTCCGGGGAATTGGCCCTTCTGGGGAGCCAATCGAGGCCGTTGGATGGACTCGACCAACGGGGAAACAGCCGAGGAGTTACGTCTTGACCGTCGCCGACATGTGGTTCGACCCGAAGTGCCCCTGGGCGTGGAACACCTCACGCTGGCTGCTGGAGGTCGAACGCGTCCGTGACGTGGAGGTCCGCTTCCACGTGATGAGCCTGTGGCTGCTCAACGAGGGCAGGCAGGGCCTGGAGGAGTGGTATCGGCGCTGGCTCACCGACACGCTCGGCCCGGTCCGGGTGCTCGTCGCCGCCGAGCAGAAGTACGGCACGCCCGTCCTGCGCGACCTCTACACCGCCTTCGGCGACCGGATCCACCATGGGAAGGTCCCGATCGGTCCCGGCCTGTACGGCGACGCGCTGGCCGAACTCGGCCTCGACCCGGGACTCGCCGAGGCGGCGGAGAGCACCGACCACGACGAGGCCCTCCTGCTGAGCCACCGGGCCGGTCTCGACCCGATCGGTGAGGACCTGGGCACCCCGGCCATCCACGTCCCCGGCCCCGACGGGCGGGTCAACGCCTTCTTCGGGCCGGTGGTCAGCCCGGTGCCGCGTGGCGAGGCGGCGGGCGGGCTCTGGGACGGTGTGCTGCTGGTCTCGGCGACCCCGGGCTTCTTCGAGCTCAAGCGGAGCCGTACGGAATCTCCCCGGGTCGACTGACCCGTTGCCTCCGCGTGACCGGCCACGCGGATGATCGCCATTTCGTGGACGGGGGGAGTATGACGCGATTACCCTCCTCGGTATGACCAAGCGGATCACGATCTCCCTGCCCGACGACCTCGCCGACGAGGCGCAGCGCTCGGGCAACGCCTCCGGCTACATCGCCGAGGCACTGCGGGAGCAGCGTCGCATCAGGGAGGGCATGGCGGCCCTGGAACGGCTGTGGGGTCCCGGCTGGCAGGACGACATCACCGACGCCGACCGGGAGCGCGCCAACCGCCTGTTCGGCTCCGCACGGGAGGTCGCGTGACCCCGGACGTGCGGGAGGCCGGGTGACCCCGGAGGACGACGGTCTGACCGGCCACGTCCTCGATCTCGACGCGGTCTGCCATCTGCTCGACGTCAGGAGCAACTACGGGCGTGAGATCGTCCGTCAGTCCGTGCTGCGCAACACCACACTCCTGCTGCCCGCGGCCGCCGCGCAGTGTGTGACGGCCCTGCGGCCCGAGCAGGCCGAGGCCCTGCTCGGGGTGCCGGTGGTGACGGTGGGGAGCCTGACGGCCGCCGACGTCGCGCACGCCGCCGGGCTCGGCCCGAGGATCGCGGCCAACCTGGAACGGCACACCCCGGGCCCCGTCGCGGGAACCGACCTCGTGGCCGTTCTCGCCGCGGCCCATGCCGTACTGCTGGCCGAGTCCAGAGGCGGCTGGCGCGTCATAACCCCGGCCCCTCACCTCTACGACGACATTCCCGGCGTCCGGCTGGAAATCCTCCCCTGATTCTCCCGGCCGATTCCCCGGGTTTCCCTCCAGGAAGGGAAATGTTCGGCTTTCCTGTCCTTGGGTCTTTCCCGATGAGAAGGGTGTGGGGTGCCGGTCGAAGCCCGACGTCACGTGGGGCGGAGGGGTGCGCACGCTCCGTCGCGACGCATTCTCTGAATGTACGGGGACGTAATGGGGTTGTGGTGTTCACCGGTATTACCGCACGTGTTCACCTTGAATGTGAGAACACCTGGAAGGCCTCGCGTCAATATGGTGTGATAAATATTACAAGGGGGTCGCTTTTAATATTTGAAATGTGATCATTGCCGATGAATCGCCCTGTGTGGGTGTATCCGTACCGATCGGAGTTCATCGGAATGCAGCTCAGGCGAAACCTCTCCTTGGCCGCCGCGTCGATACTCGCCGTGGTCGGCCTGGTCGCCTCACCCCCCGCGGCGTCGGCCGCCCCGCCGGACGGCGGCCAGTCCAGTGTCACCTCCGACGTCTTCCCCGGCGCCAGACTCGGTGAGCGCGTCGGCCCCAAGGCCGTCAAGGACACCGGGAAGAACGCCGAGAAGCAGGAGGAGACCGCACGGGTCAGCCCCCAGCTGGTCGCCTGCGACGGTGACGGCACCAGCGGCAAGCGCGTCGAGACCCTGTACGTGCGCGAGGCGACGATGCCGGACCGCTACGCGCAGCTCCTGCCCATGTTCCGGGCCTGGCTGGCCAACGCCGACGACCAGTTCAACGACGCCGCCGCGACCTCCAACCGCAGCAGGCACATCCGGTACGTCACCACGGCGGTCAGCGGCGGCTGCGTCCCCGTCGTGCGCAACGTGGTGGTGCCCGCCGGTTCGCTGGCCACCTTCGACGCCGGAAAGACCGCCCTGCAGGCCCTCGGCTACAACAGCAACGACCGGCACTACCTCATGCTCACCGAGGCCACGGTGATCTGCGGTGTCTCCGACATCAAGAACGACGACCTGACCACCGGGTCGACCAACCTCAACAACGGCCTCGCCTTCTCCCGGGTCGACGCCAGTCCCAACTGCTTCGGGGCGAACGCCATCGCCCACGAACTGGGGCACAGCTTCGGCGCCGTGCAGCTCAGCGCGGCCCACTCGGACGGCTCCTGGCACTGCCTCGACCAGTGGGACATCATGTGCTACGGCGGCACGCCCACCTGGAGCTGCCTGCAGTGGAACGACTACCGGCTGCCCGACTGCAACCGGGACGACTACTACAACGCGGTCCCGACCGCCGGGAGCTACCTGGCCACGCACTGGAACGTGGCCGACAGCGCCTACCTCATCGCGGGTTCGACGGCCGACAGCGACCCCCATCCCAAGGTGGGCAACACCTACGTCATAACGAACGCCTCGACAGGGGGCGCGCTCGAACCCATCGGCGGCGCGACCACGGCGCTGACCGAGCTGAGCCAGCGCACCCGGGTGGACACCCCCAGCCAGAAGTGGCTGATGAGCTACAACACCGGACTGCAGTTCATCAACGTCGGCAGTCGCCTGTGCGCCGACAGCGCCTACAGCGGCACCACGCCCGGCACGACGCTGCTGCAGTACTACTGCAACGGCCAGGACGGCATGCGCTTCGCCTACCTGCAGACCGGCACGAACACCTACGCGATCTTCGACTGGCTCTCCGGGCTGGCGCTGACCGCGGGCGGCGCCTACCCGGCGGCCGTCACGCAGCAGACCTACACCGGCGCGGCCAACCAGCAGTGGGTGTTCAACCAGGTCACCGACGCCTCCCCGGTCAACGGCACCTCCTACTACCTGAACGGGTTCGCCAGCCACGACAACGTCGAGCCCGCCGGCGGTTCGACCGCCTCCGGCGCGCTGGTCACGCACAACGCGCCCTCCGGGGCGACCAGCCAGCGCTGGACCCTCCAGGCCAGCGGCTCCTACTGGAAGCTGGTGAACGTCAACAGCGCCAAGTGCCTCGACCTCGTCACGGCGAGCACGACCAACGGCACCCAGATCAGGCAGGCGACCTGCGGCAGCGGGACCAGCCAGCAGTGGACCCTGCAGAGGGTCGCCGACGGCACGTTCTACCTGGTCAACCGCTACAGCGCCAAGGTGCTCGACGCGCCGTCCGGCAGCGGGACGACCCTCGACCAGCAGACGATCACCGGTAACAACGACTCCGGCGCCGGAGTCATCGCGGGCAACGAGATCTGGTACCTCAACCAGGTCTGACCGGGATCCGTGCGGGCCGTCCGCCCCTCCCCGGACGGCCCGCACGGTCACGCGGTTACGGGTTTCCGCCATCGAGGTCGGAGGATCGCCTCCATGGTCACCACCCCGGGGCCCGCCTAGCGTTGCGGGCATGATCAGACTCAACGGCCTGCGCAAACGGTACGGCGACCGGACGGTGATCGACGACCTGTCCCTTGAGGTCAGGCAGGGCGCGGTCACCGGGTTCCTCGGCCCGAACGGGGCGGGGAAATCCACGACGATGCGCCTGATCCTCGGACTCGACCACCCGACCTCGGGCACGGCGCTCATCGGCGGCCTGCCGTACCACCGGATCAGGAACCCGCTGCGGACGGTCGGCGCGCTGCTGGACGCGCGCGCCCTGCACCCCGGGCGCAGCGGCCGGGCGCACCTGACGGCACTGGCCCGCAGCAACGGCATCCCGCGCCGCCGGGTCACGGAGGTCCTGGAGACGGTCGGGCTCGGGCAGGCGGCGCGCAGGCGGGCGGGCGCGCTCTCGCTGGGCATGAGCCAGAGGCTCGGCATCGCGGGCGCCCTGCTCGGCGACCCCGAGGTGCTCATGTTCGACGAACCCGTCAACGGCCTCGATCCCGACGGTGTGCGCTGGGTGCGCGACCTGATGCGCTCCCTGGCCGACGAGGGCAGGACGGTCTTCGTCTCCAGTCACCTGATGAGCGAGATGCAGCTCACCGCCGACCACCTCGTGGTGATCGGCAGGGGACGGCTCATCGCGGACGCGCCGCTGGCCGAGATCATCGCGCGCGGCTCGCTGGGCGCGGTGGTCGTCCGCACCCCGCACACGGACGACCTGGCCGTACGGCTCGGCGCCGCGGGCCTGCACTGGGAACGGCCGGGGGAGAACGAGCTGGTCGTCACCGGAGCCACGGCGGAGCGCGTCGGCGACCTGGCGCACGAGGCGGGCATCAGGTTGCACGAACTACGCCACCGCGAGGCCTCCCTGGAGCAGGCCTACCAGGAACTGACGGCCGACAGCGTCGAGTACGGCGTACGGAAGGGGCGGGCGTGAACACGTGGGTGAGAGAGCTGGCTCAGGCGATCGGCGGCGAGTGGGTGAAGCTGCGCTCGGTCCGCTCGACCTGGTGGTGCCTGGCCTGCACCACGGCGCTCATGGTGCTCGGCTCGCTGGCGATCGGCGGCGGGACGGCGACGGAGATGGTGCGCCGGGACCTGGCCGGCACTCTGTCCGCCAGCGACCCGGTGACCTCGGCGACGGCGTTCGCCCAGTTCGGTCTGGTCGCGCTGGCGATGCTGACGATCACCCCCGAGTACGCCTCGGGAGGCATCAGGACCACGTTGCAGGCGACGCCGATCCGGGGCCGGGTGCTCGCCGCCAAGGCACTGGTACTGGCGCCGGTGACGTTCGTCGCCGGGGTGGTCGCCGCAGGTGTGGCGACGGCGGTGGTCCACCTGGTGTTGTCCGCGGAGGTGTTCGGCGGCCGGGTGACGGCGCCGCCCGCCGAGGTCGTCCCCGACCTGCTGGGCGTGGGCGTCTTCCTCGCCCTGGTCTCGGTGACGACGCTGGGCGTGGGAGTCGCGACGCGCAGCGCGGCGGGCACCCTGACCACGGCGTTCATGCTGCTGATGGGCGCGCCGCTGCTGCTGGTGATGACGGGCACCTCGATCGGCTTCGAGGCCTCGCTGCGCATGCCGCTGTTCGCGGGCCTGGCCTTCATGGGCAGCTCGGACACCCCGATGGGCGGCCCGGTGCCCTACCCGGCCACGCAGGGGCTGGTGTGGCTGCTGGTCTGGACGGCGGCCGCGACGGTCGCCGGCTATGCCGTACTGCGCCGCAGGGACGCATAGACTGCGCGCCCGTGTCAGGTAACCGGATCACCCGCGCCCTGGTCGGGGTGCTCGCGGGCGCCGTGCTGGGCCTCGTCGAACTGCTCTTCCTCTGCGCGGCGGCGCTCGTCCACCCGGTGCCCGCCGTACGGCCCGGCGTCGAGCGGATCCTGAACCGGCTGACCGCCCTCGAACGGGCGAGGCTGGCCGCCTGGTTCGACCACGAGACGACCGGGCACCCCCGGCGGGACGGCCGTCGCTATCTCGCCGTCCGCGCCCTCTTCGGCCTCCTCACCGGGTACGGCAGCGCCGCCGGGCTGTTCCTCGGCGGGCTGTTCCTCTTCGGCGGCCTGTGGAACCTGGCAGGGGACAGGGCGCGGGCCGTACCGGTGCACCTGCCGGGGGTGCGGCTGGTGACCAGCGACGGGGTGCTCGGCCTCGCCGGAGGGACGGTCGTGCTGGCCCTGACCGTGCTCTGGCTTCTCGCCGCGGGGGCCGTGGAACGGCGCCTGGCCGACCACTTCCTCGGTCCCGGCACGCGGGAGTTGATGCGCAGGCGCATCGCCGAACTGACCGCGACCCGCTCGGGCGTCGTCAGGGCCGTGGACGACGAACGGCGCAGGATCGAGCGCGACCTGCACGACGGCGTGCAACAGCGGGGCGTCGCACTGGCCATGCTGCTCGGCCGGGCCCGGGGCAACCCCGACCAGGCCAGGACCGCGGCGCTGGTCGAGGAGGCCTACGCCGAGTCGCGCCGCCTGCTCGACGAACTGCGCAGCGTGGCCTGGCGGATCTACCCGACCGCCCTGGACGAACTCGGCCTGCGCGCCGCGCTCGCCGGCGTCGCGGAACGGTCGCAGGTGCCGGTCACCGTGCACTACGGGCTGGTCGGGCGCCCCGCCTCCGCGATCGAGACGGCCCTGTACTTCGTCGCCAGGGAGGCGATCACCAACGCCGTCAAGCACGCGGACGCGCGTGAAATCCTGGTCGTCGTGGCCGAGGACGAACGGACGGTGAGCGTGACGATCTCAGACGACGGAGCGGGTGGCGCCGACCCCTCGGGCGGCGGACTGTCCGGCCTGGCCAGGCGGGTCCTGGCGCTCGACGGCACCTTCGACGTCCACAGCCCGCCCGGCGGGCCGACCAGGGTCGTCGCGACCCTGCCGAGGGACGTGCCGTGCGGCTGATCCTGGCCGACGACTCGGTACTGCTCCGCGAGGGCCTGGTCCGGCTGCTCGACGAGGCCGGGCACGAGGTGGTCGCGGCCGTCGGCGACGCGCGGGCGCTGCTCGACGCCGTCGAACGGCACCGCCCCGACGTGGCCGTGATCGACGTGCGGATGCCGCCGACCCACACCGACGAGGGGGTGCGCGCGGCCCTGGAGATCCGTGGGCGCAGGCCCGAGGTCGGTGTCCTGCTGCTGTCGCAGTACGTGGAGAAGACCTATGCCGCGACCCTTCTCTCCGGGGCGGGCGGACGGGTCGGATACCTGCTCAAGGACCGTGTCTCCGAGGTCGCCGACTTCCTGGAGTCGCTGGAGCGGGTGCACGCGGGCGGGATGGTCTTCGACCCGGAGGTGGTGCGCCAGCTGCTCGCCCGAACCACCCGCACCGACCCGCTGGACGGCCTGAGCGGGCGCGAGCGCGAGGTGCTCGGCCTCCTGGCGCAGGGCTTCGTCAACGCGGCGATCGCCGGACGCCTGCACGTGTCACTGAGCACCGTGGAGAAGCACATCAACGCGATCACGGACAAACTCGGCCTGCCGCGCGACCCCGGCTACAACCGCAGGGTGCTGGCGATCCTGCGCTACCTCGACGACTGAGTACGGCCCGGCCGGGGAAACGCGGATGCCGCGCCCGATGGGTCGGGCACGGCATCCGGTTCATCTCCTCGCCCCCTGAAGGGGGCCGGACCCGTCAGGGCACCACCTCGTCACTGAACGGGGTGCGGTTGCCCGGATGGACAGGCGGTGGGAGCGGGCAGCGGTTCAGCCGACCCTACTGGGCCCTGCGGTCCAGGCGACTCCGCTGGGGCCCGCGGTCCAGCCTGCCCCGTTGGGTCCCGCGGTCCAGCCGACTCCGCTGGGCCCTGCGGTCCAGCCGGGATTGTGAGGCTCGCAGGGATTGTGGGGCTCGCAGGGCTTGCGGGGCTCATGGGGCTTGTGGGGCCCATGACACCGAGGCTTCTCAGGTACATGACACCCAGGAGGTCCTTCGGGCCCCTCGGGTCCTCTGGGTCCTGCGGGTCCTCTGGGTCCCTCGGGTCCTTCAGGGCCAGTGAGGCCTGTGGGTCCTGCAGGTCCTTCGGGTCCTTCGGGTCCTTGAGGGCCAGTGAGGCCTGTGGGTCCTGCGGGTCCTTCAGGCCCTGTGGGACCTGCGGGTCCTTCAGGGCCAGTGAGGCCTGCGGGACCTGCGGGACCTGCGGGGCCGGTGGCTCCGGCGGGGCCTGCGGGACCCCGCGGTCCGGCCTCGCGACCGGCAGGGCCTGCGGGTCCTGCGGGGCCTGCAGGACCGGCGGCTCCAGCGGGCCCGGGAGGTCCAGGAGGCCCGGGGGGCCCAGGAGGTCCGGCAGGCCCGGGAGGTCCGGGAGGCCCACCCGGGGTTCCGGGGACACCCTGCGGTCCCTGAGGGCCTCGGGGCCCTGTCTTACCGTCGCGTCCATCCCGGCCATTGTGGCCATCCCGGCCATTACGGCCATTGTGGCCGTTACGGCCGTTGTGGCACCTGCAATGCCTTCTCCAGCACCCACACCATCTGGAGGAGAGGCTGCCGATATGGAAAGTCTCACCGCGCGTGGCGAGGCCCGCGGGCTTGCCCTGCGGGGCGCTTTCCGAGCCAGGGGTCGCGGCGTTCGCCAGCGACTGGGAGGCAAGCGTGAGGAAAGTACCGATTGTCGCCGCCGTGGTGATCAATCCCCGTACGTACCTGCTGGAGTCGACGGTGGAAGCCCGTCTGGTACCACTAGAAGTCATCGCATTCCATGTCGTTGATGATTTCGGATACATGATCCGCCTGATGGCGGCAGGGGTGAAGTACCCGGTGATCGTTACAGTGATGCTTTTGGTTTATTAACGAAGATCAAAGAATTGACTGGTGTGTTCTGTCGCTTATTTCGGCTTCTTGTGTCATATGGAAGGTGGATTTTATCCATATTTCTTGGATGGTCGCAGTTGTCGCCCAGCAGGAGAGATATGTGTGGATGGCGTGATAAATCGCCCAGAGAAAAGCCCGGCTACCGGAGGAAACCGACGCCGGGCATGTGAGCCGGACGGAAGCCAGGAGGGCCCAGGAGAGCTCTAGGAGGGTTCTAGGAGAGCATCGCCAATGGGTTGGCGACCGGGACGTACCTGGCCCGGCGGTCGGCCGAGCGCGCCCACCGCACCGAGAGGTTGGCCTTGGCCGGCAGCGGCGCCCCGGCCAGCAGGTCCGCCAGCGGACGCGGCCACCCCCTGGAGCCCGCGTATCCGGCCAGCACCTCCCCGGCGACCGCCCACAGCTCCCGCACCGGGCCGTCGCCCGCCAGAGAGGCGGCGATCTCGGACAGATGGTTGACCATCAGGCAGTAGACCACCCGGTCCCACCCCGGCCCGGGATCGTAGGTGAGCGCCTCGGCGACCCGCGAGGGCAGCCCGGACAGGTCGTGCCTGCCCGCCACGAGCTTGGTCCCCTCCAGGTCGCGGAAGACCGCCTCGACCGGCGACCCCGACGCGTCCACGCCGACCAGCACGTTCTGCAGGTGCGGTTCGAGCACCACGCCGTGCTCCAGGTAGGCCTCAAGCACCGGGGGCGCGACGCACTCGACATAGGCCCGCCACCAACCGGCCGGGTCGGCGGGCCCGGATCCGGGCACGGCCAGCGCGCCACTCAGCAGCGGGGTCACCCCCGGCCTGCACACCGACCACGGGCTGGTACGGATGATCACACCGAGCCCTTCGAACAGCCGGGTGCCCAGGTTCGCCGAGCGGTAGCCGGGCTCGCTCAGCCAGCGCGTCCCGGGGAAGGAGGCGGCCAGGTCGTCGAAGACCGGCCCGAGGCGCCGGGTCAGCTCGACCGCTCCGGCCAGTTCGTACCACGCGTTCTTCCTGACGCAGTTGGTGATCCGCACATCCAGGCTGAACTTCAGGCACCGGTCGATCCCGGGGTCGTAGACCGTACGGACCGAGGAGGTGGGAACCGCGGGGCGGGAGCCGTACCCCAGGTCGACCAGGCGGCCGTCGGCCAGCGGCACGGCGAGGTCGTCGGCGAGCAGGTCGAGCTGCCACGGGTGCGCGGGCAGGATCGTGTACCCCTCGGGTGCCGGGCCGAGCTCGTCGAGCCGCCCGGTCTCACCCGCCTCGGCCAGCACGTCGTCGCGGACCCCGAGCAGCCGGAGCGGGAAGCTCGCGTGCGCCTCGGGCGCGTAGCGCAGCCAGCCCGTCCCGTCGTGGGCCTTGGGACTCGGATGGAACGGGTGCCCGAAGACCAGCCGCTGCTCGGAGGCCAGCCACGGGTCGGCCGGTTCCCGCCCGCTCCGCCTGGCCGCGAGCAGCGCCGCCATGGCCCGCCTGCTCGCGCCGACCTGGGCGGCGAACTCCTCGTTCGTCCCGCCCAGCTCGCTCTCCACGAGCCCGACGAGCCGGTCGACGTCGAGCGGGCGCCAGGCGCCCCGTCGAGCCAGTCAGGGTGGCCCGCCAAGCGCAGCGCGAGCCCGCCGTGCGTCCTGGCCCGCAGCACGGTGCCGCCGACCCGCAGCAGCACGTACGGCTCGGCGTGCCAGACCTGTCCGCGAGGCCCGGCGACCTCCCTGACGCAGCAGCGCAGCAGCGCGGCGAGCGTCGCCTCCTCGGCGACGGCCGCGGGGGAGACGGCCGCGGAGCAGGGGTCGAGCGCGAGGCCGGTCATGGAATCCTTCGCATCGTCATGTTCTGGATGGCCGCAGGAGGGTGGCGCAGGTAGTTGGGCCCGCTGGTGCCGTAGAACTTGTTCACGTCACGGGCCCCGGTACGCGCCTTGTCGACCAGGGTCCCGGCGACGACCATCGACTTGCCGACGAGCCTGGCCGCCTCAAGGGTCCTGGCCCGCAGCAGCCGGGCCATCGGGTCGTCGCCATACTCGGCGAGCGCCTCCCCGAGCGTGTCGCGGACCAGCAGGCAGGCCCGCGCCGGCGGCAGCGCGCAGAAGGCGACCGCCGCCGCGGCCAGGTGCAGCGTGATCGTCACGAACACGTCGGCGAGCGCGTGCGGGTCGTCGGTCAGCATCCGCTCGTCGGTGAAGTCCGGCACCGCGACGCCCTCGGCCAGCAGCCGGTCCGGTGAGGTCAGCAACCCGTCGTTGTCCTTGACCAGCAGCCTGGCCGGACCGTTCCCCAGCACCAGGGCCAGGTTCTGCTGGTGGGCCTCCAGGGCGGTGCCGTACCGGACGAAGAGCCGCACCTGGAAGCCGAACAGCAGCCTGAGGTAGGCGCCGAGCAGCGCCGTGACGTCCCCGCCGTACCACCGTCCGGCCAGCTCCTCCACGACGGGCGCGCCCCGGGGGGTCGGCGCGGGCAGCGCGGCCACCGGGACGATCTCGCCGGGCGGCAGGCGGCGCAGGAGCCAGCCGAGATACTCGTGGTCCGCGTGACCGTAGGTCTGCTCGTCGGCCAGCAGCACCCCCGGGTGCGGCAGCCGCCGCAGCAGCAGCTCCGCCCTGGCACCGTCGGCGAGCGTGCCCGGCTTGATGGAGCGCCGGTTGCGCAGTCCCAGCGTGCTGGTCGGCAGCGGCAGCTTCACGTGCGTGCCCGCGTCGAGCGCGACCGTGCGCGTCGACAGCGTCGGCCTGACCTCCAGGTACGGCCGCGCCCCCACGACCGCCCACGGGATCTCCTCGACCACGGGAACGGTGAGCGGGTGCACGGGGAAGAGCACATGTGTGCGCGCCAGGGACGAGGGCAGCCCCACCTCCGCGAAGCCCGGCGCGTACGGCATGGCCGCGCCGCGCGCCCGTTCCCGGGGCACGGCCGCCCAGCGCAGTTCGAAGGAGGGCGCGAACTCCGGCGCATAGGCCGTCAGCTCGTCGTCGGACAGCCCGTTCCTGCACCGCGCCGTCGGATAGACCGGATGGTCGACGAAGGCGGCCAGCGTCTCGTACCGTACGGCGTCCAGCCGCTCCCCGGGCCCGGCGGCGGCCAGCAGGCCGAGCACCCGCTCCCGGTGGGCGGCGTGCAGCTCCAGGGCGCGCAGCGCCTGCTCGCACTCCTGGGCGAACGCCTCGATCCCCGGGCCGTCCTCCGGCGGGGCGACCTCCCCGAGGGTCAGCAGGACCTCGCGCAGGCCGAGCGTCTCCTCGGGGGCGACCACGAAGTCCTGGAAGAGCGACCCCGGCACCAGGCGCACCCCGCGCCCACCGGCCAGGGCCAGGGTGACGCCGCCCCTGTTCCCGGTGATCCGCCCGGCCAGGCCGCCGTAGTCCTCGCGCAGCAGCGCGTCCAGGACACGCGCGGCGAGGTACCGTTCCCGCGCGGTCACGCGATCACCCACGGTCTGTCCGCCGCGAAGGCCGTCAGGGCGGCGTCGACGCTCACCCGGTCGGGACCGATCGCGCGGACGACCCCCAGATAGTCACGGTTGGTGTTGGTCGGTTCGATCCGGTCGCCGACGGCGCGCAGCGGCCGGTGCCAGAGCCTGACCCGGGCGCCGGGGGCGGGGGCGACCGCTCCCGGAGCGGAGACGACGGTCCCGGCCCGCTCCGCGACCACGCTCAGCGCGGTCCCGTGCTCCCGGGCACCGCCCAGGTCCCCGGCCGGCAGGCCCAGGTGGACGCCGAGGATCCTCTCGAACAGCGGAACGCCGAGCAGGTTGCCGAGCAGGAGGTCGCAGTGGTCGCCGATCACGCGGTAGTTGACCTCGATGATCCTGGGCCCCGCCTGCGTCATCACGTACTCGGTGTGACAGGCCCCGAAGCCCACGCCGAGCGCGTCCAGCGCCCGCAGCACATGGCCTGCCGCGGGTGGAGGCTCCCAGTCGAGTCGTTCCTCGACGAAGTACGGCAACGGCCCGAGCGTCGTCCTGAAGCCGCCGAGCACCCGTGTCCCGCTCCCGTCGCCGAGCGTCTCCAGCGTGTGCAGTGGGCCTTCGAGGTACTCCTCGACGACCAGCGCCTCACCGGGCCGTCTGGCGCCGATCGCGTGCAGGGCCTCTTCGAGCTCACGGTCGTCCCGCACCAGGACGACGTCCTCACTGGCGACGCCCTCGCGCGGTTTGACGACCGCGGGAAACGGCACGTCCCGGGGTACGGGGTCGCCGGGGGCGAGCCGTACCGAGCGGACGGTCTCGACGTCCGCCTCCGCCAGGCGCGCGCGGGTGAGGGCCTTGTTCTTCGCGGTGACGCAGGCCCGCCAGTCCTTGCCGGGCAGGCCGAAGTAGGCCGCGGCCAGGGCCGTCTCGGCCTGCAGGTGGTCGGAGTTGGAGAAGATCGCGCCGGGCGTGTGGTGGCCGGAGACGGTGTCGATCACCGCGCGGGCGTCACGGACGTCGCAGCCGAGCACCTCGGCCCCGAGTCCCGATGGTGCTCCGGTCTGTCGGTCAGAACGGTGACGTCGCAGCCCAGCGCGCGTGCCGCGGGCAGGAATCCGTCGGTGACCGAGTCGGTCGGCTTGAGCGCGGTGAGGTACAGCCGCATGGGACCCCCGGAATCAGGTAAGCCTAACCTAACTCGCCGCATCCTAGCCGTACAGAGATCATGTCGCTCGGCTGACTGGATATTCACCGCATATGCCCGGCTTGCCGCTCCCCGGAAAGCCGTCCACGGCGAGCGTCGTAGGATGCCAGTCGATCTGGGAGACGGGGAAGAACGTGGACATCACCACCCAAGAAGGACTGCTGGGGCCGCTGCTTCTCGCGCGCAGCGCGATCGACCGCTCCGCCGCGCTACGCGGTGACGCCGAGTGGCTCGAACGCGCGTGGGCCGACGGCGCGACCCGGGTCGTCGTGGTCGACGACGGGCGGGCGCTGGTCAGGCGGCACGGAGACGGGGTCGATCTCGTCCTGCTGCCCACGGACGAGGCGCCGCAGGGGGAGCGCTACCTGCTCGGCCTGGACGCCGAGGGGATCGCCTACTTCGCCGTCTCGGGATCGCTCCCGGCCGACGGGCCCGCCGCGCTTCCCGGGCGGATCGTCTCCGCCGTCGCGCTCTCGGCCATCGAGGAGGGGGCGGACGTCGTCGCCGGACTGCGACAGGTCGGCTCGCTGCTGGGGGACCTGGACGCCGGGCTGCTGGTCTACGCGGTCGCGCTTGAGGCCTGGCACGCCACCCACGCCTTCTGCCCGCGCTGCGGGAGCCGTACCGAGACGCGCTCCGGCGGGCACGTGCGGGTCTGTCCCGAGGACGGCAGCCAGCACTTCCCCCGGGTCGACCCCGCGGTGATCATGCTCGTGCACGACGAGGCGGACCGGTGCCTGCTGGCCAGGGGACCGCAGTGGCCCCAGGGCCGTTTCTCGGTGCTCGCGGGCTTCGTCGAGCCGGGGGAGTCACTGGAGCACGCGGTGGCCAGGGAGGTCGCCGAGGAGGTCGGCGTGCGCGTCGTCGAGCCCCGCTACCTGGGCAGCCAGCCGTGGCCCTTCCCGCGCAGCCTGATGCTCGGCTTCATCGCGCGGGCGGTCACGACGGAGTTCACGGTCGACCAGGAAGAGATCTCCGAGGCCCGCTGGTTCAGCCGCGCCGAACTGCGGGCCGCGCTGGACAGCGGCGAGGTGCTTCCGCCGCCCGAGGTCTCGATCGCCAGGAGGCTGATCGAGACCTGGTACGGCGAGCCTCTTGCCGGAAACTGGTGATCAGGCGTTCAACCGGGCCTTGACCTCGATCACCGAGGGATTGGTGAGGGACGTGCCGTCCTCGAAGAGCACGGTCGGCACGGTCTGGTTGCCGTTGTTGACACTCTCGACGAACTGCGCGGCGTCGGGGTTCTGCTCGATGTCGATCTCCCGGTAGGAGATCCCCTCGCGGGTGAGCTGGGACTTCAGCCGCTTGCATGGGCCGCACCAGGTGGCGGTGTAAACCGTCAGCGCCATTTCGTGAGATTTCCCCTCGTGAGATGTTCAGCGCTCAGTGGCAACAAAGTGAGAGCCGTTCATCTTCCCGTCGCCCGGATTTCCGTAGGTCAGAGGAGCTTGCCCGCGATCCAGTCCTGGACCGTCTCGGCGACCCCGGGAAGCCGGTACATCGGCGTGCTGTGCTCGCTTCCCGGCTCGGTCAGCACCGTCATGCTCACACCGACGGCCTTGAGCCGCTCCTTGAGCCGCAGACTGTGCTCGGCGGGCACGAACTCGTCCTGGGAATGTACGGCCAGCTCCGGCACGTCGCCCTTGCTGGCGTGCCTCGGGACCTCCATGCTGGCCCAGATCTTCGGGCACTTGACGGGTTCGCAGCCTCCGGCGAGCTGGATGGCCGACTCACGCAGCTTGCGCTTGTTCAGGTCGAAGACGTCGGTCGCGCCGTCCTCGTAGGCCAGCATCGGCGAGGTCACCGGTGAGATGCCGACGACCCCGCGCAGGCCGGGCAGCCCGTCCCCGTAGGTGCCGACGGCGGAGGCCAGGTGCCCTCCCGCGGAGAAGCCGACGACCACGTAGTTGTTGGGGTCGAAGGACCACAGGGCGGCGTGCCTGCGGGCGGTGGCGATGGCGTCCAGCGCGTCGGTGCGCTGCGCGGGCCAGGCCGCGTCGCCGGACAGGCGGTAGTTGATGTTGAAGACCGTGTAACCCTGCTCGGCGTAGCTGGTGGTGATCGCGGTCATGTACTTCTTGTCGCCGCTCGACCACCAGCCGCCGTGGATCAGGAAGACACCGGGCCGCTTGAGACCGTCGGTCTGGTGCCAGACGTCCATCCGCTGACGGGGGTGCGGGCCGTACGCGACGGTGTTGATGAAGGTGCCGTCGAGCAGCGGGTTGTCGGTCGAGGCGACCCTCGGGGTCGCGGTGGCCGACGGCTTCTTCGGCTTGGCGGTCGCGCCGGCGGACGGTTTCGCCGTCGGGCTGGGCGTCGGCTTGGCGGTCGAGGTCGCGGTGGCCGACGCCGAGGTGGTCGTGGACGGCTCGGGGCTCGGATCGGCCTTCCTGGCGGAGTGCTTCGCCTTGGTGGAGTGCTTCGTCCTGGCCTTGCGCGTGGTGGTCGCCTTCGAGGCGGTGATGGACGCGCCGCCGTAGTGCGCCAGCGTGGCGGGGGAGGCGTGCGCCGCGGAGGACGTCTGTAGCGCCACGGGGCCGATCACCAACGCCGCCAGGGCGAGAGCGCTCACGGTCGCCGCGGTTCTCACAGGTTTCTTCCTTCCCTCGGACCCCAAAATCCCCCCTCATTGTGGAGGAACTGCCCTTTTTACGCATCTTCTGGAACGACGTAGGTTGACGGCGGCATGTTGCCAGAATGGGCGGAGCTTGGCCACCGACTGCCAGGATGTTCACAGCTGGCCTGTACAACCCGTGTAAGGAGTCCCCGTGGTCACAGACGACGTCCTGGCGGGACTGGATCCGGAACAGCGGGCGGTGGCCGAGGCGGTACGCGGACCGGTCTGTGTGCTCGCCGGAGCGGGGACCGGCAAGACCCGGGCGATCACCCACCGCGTCGCCCACGCGGTGCGCAGCGGAGTGGTCGACGCCCAGAGCGTGCTGGCCGTGACATTCACCACACGCGCCGCCGGTGAGCTCAGGCAGCGGCTGCGCGCGCTCGGCGCCCCGGGGGTGCAGGCCCGCACCTTCCACGCCGCCGCGCTGCGCCAGCTCACCTACTTCTGGCCGCGCGTCATCGGCGGAGACCCGCCCAAGGTGATCGAGTCGAAGCTGCCGCTGCTGGCCAACGCCTTCCGACTCGTCAGAAGGGCCCCGGACCGGGCCGAACTGCGCGACGTCGCGGGCGAGATCGAGTGGGCCAAGGCCACCCAGATCGGCCCCGAGGACTACGCCGAGGCCGCGCGAAAGGCGGGCCGTACGCCGCCGGTGCCCGCGGAGGAGGTCTTCCGGCTCTTCGACGCCTACGAACGGCTCCGCCGCGAACGGCACCTGGTCGACTTCGAGACCATCCTCGAACTCACCGCCGCCGTGATGACCGAGCACCGTGAGGTGGCGGCACAGATCCGCCAGCAGTACCGCTACTTCGTCGTCGACGAGTACCAGGACGTCAACCCGCTGCAGAAACTCCTGCTCGACACCTGGCTCGGCGGACGCGACGACCTGTGCGTGGTCGGCGACCCCAACCAGACGATCTACTCCTTCACCGGCGCGACCCCCAGATATCTGACCGGCTTCTCCGTCGAGCATCCGGAGGCGGCCGTGATCAAGCTGGTCCGTGACTACCGCTCGACCCCCCAGGTCGTCTCCCTGGCCAACAGGCTGATCGACCGGTCGAAGAGCCCGCACCGGCTCACGCTGGTCGCCCAGCGCCCCGACGGTCCGGAACCCGGCTTCACCGAGTACGACGACGAGCAGGCCGAGGCCGCGGGGGTGGCACGCGCGATCCGCGCCCTCGTCGACGGCGGTGTCCCGTCCCGCGAGATCGCCGTGCTCTTCCGGGTCAACGCCCAGTCGGAGGCCTACGAGCAGGCCCTCACCACGGTCGGCGTGCCCTACCTGCTGCGCGGGGCCGACCGCTTCTTCGAACGCCCGGAGGTGCGCCACGCCGTCGTCCTGCTGCGCGGCGCCGCCCGCTCGGCCGCGCGGGACGACGAACTGGCCCCGACCGTCAACGACATCCTCGCCGGAATCGGCCTGACCCCCGTGCCGCCGGGCGGAGGAGGGGCCCGGGAGAAGTGGGAGTCGCTCAGGGCCCTCGCTGACCTCGCCGAGGACATGGCGGCCGAGGGCGCCGACCTGACCGCCTTCGTGGCGGAGCTGGAGCGCAGGGCGGGCGAACAGCACGCGCCGCCGGTCGACGGCGTGACACTGGCCTCCCTGCACGCCGCCAAGGGCCTCGAATGGGACGCCGTCTTCCTGGTCGGTATGACCGAGGGCATGATGCCCATCGTCTACGCCAAGACACCGGAGCAGATCGAGGAGGAGCGCCGCCTGCTGTACGTCGGCGTCACCCGGGCCAGAGAGCACCTGGCGCTGTCGTGGGCGTTGGCCCGCTCACCCGGCGGGCACCGCTCCAGGAGGCCCTCCCGCTTCCTCGACGGCCTCACAGGACGTTCCGGAGGGTCCGGCCGTGCGACGTCGGCCTTCGCCGCGTTCGTGTCCGGAGGGGCGTCCCAGGGTTCGGCTTCAAGAAGGTCCGCCGGGCGTCGCGAGGTGGCCGCGCCGATCAACTGCCGTGTCTGCGGCAGGACCCTCGCCGCGGCCCCCGAGCAGAAGCTCGGCAGGTGCGCCACCTGCCCGGCCGACTACGACGAGGCCCTGCTGGAGAGCCTCAAGGCCTGGCGCGCCTCGGCCGCCAAGGAGGCCAAGGTTCCGGTCTACGTGGTCTTCACCGACGTCACCCTCCAGGCCATCGCGGAGCGAGCCCCGGCCACAGAAAGGGACCTGCTCTCTATAACCGGGATAGGACGCGTCAAAATGGACCGGTACGGCGAGGCGGTGCTGGCTCTCTGCCGTGCCGCCGCAGACCGGACGGAGGACGTGTGAACCAGGCTCTCAAGGAGTTGCTCGACCTGCTGGACCTGGAGCAGATCGAGTTGGACATCTTCCGGGGACGCAGCCCCGCCGAGGACGTCCAACGGGTCTTCGGCGGCCAGGTCGCCGCCCAGGCGCTGGTCGCGGCGGGCAGGACCGTCCCCCCGGAGCGTCACGTCCACTCGCTGCACGCCTACTTCATCAGGCCGGGCGACCCGGCGGTGCCGATCGTCTACAACGTGGAACGCGTCCGGGACGGCCGTTCCTTCACCACCCGCAGAGTCGTGGCCATCCAGCACGGCAAGGCGATATTCACCATGTCGGCCTCCTTCCACATCGACGAGCCGGGCCTCGCGCACCAGGCGACGACGATGCCCGAGGTGCCCGGCCCCGAGGAACTGGCGCCCTTCCCGGAGCGGATGCGGCAGGCCCTGGCGGACATGCCCGAGGACTCCCCCTGGCGGGAGCTGCTGGCCAGGCCGCGTCCGCTCGACGCCCGCTACGCCACACCTCTTACCTGGGAGGCCCTGCGGGACCCCTCGCTGAGCCGTTCCACGACGAACGTCTGGTTCCGCTACGAGTCGGAGCTGCCCGACGACCCGCTGCTGCACGTGGTGCTGGCCGCCTACACCTCGGACTTCACCCTGGTGGACACCGTGCTGCTGGCCCACGGCCAGGCCTGGGGAACCCCCAACGTCTCCGGAGCCTCGCTGGACCACGCCATGTGGTTCCACCGCCCCTTCCGCGTCGACGAGTGGATGCTGTACGCCCAGGAGTCGCCCTGGTCGAGCTCCGCCCGAGGCCTGGCGAAGGGGGAGATGTTCACCCGGTCCGGGGAACTGGCCGTGTCGGTGGTCCAGGAAGCCATGATCCGTGTGAGTTAGTGGTAAAACTGCAGGTAGAAAATATGTTGCCCCTCCCTGTCGCCGGGGTTTAGGGTCATGCTCAAGCAAGTCGGACGCTCCTGTCCGACGATCCACGAATGGAGGTGAGTCCGCTGTGAAGAACATTCTGATGCCGTCCCAGTCTGGGCTTACCTTCATGACCCCTGCCATGACCCTGTCGTTCGGCACGTGCGCCATCCTCGCCGATGGTGCCGCGGCCAGACTCCGACAGGAGATCCAGGTCCAGCGGGAGGCCCAGCTCCGGCAGGACACGACTGTCCGTACCCAAGTTCTCGGCAGCCGACCGGCCACTCCGGCCGCCTTTAAGGCGGCAGGCGCAGGCGCCGTTCTGGCTCCTGAGGGCGGCAGCTACGCACTGACCAAGCACACCGGCAATGGTGGACGGCGTGGTCCGTATTCCTGGAGGCAACCTCCGGTCATAACCTGACCGAAGAAGAGCCTTCAGGCCGCGGATCCGCACCCAGGATTCGCGGCCTTCTTGTTTGTCCGCGTTGTTCCTGTCCCCCCACCTAGAGGTAATCGAAGACCAACACCTAACTGAGAGGTGAAGCAGATGGGGGCCCAGACGATCATGGACCTGATCGACGAAGCCGCAATCCCCTGTCGTACCGACCCCGACCTCTGGTTCGCGGAGTCTCCGGAGGACGTGGAGTTCGCCAAGGCACTCTGCGGAGGCTGCCCGATCCAGCAGGCCTGCCTGGCCCGCGCGCTTGAGCGCGAGGAGCCGTGGGGTGTCTGGGGCGGCGAGCTCATCCTGAGGGGCGCCATCGTCCCGAGGAAGCGCCCGCGTGGTCGTCCCCGCAAGACCCCCGTCGCCGCCTGACCGGCGCGGAACCTGATCAACCAAAAAGACCGTATGTCCCGAAAGGACCACTTCCGATGACCTACCCCAACAGCGCCACCGCCGGTTTCGACATGCTGCCTATGCAAGAAGAACTGGTGAGGGACCGAATACGAACCCTTCACCGGGAGGCGGAGGAGCAGCGCATCGTGACAGGCATACTGCGCCTGAGGCGCGCCCGCCGGAACGCGGAACGCGCCTCGGCCCGGCTGCGGCACGTACTCCTGCGCCTCGTCTGATCGCCACCGGCCACCGTCGATCGCCGTTGATCACCATTGATCAACGGCGCTCGCCGGCGATGAGCGCCGGTCAACGGTGATGAACGCCGGTAAGCGGCGCTCGCCGGTGGCCAACGGCGATGAATGCCGGTGAACACCGCTCAGTTCGGCTCTGGTAAGCGACGCGCGGCACGGATCCACGCCGCGCGTCGCCGCTCGCCGTTGGTCAACAGCAAGCGGCGACGATCAACGGCAACACAGTCGCGAACAGCGACGAGCAGTGGTGAACAGCGACGAGTAGTCGGGCCCGAACGTTCAGGGTCCAGGCATTCCAGGCCCAGAAATTCGGGCCGGGAACGGGCCGCCGGCTGAGCGCCACTTCCAGGCAAGAACCACTTCCAAGGGGTGACTCCTTCCCCGGGTCACCCCTTTCGCATGCTCTCCCCCAGCAGGGACCCCGACCGAGGCCCCGAAAACGCGCGACGCTCTCGAACAGGTGACTCTCCTGGACGTGTGGCCTCTCCGAACACGCGCCCCAACACGCGCTCCAAACATGTGACCCCGAGCATGTGGCTTCCCCGAACGTGTGTTTCTCCCAAACGTGTGACCCCCGAGCGCGTGATTCCCCCAAACACGTGGTCCCCTTGAGTGGAGGCCTTTCTGGAAGCGCAGATCTTTCGGATACACGGTCCTTTCGAACCTGTGATATCCCACAGGCGGCCGACACTTCCGAGAAGTGTGACCTTTCGAATATGCGGCCTTTTCATATGTGCCGATCTTCTGGATGATCGGCCCTTTCGGATGCGTTTCCCTTTTCGTGCAGCCGTACTCTCCAGAGCACGCCGAACCCTTCCAGAGGTACGGTCAAACCGCCCCTGGCCAGGCGATTCTGTCTTGAACGGGCCATGTCGCCCCCGGGCCGTACGGCCAATCCCCCAAGGCGCAGATGAGGAGAAGAACGACCAACAGGAACGGCGCTGAGACGCAAGGAAGACAAAGAGCACCAGGACAGCCGAGACCGGTCAGGAGCTACCGGGATCAGTTGGGCTCCATGGGTCTCGGAGCGTCGCGGAGGTCATGGCATCGTGGATGACGTGCGGCTTCGAAACGGATCTCGGAACGAATGGGGATCTGCTTCAGAACGAAGCGGACTCGGAATAGGGGAGAGCTGTCAGCTCGCGGCGATCGCCTGCTCTTCGGGGTCCTCCTCGACGAAACCGGGAACCCAGCGGATCACCTCCTCGCGGAAGCGGGCCGTGGCACCGAGCTGGCAGAGCACGCCCAGCCCCGCCGCGTGCACACGGTGGATGAGGACGTACGACACCGGCAGGTTGAGCTGGCGTGCCACGTTTCCCGGACGCAGGTCCGTCACCGTGGCGGCCTGCTCCCGCAGCCACTCGCGGCTGAAGGTGAACTCCTCGACCGCGGTCGGCTCGACATAGGGGGCGAGGAAGGCTCGCAGCGCCTCGGCGTCCACCTCGATGTGGGGAAGGATGAACCCTTCGTCGCGCAGCCCCTGAATCACGGTCTCCATGTCGCCGTTGTTGAAGATCCGGGTGAGCTTTCCGAAGGCCGGGGGGTAGCCGTCGGGCAGCCGGTTGACCGCGCCGAAGTCGAGCACGCACAGCCGCCCGTCCTCGACGACACGGAAGTTTCCCGGATGTGGATCGGCGTGGAGCATGCCGACCCGCGCGGGCGAGCAGAACAGGAATCGGACCAGTTGGAGACCGGCACGGTCACGTTCCTGCTTGGTGCCGTCGCTGATGATCCGTGACAGCGGGACACCCTCGACCCACTCGGAGACGAGAACCTGCTCGTTGGCCGCCACGACATCCGGAATCAGGAAGTCGGGGTCGTCCTTGAACTCCAGGGCGAAGGCGTGCTGAGCCTCTGCCTCCCGCAGGTAGTCGAGCTCTTCGGCGATCCGCTCGCGTAGCTCACTGAGGACGGACTTGATGTCGAGCCCGGGAAGCAGCACCCCGAAGAGCTTGCCGAGCCTGGCGATCTGATTGAAGTCGGACAGCAGTGCCTTGCCCGCGCCGGGATACTGAACCTTGACGGCGACCGTTCTGCCGTCGTGCCAAACGGCCTTGTGCACCTGCCCGATCGACGCGGCGGCGGTCGGACGGTCCTCGAACGACTGGAAGTTCTCCCGCCAGTCGTCACCCAACTGCTCGACGAGCACCTTGTGCACCGTCGCGGCGGGTAGCGGTGGCGCGGCGTCCTGGAGTTTGGTGAGGGTCGCCCGGTAGGGGCCGACGACCTCGGCGGGAAGTGCCGCCTCGAAGATGGACAGAGCCTGGCCGAGTTTCATCGCCCCGCCCTTGAGTTCTCCCAGAACCTTGAAGATCTGCTCGGCGGTGCGTTCCTGTATCTCCTGGGCGACGATCTCCGCGGACTTGCCCCCGATCCGCTTCCCCAGTCCGAGGGCGGTACGGCCGGCGAATCCGATCGGCAGGGCCGCCAGCTTGGCGGATCGCGCGACAGCGCGGCGCGGAAGGTCACTCACCTTGGCTCGCGGCGTTTCCCCCGTGGTGAGACACCGCTCCCTCCCTTCGGTGTGGTGTCTGTCAGCCGCGGTCAGCAGCCGACGCGACCATTGTTGGCGAACCCAACTCGTTTCGGAAGCAACGACATCGAGGATGAATACTCCAGGATCGCCGTTTCCATCGCCAGTCAGGCAATACATCCGTTGTGCCGTTGGTCACAGCGGACTCCTCCCCGTCGAGGAAAGCGAGCGCGTGCCCAGTCGCCACCGCCGCGACAAGAGACGACATGACCACGCCACACCCGATCTCCCCCGCGGGCAAGCCGCCAGGACGAGCACTGACGACCGGCCATCCCGGGTCACGATCGCGTCGCGTCAAATCTAGACACCGTAGACAGGTGCTCTGTCCAGGCAGCACCAGAGGACCGATGGACCCCAGGTCCTCGTAGGCGGTCACGAGCAGGTGGGGGATCCGTCGGGACATGAGCTCGTCGATCAGCAGGTCGTCGAGGGGGTCGACCGGTGAGAGCACCACCAGGTCAGGTGCCCTGGCACCGTCGGCCAGCCGGGCGGCCCGATCACCGGTCCACGCGGTGATGGAGGGTGCGAGCCGCTTCACCAGCTCGACCGCGCCCTCCTGCCTGCTTCTGCCCACCTGCGTCCAGGTCAGGCCGCCCGGTGTGACGTCCCGGCCGCGGGCCGTACCGGAGTCGACAACGCACAGGCCGCCTACCCCGGAGGCGGCGAGGAGGGCGGCGATCTGCGCGCCGACACGACCCGCGCCGTACACCCGCACCTGGACGTCCCGCCTGCGTTCCAGCACGGCAAGGCCGCCGTCCGTCGTGCCGGGGGTGAGGGAGAGCGCCTCCAGATCGGGCTGGAGCAGGTCTCGCTCGGCGAGGGTGAGCAGACGTAGCGGACCGGGTGGCGCCGCCGCGTCGTCGACCACCCCCTGGTCGATCAGCAGGTCGAGCAGGGCGCGGCCGTTCTCCCTGCCGAGCCCTGCCTCGTCCGCCCCGGCGAGCACCCCTTCGACGTCGCGCACGCCGTCGAGGCTCTCGACCCAGCGGCGAACCTCGGGTTCCAGGTCGGTCAGCACCACCGCGTGACTGGGGCGCAGACCGAACTGCAGGGTGTGCTCGTCGCGCGCGACCCGACGCAGAACGGGCTTCAGACGTGGTCTCATGTGACCGCCTCTCCTCAGGGAGCCCGAAGGCCAGAAGGGGAGGACCCCGGGTGGACGCGGAGCGTGAGTTTCCGGTCACCCGGTGGTCCCGGGGCAGTCAGAGTGCCACGCCCTCAAAAGATCGCGGAGACGTTTCCCGCCGCCTGTGGATAACTTCCGGTGTACTACGCTCCCGCCATGGACGAGCTCTTGATCGACAGGCGCGACGACGGCGTCGTGGTGCTCACCCTGAACCGCCCCGACCGGCGTAACTCGATGACGGACGGCATGACGGAACAGTGGCGGCTGGCGGTCTCCGACCTGCGTCGCGACAAGGATGTGCGATGCGTGGTCGTCACCGGGGAGGGCAGCGCGTTCTGCTCGGGAGGAGACCTGTCCTGGCTCGCCGACCGAGGAGCGGAGAGCGTGCCCGTCCTGCGTGACAGGATGCTGGGCTTCTATCGGACCTGGCTGTCCGTGGCGGACCTGGAGGTGCCGACCATCGCTGCGGTCAACGGCGCCGCCGTCGGAGCCGGGCTGTGCCTGGCCCTTGCCTGTGACCTGGTCTACGCGGCGGAGGAGGCCAAGCTACTGGTCCCCTTCACCTCGCTCGGCCTGCACCCGGGAATGGCGGCCACCTACCTGTTGCCCAGGGTCGCCGGGGTCGGGGTCGCCAGGGAGATGCTGCTCACCGGCCGCACCATGCTGGGCGCGGAGGCGGCGGCATCGGGGCTGGTGACCAGGGCGTTTCCCCGAGAGACGCTGATGACGCAGGTGCTGGAGATCGCTTCGAGGACCGCGGCGAACGCCCCCGTCGCCACCCGGCTCACCAAGGTGGCCCTTGCGGGCGGTGGGCACGCGGACCTCGACGCCGCGTTGCGCTGGGAGTCTCTCGCCCAACCCGTCACCATGGCCTCCGACGACCTGCTCGAAGGGTTGGCGGCGCAGCGGGAACGACGGTCCCCGAGATTCGGCGGCTCCTGAGGGGATCGGCGGTCCGGTTAATTCCACGGGCTCCAGCCATAACCGATCGGTCTTGCTGAACAATCGACGAACAGGGATTGACCAGCCAGAACGTGTTCGGCCCTCTGGTGTGAATTCGTGATTCTCGGCTACCGTTCATATGTGCCCCCCGAGACAGTCGAGGTCCGTCGAAGTTCTCGTCGTCGGCGGACCGTATCCGCGTACCGCGACGGCGAGAAAACGATCGTGCTGCTCCCCGCCGGGCTGAGCAGTACCGACGAGGAGCAATGGGTGCGCCGGATGCTCGACCGGCTGGCGGCCAAGGAGCAGCGAAGACGCCCCTCCGACGACGACCTCTTCGAGCGGGCGAGCGAGCTCTCGGCACGTTATCTCGACGGGCGGGCAAGACCGTCGAGCGTGCGCTGGGTCGACAACCAGCAGCACCGCTGGGGCTCGTGCACGCCGGATCACGGCACCATCAGGATCTCCACACGGCTCCGGGGCATGCCGTCGTGGGTGGTCGACTACGTGATCATGCATGAGCTGGTCCACCTGCTCGTGCCCAGCCACGGACCTCGTTTCTGGGCGCTGGTCGACCACTACCCCAAGGCCGAACGGGCACGCGGCTTCCTTGAGGGGTTCTCCATGGCGGCGGGCGTCGCGGAGGAGTGTTGACCTCAGAGCGTACGGAGGACCGCCTGGTCGCGGTCGTCGTCACATCGTCGATGTCGGCCGGGGCACCACCGGGGATCGACCCCGGGAGCTTCCTGACGGCCGTCGTCGAGGACACCTACGAACTCGTCAGCACCCTCGACTTCGTCACCCCGGTCCTCGTGACGAGCGTGCCCGGGATGGAAGAGGTCGTCTGGCCGGGCACCCCGGTCCTTGAGATCCCCGAGCTTTCCGGAGCACCCCTGGTCAGGGCCGCGTTCGAGGTGGTCTCGGCCGCCGCGCCGTACGCGGGCCAGGCGGTTCTGCTGAGCGGGGACGCCCCTGACCTGCCGCCGCTGCTGATCGGCAAGCTCTTCCGCGCGCTCGGCAGCGCGGGACTGGCCGTCTGCCCGGCCGTCGAGGGCGGGGCCGTCGCGATCGCCACACGGTCACCGTGGCCCGACTGGGCCGAGATCGGCTTCGACGACCCCGAGCCGGTCAGGACCCTGCGCGCGCTGGCCCCCGCCTCCTGGCGGGTCGCGACCGGCCCCGGCTGGCACCGTCTGCGCGCTCCCGCCGACGTCCACAGGCTCGATCCCGGCCTTGAGGGCTGGGACAACACCCGGGCACTGCTGTCGGTCTGAGAAGACCGGGCTCAGATCGAAGGCAGGCTGAGGTCGGCGAAGACCGCCCTGTGATCGGTGCCGGGGACGGTGTGGATGCTCACCTCCCGCACCCCGATCCGCTGGTCGACCACGACATGGTCGATGGTGATGACCGGCGGAATCCTGCTGTTGACCGGCCAGGTCGGAACCAGCCCCTGACCGGTCCGATCAGCCGAGTCGGCGTAGCCCCGGCTGACGAAACGGCGCATCGCGGCGTGGTCGAGGCTGGCGTTGAAGTCACCGGCGAAGATCCGCAGCCGATCCGGGGAGGCGTCGGGGAACGCGGCGAACGCCGCGCTCCACTCGTGCACCTGGCTGCCCAGCGGCGGGAAGGTGTGCACGTCGACGAACTCGATGTTCCCCACCCCCGGGACGCTGAGCACCGCGGCCGGCATGTTGTGCCCGATGGGCTGGAACAGGTTCTCCAGCGGGGCCAGCGGATAGCGGGAGAAGAGGCCGCTGCCGCTGGCGCTCCAGGCCGTCTGCAGCACGCGGTGCGACATGACGTCCTTCAGCCCGGCCGCGTCGAGCTCCTCGACCATCCCCGGCGTCAGCTCCTGAGCGCTCAGCACGTCCGGCCGCAGCCGTCTGACCAGGTCCATCACCGCGCCCGGATCGGCGTGACCGAACAACATGTTGAGTGTGAGCACCCGCAACGGCGCTCCGGAGGGAGGCTGCGCCGAGGCGAACGCGCGGGGCAGGACACTGAGCCCGAGCGCCGCCGTGGTGACCAACGCCACAGCCGTGGCGGCACGGCGGCGGGTCGCCGCGGCCAGGAACAGAGGTAACAGCGACCCGGCCGCCGCGTACGGCGTGGCCGTCATCAGCTGAGCGGTGAGTGAGCCACGTTCGAGACCGGTGACCCTGGCCGCAGCCCAGGCCGCGAAAGGAGTGAGCGCCGCCCAGACCAGAGCGCTGGGAATCCGGGGCGAACGTCGTCGTCGTACCGGAGTCAGAATCGCGCCACCGGCTGTGTCCGTGCTCACTACGCCTCGATTCATCGGTCACCCAATGTGACGACATTATCGATGGTCGTGTGAGCCGAACATAAACCGGTTCAGATCTGGCGCATCACCTCACGGGCACGCCTGGCGAGCCTACGGGTCGCCTCGTCGGAGAGCTCGGGGATCTCCTCGATCGGAAACCACCGCAGGTCGAGGGACTCTTCGCTGATCACGGCCTCCACGTCGGCGGGGGCGACCGCGCCGTACTCCACGTCGAGATGGTGGCTGTGCGGGGGGTGACACCAGACCTTGTGGCGGTCGAGGGCGAGCGGACCGGGAAGCAGGCGCAGACCGGCGATGCCCGACTCCTCGGTCGCCTCCCGCAGCGCGACGCCGTCGAGTGAGACGTCCCCGCGCTCACAGTGCCCGCCCATGGGCAGCCACATCCCGGCCTTGGGGTGCAGCGTCAGCAACACCCGCTCGCCGTCGTGGGAGATCACCGCGGTCGTGGCCGTCAGATGGCCGGGTACGCACTCCCGCCACATCGCGTCCTCATGGGCCCGCACATGATCGAGGAACTCCCTGCGCAGGCTCTCCTCATCGGCCGTGGGCGCCTTCCAGGCCGCGAGAACCTCCTGCGCGTGCGCGTGCAGGCTCACGCGGCGCCGTCCTGGGGGTCGTCGTTCCCCTTCTCCGGCTCCTTCGGGGCCTCGCCGAGCGACGCCTCAAGGGAGGACAGGTCCAGCTCGGGCTCACCCCTGACGAAACCCTCGGGATTGTCCAGATCATCCGCGGTCGGCATCAGGTCGGGATGGCTCCACACCGCGTCCCGCCCGTCGATGCCCCGGTCGCGCTCGATGGCCTGCCACAGGGCGGCCGCCTCACGCAGACGGCGCGGACGCAGCTCCAGGCCGACGAGCGTGGCGAAGGTCTGCTCAGCGGGACCGCCGGTCGCCCTGCGACGCCGTACGGTCTCGGCCAGGGCGGCCGAGGAGGGCAGTTTGCCTTCGGCGGCACCGTCGACGACCGTGCCGACCCAGCCCTCGACCAGCGCGAGCATGGTCTCAAGGCGCGCCAGGGCGGCCTTCTGCCGCTCGGTCTCCTCGGGCTTGAGCAGGTTGCCGCCGCTCAGCACCTGCTGGAGCTGCTCGGGGTTGTTGACGTCGAGGCCGCGCAACTGCTCCTCCAGCGCGGACACGTCGACCGTGATGCCCCTGGCGTACTCCTCGACCGCGCCGAACAGGTGCACCCGCAGCCACGGCACGTGCTGGAACAGCCGGTGGTGCGCGGCCTCGCGCAGCGCCAGATAGATCCGGATCTCCTCGACGGGAGTCTCAAGCCCCTGACCGAACGCGGCGATGCCGCCGGGCAGCAGGGCGGCGTTCTCCGACAGCGGAAGGCCGATGTCGGTGGAGCCGACGACCTCACGGGCCAGAGAGCCGAGGGCCTGGCCGATCTGCTGGCCGACCAGCATGCTGCCCATCTGCTTCATCATGCCCATCAGCGGCACGGCCATCGCCTGAGCCTCGGCGGGCAGACCCGTCGCGCCGAGCGTGCCGCTCATGGTCTCGACCATGCGGGCGGCGACCGGATCACACAGCTGCCGCCACACCGGGACGGTCTTCTCGATCCACTCGGACCGGCTCCACGCCTGCGGGTTGTTCACCCCGCTGGGCAGCGTGGTCGCCTCGTTCAGCCACAGGTCGGCGAGGTTGAGCGCGTCCACGATCTGGCGCCGCTCGCCTTCCATGACACTCGGATCGCCTTCGGCGGCCACGACGTGCCGGGCGATATTCTTCGCCATGTCCCAGTTGACGGGACCGGAGCTCTGCGGGGCGGACAGCATGTCGGCGAACTGACGCATGGCCGCCGCGATCTGCTCCGGGTCGCCGAACATGGCGAACGGATTCTCGTTGGGGTCGTTTTCCCGACCTGGCAAGTCAGTCACCGCTCTACCT
Organism: Streptosporangium sp. NPDC020145; assembly: GCF_040631275.1. NCBI lineage: Bacteria > Bacillati > Actinomycetota > Actinomycetes > Streptosporangiales > Streptosporangiaceae > Streptosporangium > Streptosporangium sp. NPDC020145. The sequence continues at coordinate 8,047 of NZ_JBEXZT010000007.1, read as the reverse complement.
CGTGCAGGATGGAGGAGTCCACAACCGCCACGTTATCCGTCGCATGGTGGGTCAGTGCAAAGTGAGGACCTGGTGCCTACCTCGAAACGCCCCCGGCTCCCGGTCGTCGCCGTAACCGGCGCGGCCTCGGGGATCGGCCGTGCCTTCCTCTCGAAGGTCGCCTCGTCTGCGGATTTCCGCAGAGTCGTGGCCATCGACGAGCAGCGCGGCGACGTACCCGACGTCACCTGGAGGGTGCTCGACGTCAGAGATCCGCTCTTGGCGAACCGGGTCTCCGACATCGACGTGCTCGTCCATCTGGCGGGCGACTACGCGCTCGACGCCGACCCGGCCGAGCGGCGCGCCTACAACCTGCGCGCGGCACAGACGGTGCTCACCGCCTCGGCCGCCGCCCGGGTGCGCCGCGTCGTGCTGGTCACCAGCGCCATGGTGTACGGCGCCGCCCAGGACAACCCCGTCCCACTGCCAGAGGACTCCGCGGTCGCGGCCGAGCCGGACACCGGCATCGTCGGCGACCATCTGGAGATCGAGGCGCTGGTCAGGAGATCACTGCGCAGCCACCCCGGCCTTGAGGTGACCGTGCTGCGCCCGGCGGCCGTCGTCGGCCCAGGCGTCGACAGCGTGGTCACCCGCCACTTCGAGGCCCCCAGGCTGCTCAGCGTCAAGGGCTGCAGCCCCCGCTGGCAGTTCTGCCACGTGGACGACCTGATCTCGGCCCTTGAGCTGGCCGCGCTCGGCTCCGTCTCCGGCGTCGTGGCGGTCGGCAGTGAGGGCTGGCTCGAACAGGAGCAGGTGGAGGAGCTCTCCGGTCTGCGCAGGTTCGAACTGCCCGCAGGACTGACGTTCGGTACGGCCCAGCGCCTGCACCGCCTCGGTATCACCCCGGCTCCCGCGACCGACCTGCACTACGTGGTCTATCCCTGGGTCGTCGACTGCGCCGGACTCCGCGACGCCGGGTGGAAACCGGCCTGGAGTAACGAAGCGGCCCTCACACAGCTGCTCGAACTCCGCGAGGGCAGGCACGCGGTGGTCGGTCGCCGGCTGTCCGGCAAGGAGGCCACGCTCACCGCGGCCGGTGCGACCGTCGCGGTCCTCGGCACGGCGGCGATCGTCCGCGCCGCCCGCAAGAAGCGGCGAGTCTGAAGCCCTCCCGGGGGCGTGTCCCGAGCACGCCCCCGGCCGTCGCCGTCCCGGCCGTGCCTCCCGTGCCCGAAGCGGGGAAGCTTCCCGCCCGCCGGGTAGCCTTTGAGCCGTGAATGTCATCCGCCTGCTCGGCATCCGCGACACACCGCTCTCGGTGGACGAGGTGTTCTCCGCGATCGGCGACCACGCCGCGGGCGGCACGGCGATCTTCGTGGGCACCGTGCGTGACCACGACCACGGCAAGTCCGTGACCCGCCTGTCCTACTCCGCGCACCCCAGTGCGCAGGAGGAGCTGCGCCGGGTCGCGGAGAAGATCGTGGCCGACTTCCCGATCACCGCGCTGGCCGCCGTGCACCGGGTCGGTGACCTCGACCTGGGCGACATCGCCGTCATCGTCGCGGTCGCTGCTCCCCACAGGAGCGAGGCGTTCGAGGCCTCCCGGCGCCTGATCGACGACCTCAAGGCCGAGGTTCCCATCTGGAAGAACCAGGCCTTCGCCGACGGCTCGACCGAATGGGTCGGAAGCTGCGGCTGAGGAGCGATCCTTACAATCTGGAAGGTGACGGCGCGGGGGTGCGGCCTTCTGCCCGGTCACACGGAATAGGCTTCCTCCCATGTCCCGACGAGCGCTGACATTGATGGTGGCAGGCTTCCTCACGCTTCTGCTCGGCGTTGTCGGCGCCCTGCTGCCCGTGCCGTACGTCGTGCTGAGTCCGGGGCCCACGGAGAACACCATCGGTGACGTCAAGGGCAAGCCGGTGATCAGCATCGAGGGCCGGGAGACCTACCCGACAGACGGGAAGCTGAGCCTGGTGACCGTCGCCTACCAGGGCGGCCCGGGCAACAGGATCGACCTGTTCAGGGCGCTCAGGGGGTGGATCGACCCCACGGTCGCCGTCGTGCCCGAGGAGACGATCTTCCCGCCGACCAGCACGGCCGAGGAGGTCGAGCAGCAGAACTTCCAGGAGATGACCAACTCCCAGGACGACGCGACCGCGGCGGCGCTGACCGAACTGAAGATCCCCTACACCTCGGTCGTCACCGTGGCCTCGACCCAGAAGGGCCTGCCCGCGGACGGGCACTTCCAGACCGGCGACGAGATCGTCTCCGTCGACGGCGTCCCCGCGACGGACAGGGAGAGCGTCTCCGGCATCGTCCGCAGGCACAAGGCGGGCGAGACGGTCACCTTCACCGTCAACCGCGGCGACCGCAGCCTCACCGTGGCCGTCCCGACCGTGGCGGCCAAGGACGGCACGCCGATCGTGGGCATCACCATGCGGATCAGCTACAAGTTCCCCTTCAAGGTGAAGATCAACGTCGGTGACGTCGGCGGTCCGAGCGCGGGCATGATGTTCTCCCTCGGCATCGTCGACAAGCTCACCCCCGGTCCGCTGACCGGCGGCAAGTCGATCGCCGGGACCGGGACGATCACTCCGGAGGGCAAGGTCGGCCCGATCGGCGGCATCTCGCAGAAGATGGTCGGCGCCAGAAGGTCGGGGGCGACGGTCTTCCTCACGCCCGCGGACAACTGCGCGGAGGCGGTCAAGTCGGTCCCCGACGGGATGCGGCTCTACAAGGTGAGCACGCTGCACGACGCGGTGAAGGCGATCGACGCGATCCGCACGGGAACCGGCTCCATACCGACCTGCTCGGCGAGCTGAGAGCGCCCCTGCGTACGGTCTCGGGCCCCGAGAACGGCGTCGGGGCACTCATCCGAGGTCTCACGCGTTGACCCGTTGAACCCTGGAACCTGCAGGGGATGTGGCCGGACCCTGCCAGAGCGGCTTAGCACGGCCGTACCCCCACCGGTGTAGGTTTCCAGACACGGACCGTGCTCTTTTACGACAAGGGGTTGGCCTTGAGCTTCCGGACCCCCGGAGCCGGTAGGGCGATGCGCTTGCCCCGCCGGCCACGACTGCTGCTTCCTGTCGCGATAGCGATCGTCGTGATCGTCGCGCTGTTCTTCCTCTTCGCAGGTATATACACCGACTACCTGTGGTACGACTCGGTCGACTACACAGCGGTCTTCTCCGGTGTGGTCGTCACACAGATCCTGCTCTTCTTCGTGGGCGCCGTGCTCATGGTCGGCCTCGTGGGCGGCAACATGCTGCTGGCCTACCGCGCCAGACCCATGTTCGGCCCCGGAACGTTCGGCGGCGCGAGCGGCGCCGACCGCTACCGGATGGCCCTCGACCCGCACCGCAAACTGATCTTCCTGATCGGCGCCGGAGTGCTGGCCCTGTTCTCGGGATCATCGCTCGCGGGGCAGTGGAAGACGTGGCTGGAGTTCTTCAACGCGACCCCGTTCGGTGAGAAGGACGCGCAGTTCGGTATCGACCTGTCGTTCTTCATGTTCACCTACCCCTTCATCAGGATGGTGCTGAACTTCCTGTTCACCGCGGTCATCCTGTCGGCCGTCATGGCGGCGATCGTGCACTACCTGTACGGGGGCTTCAGACTGCAGTCGCCCGGCGTGCACGCCTCCCGCGCGGCCAGGGTGCACCTGTCGGTGCTGCTCGGCGTGTTCGTGCTGCTGAAGGCCGTCGCCTACTGGATCGACGGATACGGCCTGGTCTTCTCCGACCGTGGCTTCGCCTACGGTGCCTCCTACACCGACGTCAACGCGGTGCTGCCCGCCAAGACCATCCTGGCGATCATCGCCCTCATCTGCGCGATCCTGTTCTTCGCCGGCATCGTACGGCCCGGCGGCATGCTGCCCGGTGTGGCCTTCGGCCTGCTGGTCCTGTCGGCCATCCTGGTCGGCGGGGTCTACCCGGCTCTCGTGGAGCAGTTCCAGGTCCGGCCGAACCAGCAGGACCGTGAGCAGCCGTACATCAAGCGCAACATCGAGGCCACCAGAAAGGCCTACGGGATCGACAAGACCGAGGTCATCGAGTACGCCGCCCAGGGCGACGCCTCCAAGGTCAACGTCACCACCGACAGCTCCATCTCCGGTGTACGGCTGCTCGACCCCAACCTGGTCGCCAAGACCTACCAGCAGAAGCAGCGCATCCGAGGCTTCTACGACTTCCACGACCCGCTCGACGTCGACCGCTACCCCGACGAGACGGGCAAGCCGCGCGACACCGTCGTCGCGGTGCGCGAGCTCACCGGGCCGCCGAGGGAGCAGGACAACTGGATCAACCGGCATCTCGTCTACACCCACGGCTACGGCTTCGTGGCCGCGCCCGGCAACAAGGTCGACTCCCAGGGTCTGCCCGACTTCGACGCCAAGGACATGCCGGTCACCGGCTCTCTGGCCGACCGCATCGGCCTGAAGGAGTCGCGGATCTACTTCGGAGAGTCCCCGGCCGCCCCCGAGTACGTCATCGTCGGCGGTGACAGGAAGGTCGGCCAGGAGCTCGACTATCCGGAGAGCAGTGGAACCGGTCAGCAGAACACCACCTACACCGGCAAGGGCGGCGTCCCCGTCGGCTCGTTCTTCAACCGCCTGCTCTACGCGGCCAAGTACGGCGAGACGAACCTGCTGCTCTCGGGAGACGTCAACGCCAAGTCCAGGATCCTCTACGAGCGCAACCCGCAGGACCGCATCGCCAAGGTCGCGCCGTTCCTGAGTCTCGACGACAACCCCTACCCGGCCGTCATCGACGGCAGGGTGGTCTGGATCGCCGACGCCTACACCACCTCCAACTCCTACCCCTACTCCGACAGCAGGAGCCTGGAGTCGATGACCCGTGACACGGTCACCGACCCACGCCAGGTGGTGCAGCAGCCGCGCGACAACATCAACTACATGCGCAACGCCGTCAAGGCCACGGTCGACGCCTACGACGGCACGGTCACGCTGTACGCCTGGGACGAGAAGGACCCGATCCTGCAGACCTGGCGCAACGCCTTCCCGGGGATCATCAAGCCGAAGAGCGAGATGTCGGAGTCCCTCAAGCAGCACCTGCGCTACCCGGAGGCGCTCTTCAAGGTCCAGCGTGACGTGCTTTCCCGCTATCACATCCAGGACCCGGACGCCTTCTACAGCGGCCAGGACTTCTGGAACGTCCCGAACGACCCGTCCTCCGGTGGACACGACATCAAGCAGCCGCCGTACTACCTGTCGGTCAAGATGCCCGACACCCAGGAACCCACCTTCTCGCTGACCACCACGTTCGTGCCACGCCAGGGGCCGAACCTGGCCGCCTTCATGGCGGTCGACGCGACACCGGGTGACGACTACGGCAGGCTGCGCATCCTGCGGATGCCGTCGAACACCACGATTCCCGGCCCCGGTCAGGTACAGAACAACTTCCAGAACAAGTTCTCCGGTGAGCTCAACCTTCTGGGCATCGGTGGGGCGAAGGTCCGCTACGGCAACCTGCTCACCCTGCCGTTCGCCGGGGGCCTGGTGTACATCGAGCCCGTCTACGTGGAGACGGCGGCCTCCTCAGGACAGGAGCCCTACCCGATTCTCCGTCGGGTCCTGGTCTCCTTCGGAGACAAGGTCGGCTTCGCCGAGACCCTCCAGGGTGCGCTCGAACAGGTCTTCGGCAACAGCGCTCAGCAGAACAAGCCGGAGACCAGACCCGATGTCCCCGCCCAGTCGAACACCGTGCTGAGCCAGGCCATCGGAGAGGCCCAGAAGGCCTATGACGACGCCCAGCGTGCCCTGGAGGCCAAGCCGCCGAACTGGACGGCCTACGGCGAGGCTCAGAAGGCGCTGAAGGAGGCCCTGGAGAAGGTGAAGAACGCCTCGGCCTCCACAGCCCCTGCCGCGACCCCGTCGCCGACGCCGAGCTCGTCTCCCTCGGGGACGGCAACCCCTTCGGCGACTCCGTCAGCCACCCCTTCGACCACACCGACACCGTCTCCCTCGCCGAGTTCCTAGGGGCACCGCGGCTATTGAGTTCGCATTCATCGCCAAAGCCGGGTAGTGTGAAAGCACGCCGACGCGGGGTGGAGCAGCTCGGTAGCTCGCTGGGCTCATAACCCAGAGGTCGCAGGTTCAAATCCTGTCCCCGCTACCAAGGGAAGGCCCTGATCTCTCAGAGATCAGGGCCTTCTTCCGTTTCATCCCATGCTTCAAAGGAATCGATTGCCCCGGCCTCGTATCGATTTGCTCTTGGCGGTGGAGGCCGATAGTGTTGAGACATACCGACGCGGGGTGGAGCAGCTCGGTAGCTCGCTGGGCTCATAACCCAGAGGTCGCAGGTTCAAATCCTGTCCCCGCTACCAAGGGAAGGCCCTGATCTCTCAGAGATCAGGGCCTTTCACTTTGTTCCAGACAGGACACCCAGCGGTTAGCGTGCAGGTGTGGCTGACATGTCAGGACCGATCCTGCGCTGGAGAGTGCGTAGAGAACTGCTCATCGTCAAGGTCGTTGCGGCGCTCGCGTTCGCGGTGCTGGCCGTACTGAATCTGGACGACCCACGCGGGACGATCCTGGCGGGCGCCGCAGCCCTGGTGGCCGCCACCCTCGCCCTACGTGACCTCCTGGCCCCGGTGCGGCTCAGCGCGGACGGCGAGGGACTCATCGTGGCGCGAGGCTTCTCCGGCGCCCAGAGAGTGCCGTGGAGTGCGGTCGAACGGATTCGTGTGGACACCCGGACGCGCTTCACTTCCCGCACGGAACTCCTGGAGATCGACACAGGAGAGGAGATCTTCCTCCTCAGCAGGTTCGACCTTGGAATCCCGTGCCGGGAAGTGGCGGATGAACTGCGAGTGTTCAGAACCGGCTTCTAGTCAGGCCCTGACCCTACGGTGCCGCGCTTTGTGTCGGGGGCGAAGGCGAAGCAGCAGGAACGTCTTGTGCAGCGACCAGCCGATGAGGAAGGCCCCAAAGACACACTGTCCGAGACTCGTCCACATCGGTCTTTCGGCCGCTGCGAACACCACCACGCCAACCCACAGGACGCCGAAGACCCCTACGAGGGTCGTCGCACCCCAATCCAGCCCCCGCTGCCACATGCCTGAAGTCTTACAGATCTTGGTTCAAGCCCAGGTCAACGACGCGGAACGCCTCATCTGGGGAGAGTGCGACTTGTGCCGGCACACCTGCGAACGCGCGGCCCGCCTCCGGTGGTGACCGGCGCGGGGGCCTGTTCGAGCTGGGTCAGCAGCGTGGTCGCGGTACGGACGTCCAGCAGGATCTGGTCCACCTCGACCTCGGTAGCGGGGAGCTGGCCCTGCCGGGCGAGTTCCTCGGTGATGTAGGAAAGCGGGTTCGCGCGCCCGGCCGCCTCCGCGGCGGCCGTCGCACGGGCTGCGGTGAGAAGACGTAGATGTTCGGCGCGGAGCATGGCCTCACGCATCCGCGCGTCCTCAAGATCACTCAAAAGGGACCTGGCGACCCTGAGCAGATCACCGGGGCGATCGGCTTCCGCATCGATGTGTGCGCGGATGTCGTCGAACTCTGAACGGGTCATGGTGCTCACCTCCACGGTGGAGTCAGAATCCTGACCCTCGTGCCAACTTCGTATCCGGGGGCGATTGCGAACGGCTTGATAAGCGCTTGCGCGGTCGACTCCCTACGAACGTTTGGGACGCGCAGGTGCTGGGGATGGTTGGCAAGTTGTCTCTGGGACCCGTGGGGCCTGGTAATGTTCTTCTCGCAGAGCGGCGAGCCGCAGAGGCCAAAGAGCTTCGAAGACAGCGACCCGCTCGGTACCCCACCTCCTTGCTCCGGCAGTCGTTTGTCTGAATCGTCCACGGACGATTGGACAGAAGCCGAATGTCAGAGTAAGTTGGAAGGGTTGCTCCGGAGACGGGGTGAGCGAGATCCTAGCGGGTCTGGCAGGTTGGTGTCGAGTGGTTGCGAAGGCAGCGGGTTGACACGGACCGGCCGGAAATGATAGGATGGAAACACGGAAGTTTGTGCCCCTGAAGTGGTCGCACCGGATGGTGTGGCGGCGGACGGTGAACGCGTCCGTTTCTTGAGAACTCAACAGTGTGCTAA